>NZ_CP107716.1:2628273-2953819 GCF_025854335.1 Pelagibacterium flavum
ATCGCGCGGATACGTCAATTCGGCGTTTTACGGCGCGCACAGTCTCGATATCCAGCGCTCTTACGCCATGGCGTGCCTGATGGTGGGGAGCGATTACGAGCGGCATACCCAATATGCGACGCGAATTTCGCTGCCCATCGATCGGCAGAAAAGCTGCGCCGAGGATTATCGGATCGCCGAGCGGGGGTGGTCGACGGTGCTGGAGCCTCATCTTCGCGAAGGCGCCCCGGCCTCCGATGTTACGGTGCAGTACCGCGATACACGGGGGCAGTATCCGGAGGCACAGGCGCTTCTGGAACAGGCGCAGGTGCTCGAGCAGTATGCGGACTGGGTTGCCAAAAACTACGTTTTGCCCAACCCGGTGCAGATCACCGCGGAGAACTGCGGCGAGGTCAATGCGTTCTATGACCTCGAAACCCGCGAAGTGATCCTGTGCTATGAATGGGTCGATTTCTTCTATGAGCTTTATGTGTCCGACATCATGCCGGTGCGCGAGCATTTCGAGCTGATGCGCAAGCTCAAGCTCGAGAAGCTGGGCCGGGTCGAGTAGCGCGTATCGAGGCTGGCGCGGGAGGGGGTCGGCCCTTTATGGGGCCCATCAGATCGGCCGAGTCGAGCACTCTTTGCCAGCGCTGCCGGGTACTGGATCCCGGGTCTTCGCCCCGGATGGCCAGGAGGGCTGTGGGCTCAGCTTACCCCCATGTACCGCCCCGGCTTGTGGTTGAGAATGATGACCAGGCTCATGAAGGCAGCGCCGACGAGCGAGAGCAGAACCCTGTCGAAGGGCAGGATGAAGACCGCCGCGATGAGGATGAAAAAATCGATGCCGAACTGGACATAGCCGGCCGGGATCTTGTGATTGTCCTGCAGGTAGAGCGCCAGAATGTTGACGCCGCCCAGGCTGGCGCGGTGGCGGAACAGGGCGAGGATGCCCATTCCCATCATGGCGCCGCCGGCAATGGCGGCAAAGAACGGGTTTATGCCTGAAATGTTGAGCCAGTTGGGCATCAGCGCCGGATAGACCGAAACGAGGCCAACGGCGACGAAGGTTTTGAGCGTGAACTGCCAGCCCATGCGCAGGAAGGCCAGAATATAAAACGGCAGATTGACGACGAAGAACACGGCGCCGAACGGCAGGCCGGTGGCGTATTGGACGAGCAGGGCCAGACCGGCGGTGCTGCCGGTGGTGATCTGGGCTTCGGAATAGAAGGTGACGCCAAGCCCGACAAACAGGGTGCCGAGCAGGATGGCAAGAAAATCCTCAAGCGGGGTGTGCCTGACCCTGGGTTCGAAAGACGAGTCCATCAAGCCTTCTTGCTCCAGCGGCCCTCGCCGTCCTGCTGCCAATAGGTGAGATCATAAACCGGTTTGAGGGTGCGCCACACCTGGCGCGCTTCGGTGACGGCATCGGGATCGTGGCCGTTGAAGATATAGACCAGTCGCTCATAGCCTTCGAGCTGGCGCGGGGTGGCACGGTCGACGAAAAAGCGGATGGCGGCGCCGTTGGGGTTTTCATCGCCGCCGGTCAGCAGCACGGGCTGGAGCGCATCGGCTTCTTCCCCCCGCGCGACGGCGTGGGGCAGAAAACTGTCGTCGGAATAGGTCCAGAGCGCAGAATCGATGGTTTCGAGGCGCTCGGCGCTGCCCACCTCCACCACCGCCCGCCAACCGCGCTCCATGGTCTTTTCGAGCAGCATGGGCAACACGGATTCGAGCGGGCGGGTTTCGAGGTGGTAGAAGAGGAGATCGGTCATGGGCGTGTTATCGCATTGGATGGGTGGGGGGTGCGAAGCGGTCAATTCTGTCCGTGCTCAGATCCGGGCTGCATTTTCTTCCGCCCAGTCATAGAGCCGCAGGACAATCGGCCCCAGGGTCGATCCCTGTGGCGTCAGTTGATAGCTCGTTTCCCGAGGGAAACCATTGCTGACCGTGCGCAGTATCAAAAGACGTCCGGTCAATCCGGCCAGCCGCTCACTCAGCACCTTGGGGGTGATGCCAGGCAACGCGTCCCTCAACTCACCATATCGCATAGGACCATTGGCAAGGTGCCAGAGGATCAGCGCATTCCAACGGTGCCCGAGGAAGGCCAACCAGTCTTCCGCAAGGCATTCGGTCGGGTGGCGTGCCGTGCGGGGCGTGTCGTTCGCCTGGCTTCCCATTTGGATAGTCACGATTCGCTGTGTTTCGTGGTCATTCATTGCGCCAGTATCGGCGCCAAGCCAGCGGGGCACAAGAGATGGCAGGAATTCTCATCATTGGTGGCTATGGTCACGTTGGACGACAGATCGCGCAGCATCTGGCGCAGGACGGGCGAGCCGGTGTGCGGATCGGTGGACGCGACGCGGGCCGGTCGGCGGCAGTGGCTGGTCAACTCGGTTGCGAGTGGGTGACCATTGATCTCAACGATTCCCAAAGCTGGGATCATGCCCTAGCGGGGATTGAGACGGTCATCGTCTGCCTCGATGTCGCAACGGATGAATTTCCCGCGCATGTTCTCAAAAAAGGTCTGGCCTATATCGACATCTCGGCTACCGATGATGTCCTTCGGAGGATCGAGGCGCTTGACGCTCTCGCTCGCGCCCATGATGGCCGCGCCGTGCTCTCGGTCGGTCTGGCGCCGGGGTTAAGCAATCTCATGGCGCGCACCGCCGCCGCCGAGTTGGAGCATATCGAAGCATTGACCATCGGTGTGCTGTTGGGACTTGGGAGCACGCATGGCCCGGCTGCGCTGAACTGGACACTCGACAATTTGGAACCTCTGACGCGGGGCGCTGTGCAAATGCTGCGTTTTGGCCCGGAGGCAAAGCCGGTTGCCACGATGCCATTCGACTTTGCTGATCAGCATGTGCTGGCGCGCCGCCAAGGATTGTCACCCGTTGTCACCCGGCTTGGGCTGGACTCTCCCTTGATTACAAAGGGTTCGCTGCAGCTATTGTCGCGGCTGGCCTCGAAGGCATGGTTTCGCCGCTTGCTGCACTGGAGCATGACCCGGTTTCAGCTGGGATCGGATCGCGCGTCGCTGGTCGTGGCAGCCAAGGGGCAGAACGCTGGGGATTCCATTCATCGCCGCCTGACCCTTGATGGGCGTGACGAAGCCGCAATAACTGCCTTGATCGCAGCAAATGTTGCGCTGATGCTGCCCGGCAGCGTGGGCCCCGGCGTCTGGCATATCGACGAGGTATGGCAGCTCTCAGATTTTGCACCCACATTGATGCGCGCCGGCGTTGCGTTGAGTGTACCCGGCCCCGGCGGCTGCGATGGCCGCAGCGGCCCGCCACAGAAGCACAGGCCCCTCGGCGCCCGGTGGGCGCCTAAGTCCCATCCTCATACCCATCCCTGATCAACCGATCGAACAGCGCCACCCCGAAACCCGTCGCCCATGAGGTGTTGGTTTCCGTCGAGGCCTTGCCGAAGGCGGTGGAGGCGATGTCGATGTGGGCCCAGGGGGTATCGCCCACGAAGTGGGAGAGGAACTGGCCGGCGATGGAGGCGCCGCCCAGGCGCCCGCCCTGGTTTTTGATGTCGGCGAAGCGGCTTTCGATGAGTTTGTCGTAGGCGGGGCCGATGGGGAGGTGCCAGACCTTTTCGCCGGAAGCGCGGCCGGCCTGCTGGAGTTTGGCGGCCAGCGCATCGGTGTTGGTGAAAACGCCGGCATAATCCTCGCCCAGCGCGATGCGGATGGCGCCGGTGAGGGTTGCGATGTCGAACATGGCTTTGGGCTTGAACCGATCCTGACAATACCACAGGGCATCGGCCAGAACGAGGCGACCTTCAGCGTCGGTCGAGATGATCTCGATGGTTTCGCCCGACATGGCAGTGATAACGTCGCCGGGGCGGTAGGCGTTGGCGTCGGGCATGTTTTCGGCCAGGGCCAGGATGCCGACGGCATTGAGTTTGGCCTTGCGGGTGGCGAGGGACTGCATCAATCCCAGAACGGCGGCGGCACCGCCCATATCGCCTTTCATGTTTTCCATCGAGGCGGCGGGCTTGATGGAAATGCCGCCGGTATCGAAAACGATGCCCTTGCCGACAAAGGCCAAAGGCGGCTGGCCCTTTTTGCCACCGTTCCATTGCATGACGACGAGACGTGGGGGGCGAACGGACCCCTGCCCTACGGCAAGGATGGCGCCCATGCCGAGGGCCTTCATCTGGGTCTCGTCGAGCACTTCGACCGACAGGCCGCGATCGGCCAGGGTGTTGGCGACATCGGCCATGTCGGACGGGCCGAGCAGATTGGCGGGTTCGTTGACCAGGTCGCGGGCCAGAATGGTGCCGTCGGCGACAGCGAGAGCGTCACCGAGCGCGGACTGCATGCCCGAAGCCTTGGCGACGACCAAGGTGAGCGTGGCGGGATGGGTCGCGCCGTTCTTGCGGCGGGTGCGGTATTTTTCAAAGCGGTAGGAGCGCAGACGGGCGCCGGCGCCCAGCGCGCCGACCAGGTGCGGGGTCAGTCCCGGTTCGTCGAGCACCACTGCCGCATCAGACACACCGGCGGCGTCGAGCTTGGCGTAGAGCGAGCCGCCCCTGTCAGCCCACGCGGCGTCATTGTCCCCTTCTCCATCGGCGCCACGGCCGAGCACCAGAAGGCGATCGCAGTCAAGGCCGGTGGGGGCGGCGATATCGATCATGTGGCCGGGGCGGCCGGAGAAGCCTGTGGCCTTGGCGATACGGGAAAAGTCGAGGCCGGTACGCTTCCAGAGGCCGGCGGCTACCGGGCCCATTTCGCCGTTTCCGTTTGCATAGAGCACGAGGGCGGCGGGGGAATCGGGCAGGTTTTCGGCTAGCGAGATCGAGAGCGTTTGCGGCATGGGCGCGGCAACCTTGACTGGCGAGGGCATAAAACCGGCGAGGATTCGCCGGGCTGGAAGAGTTGAGCATTGTCCGCGGGGGGCGGTGCGTCAATGCGCAGCCATCATTTGGCGCAATCTGTTGCCACGCTGCGCTTTTGGCCGCCACGCGAACAGGGTAAAAGCACATCTGACTCGCCGGCACAGGACTTAGACCCGCCCCTTGGACAGACTTTCGCGATATCTGCAGAGCCAGTTCTTTGCGCAGGCGCTTACCATTTTCGCGGCGGGCGGCGCGCTGATCTGGCTGATGCAGCTTTTGCGGCTGTTCGATCTCGTTTCGGCCAAGGGGCAGAATTTTCTAACCCTTATGGGCCAGAGCGGCCTGACCACGCCGACTTTTGCACGCTCGATTCTCTATGTGTGTTTCGCAATCGGGCTGGTGCGGGGGTTGCGGGCGCTGCAATCGTCACGCGAATTGCACACCATCCATGCCGGGCAGCGCACCGACGCGCTGTGGCGCGGGATCATCTCGTTCACGCTGGCCGGGGCGGCGATCGTGACGCTGGTGAGCAATTATATCGAACCCCACTCGCGGCGGATTTCGGCGGACTGGTCGGCGGAAATCGCCGCCGATGTGGTCGGGCGGGCGCTGGTGCCGGGGCGGTTCACGGAAATCGAGGACGGATTGGTGTTTTCGATCTCGGCGCGGAGGCGGGACGGAACGCTTGTCGATTTCTTTTTCGACGACACGACCAACGAAACGCGGCGAACCTATTTTGCCGAAACCGCTTCGGTGTTTCAGGACGAGACGGGCTACCAGCTGATCCTCAACAATGGCGCCATCCAGTATGAAAGCGCCGAGCGCGGCGGACTGAGCCAGATAAGGTTCGCCCAGTACCATATCAGTCTTGCGAGCTTGATCGATGCGGCATCGCGCACGACGAGCGCCGCCCAGACCGACAGTTTCGGGCTGGCCGCCAAGGCGCTGGCGGGCAGCGCGACGCGTGAAGAAATCAAGATGCTCAACGAGCGGTTCGCCGATACGCTGCGGGCGCTGGCCATCTGCGCGCTGGCGGCGGCGTTTTGCGCCTACCCCGATGGCGGGCGCGGGCGTCGGCGGATACCGATGGAACTGGTAATTCTTCTGGTGGCGTTTGCCGAACAGGCGGTGAGCGCTTTTTCGGGCGGCGGCGCGCGGCATTTCATTGCGCCATCGGTGATCCTCGCGTTCTCGCTTGGCCTGTTATGGCTTCGCACACGGCGCGCCTTCATCTTTCCGCGCTGGAGGCTGGCGCGATGAACAGGGTCGGACGGCTCGTCTGCATACGCCTTGCCGCCCGTATCGGGCTGGTGGTGGGCATCTTTTTCGGGATCATCCTGCTTGTCGAATTTCTCGATACCGGACGGTTCAACCAGACGGCGGCCTTGGCCGGGCCGTGGACATCGACCGGTCTGGCGTTTCTGAGCGCGTTGCGCTGGAGCCTTCTGGGTCTGCCGGTGACCGTTTTGATCGGAGCCATCGTGGGGCTGATCGACCTGCACTCGCACCGCGAAATGGTGATCATCAGCGCCTCGGGGCGGTCGATCTGGTCGACGATGCGCTGGCCGATCCTGATGATTCTCCTCTCAGGCGTGATTGTCACCACCGTAGTCGACAGCTTTGCCATTCGCGTCTATCAGCAGCTCGATGCGGCGCAGATCGGATGGGGCCGCGCCTATGGCGTGCAGAACCGGGAGACGTGGTTCAATCAGACCGGTGCCGATGGCGATTACATGCTCTATGCGCGCTCGGTCACCCAGGGCGGAAGCCGATTGCGCGACGTTTCGATATTGCGGCTGCAGCCGCAAGGGGAGACGGGCACGCGCATTCATGCGCGGTTGGCCCAACTCGAGCCTGGTCAGTGGCGGATCACCGACGGAACGATCCTCGATATCGACCGGGCGCCGCGCACCTTTTCGGAGATGACCATTGCGACGACCGCTACGGAATCGGAATTGAGCCTGCAATTGGGTACCGCCGAGGACATGTCGTGGTTCGACCTGCGACGCGCGTTGAGCAATGGAATCGCGGACCCGTTCGCGCGGGCAGCGGCCGAGACGCGTTTTCAAAAACTCAATGCCGTTCCGTTCGTTCTTGTGGGTGCTTTGCTGATTGCGTTTGCCTTTACCGCCGGTTATCGAAGAACAGGGCATTATGGGTGGACCATCGTCTATGGAATCGTCCTGGGCCTGGTCGTGTTTGTAATCACGGAGATGGCTGACCGGGCCGGCTCGGCAGGCGTTCTCGACCCGATTGCGGCGGCGTGGGGCCCTGCCCTTGTCGCCATCGTGATCGGTTTGACCGTGATCCTGCGTAGAGAAGACGGGCGCGTTTGATGAACAAACCACCCCTGGGGGCAACATTGGTGCGGCGTGGCGCACTTTTCGCCAGCGTGATGGCCATAGCGCTCGCGTTTGCACCCGTGGCAAGCGCCCAGCAGCTCGTCCCGGCGGATTTCTTCTCCCGCATCCCCTCGGGCAGCGGCGGCGATATGGCGGTTTCCGCCGATACGATGGTTTTCAATTCACGCGACGATACGGTCGTGGCGCAGGGCCGCGTGGGGATCAGCTTTCAGGGCTTTCGCGCATCGGCGGACCGGGCGATCTATTACCAACGTTCGGGCCGGGTCGAACTGGTGGGCAATGTGGCAGTGATCGATCCCGAGGGCATCGAATATGTTGCCGAGCGGGTCGAACTCGAAGACGGGTTCCGCGAAGGGTTCTTGCGCGCGCTGACCGTGGCGTTTCCCGATGGCAGTCGTTTTACGGCAGCCGAGACCAATTTCGACGAAGGGGTCGAGCGGGTTTACGTCGATGGCAGCTACGCGCCGTGTGGCACCTGTATCGATGCGAACGGCAACCGGATCGGGTGGTCGATCAAGGCGGCACGCATCGTCACCGATGAAGCCGAGCAGGTGATCTATTTCGAGCAACCCTCGCTGCAATTGCTGGGGGTTTCGGTGATCTCGCTGCCTTGGCTGACGCTGCCGCAGGACGAAGGGGTCGAGTTCCCTGTCCTGAGCTACAACGACAAATACGGCGTCGCGTTGTCCCTGCCCTTTTTCCGCTATCGGGTGGCCAATGGCACGCTGGCTGTTACGCCCACGGCCTATTTCAACCAGGGGCCGGGCGTGGCGGTGGACTGGCGCCAGACTGTGGGCGATCTGAGCTACACCATCAGTGCCTCGGGCGTTTATCAGTTCAATCCCGGAGCCTTCAGCGGGCTGGCCAACCGCAATCTGCGCGGCGCGGTTCAGACCACCGGCACGTTCACGCCGACCGACGAATGGACGCTGGGATGGTCCTATACCGCGTTCACCGACCCGGGCTATCTGCCCGACTACGACATCGACAGCGGCACGACGCGCAACGAAGTCTATGCGCAATATCTCGATTCCGACACCTATGCCGATATCCGGGTGCAGCAATTTGTGCCGCTCGGAAACCGGTCGAGCCAGGCTGTGTTCGATGCTCGCCAGAACCAGCAGGCACTGACCCATCCCAATGCGGTGATCGATCATGTCGTCGATCTGGAAAACGGAGCTGGCCGCGTTGAATTGAGCGGGCGGCTTTTGGGGCTCACGCGGGCGCTGGACGATACCGGATCCGGCTTTGTGCACGGCTATGAGGGACAATCGGTTCACGCCATGATGCAGGCGAGCTGGTCCAACCAGTACGTCGTTCCGGGCGGTTTGCTGGTTTCACCCTATCTCGGGCTGCGCGGTGACGCGGCGACCTACGACGGGGCCAGCGCCGATGCGAGCGCACCGGCGGGGCAAAGCCTGTTTTCGGCAACGCCGATCGCGGCGCTCGATATCCGCTATCCCTTGCTGGCCCGGACGGCTGGCGCTGCGCATGTGATCGAGCCCATCGCGCAACTTGTCTATCGCGACGGCGAAGCGGTTCCGGGCATCATAAACAATGATTCCCAGGGGTTCGTTTTCGACGACACCAATCTTTTCAGCTTCAACCGTTTCTCTGGCGCCGACCGTCAGGAGACGGGATTGCGGGCCAATGTGGGCGGGCAGTTCCAGACCAGTTTCGACAATGGCGGATGGCTGAGCGCGCTGATGGGGCAGTCCTTCCATCTGGCAGGGACCAATGGCTTTAACGCCAATGATGGCAGCACCGCGGGTGTCGCGTCGGGAATGAACGCTGATGCGTCCTATCTCGTTGCCGGCCTTCAGGGCGGTTATGGCGGTCTGGCTGGTGGGGCCAAGGTGCAACTGGACCCGGCAACCGGGGACATTCCGCGTTTGCAGCTCTCGGCCTCGGGCGAAGTTGATGGATACAGGGTGACCGGCGATTACGTCTTCATCGCGAGCCAGGCGGCGCTGAGCCAGCCACAGGACCGGCACGAAGTTGCGGTGGGCGCAGAGGTGCCGGTGGCAGATTACTGGACAGCCAATGCGGGTGTGGCCTGGGATCTGACGGCCAACCAATGGCTGCAGGCGACGGCGGGGCTGACCTATGATGACAAGTTTCTGGCCTATGGCGTCCAGACACGGTGGACGGGGCCAACGCACCGAACGGCGAACGACTTCCGGGTCGGCGTCACTTTCAGCCTGAGCGGGCCGGAGAATTCGGAGGTCGTAGACCTCAGCGGCGGGTTCTGACTTCGGCTCGCAAAAGCCATTTCCCTTCCGAGCGGTAAGGCTTTAAACAAATCCCAATCGCAACTGCCGAATTTGGCCGCATTTGTGCTAGAGGACGGCTTTGGCTAAAAGACGCTTTTAGGGAGCGGAACACATGAAACAATGGCTCGCATTGAGAACCGCTGGCATCTGTCTGGCTCTGGGACTGGCCCTGATGGCGGCTGCGGTACAGGCGCAGGGCGCACGGGTGACGGTGAATGGCCAGCCCATAACCGACCAGCAGATCAACGATCGCGCAAATCTGTTGCGCCTCGAAGGACAAGGATCGAGCAATTCCGCCCGGGTGCAACTGGCCACCGACTCCCTGATCGACGATACGATCAAGCTGGCCGAAGCGTCCCGCCTCGGCATTTCCGTCTCGGACGGGCAGGTCGATTCCGCGTTTGCCAATATAGCGACCAATATGCGTTCGAGCGTTTCCAACCTTACCAACATCCTGACCCAGAACGGGGTAAACCCCCAAAGCCTGCGCGACCGGCTTGAGGCCGCAATCGCATGGCAGCAGGTGGTGTCTCAGGTGCTGCGTTCACGGGTACAGCTTTCCGAGCTCGATCTGGAAATGCAGGCCGCTGAACAGGTGACGCCGGCGCTTGGCTTTGACTATATCCTCAAGGAAGTACTGTTTGTCATTCCGCAGGGTTCGGGCATTTCCGCCTCACGGCGCACGGCAGAAGCCAACCAGTTCCGCAGCCGCTATAATGGCTGCGATACTGCCGTCGATCTGGCGATCCAGTTCACCGATGCCGCTGTCCGCGATCTGGGCCGGCGCCACGCGACCCAACTGCCCGAAGCCATTGCCAACGAGCTGGCCGGGTTGACCGTGGGGCAGATTTCCAGCCCGCGCGTCGTTGAAAACGGCGTTTCCATGCTGGCGATCTGCGAAAAGGCCGAAGCCGAGGATTTGACGTTCCTGACCGAAGAACTTCGCCAGGAAGCAGGCACGGACGCATTGCAGGCCGAAGCCGAAGCCTATCTGGCACGGCTGCGCTCCAGCGCCACGATCATTCGCCGCTAGGAGGCGAGGGACCGTGGCCCCGCTTGCGCTCACCATGGGCGAACCGGCCGGCATCGGTCCTGACCTGATCCTGCAACTTTACGCTGACCGGCAGTCCCTGGGACTGCCGGTTTTCGCCGTTTACGGGCACGCCAGCTTTCTGGCTGCACGGGCGGAAAGGCTGGGGCTCAATATCGACATCGAGGCGATCGCGCCCGAGGATACGACCGAAACGTTCCAGCGCGCGCTGCCGGTGATCGATATTGTCGGCGATGTCGATGACACACCTGGCGATCCGGACCCCAACACAGCGCCTGTGGTGGTTGGAGCCATTGCCCAGGCGGTCGATGCGGTGCAAACCGGGCTGTTCCGTGGAGTGGTTACAGCGCCAATCCACAAGGCGGCGCTCTATGGGGCGGGGTTCGAATATCCCGGGCATACCGAGTTTCTGGCAGCGCTTTGTGCAGACGACGATGCGATCCCCCTGCCCGTCATGATGCTGGTCCATGATGATCTGCGCACCGTGCCGCTGACCATTCATATTCCACTGGCCGAGGTTCCGGGCCAGATCACGCACGAATTGATCCTCGAAACGATCCGGGTGATCGCGCGCGATCTTTCCGCCCGGTTCGGCATCGCCAAGCCCAGGATCGGGGTGGCGGGGCTCAACCCGCATGCGGGAGAAGACGGGATGATCGGGACCGAGGAGGTCGACACGATCGTTCCGGCGCTGGCGGCGTTGCGCATGGAGGGGATCGACGTTTTCGGGCCTCTGTCCGCCGATACGCTTTTTTATCCGCCGCATTGGCGCAATTATGATTGTGTGGTGGCGATGTATCACGATCAGGCGCTGATCCCGATCAAGACCGTGGCGTTCGATGCCGGGGTCAACGTCACGCTCGGCCTGCCGATCGTGCGCACCTCTCCCGACCACGGCACCGCATTCTCGCTGGCTGGAACGGGCAAGGCTTCCCTTAACTCCATGCTGGCGGCGATCCGTCTGGCGGACGCGATTTCATGAGTCAGATCGATGGTTTACCGCCGCTTCGTGAAGTGATCGCGGAGCACGGACTGCGTGCGAAAAAGGAGCTGGGGCAGAATTTCCTGCTCGATCTGAACCTGACGGCGCGCATTGCGCGCAGTGCAGGCGATCTGACCGATGTCACGGTGATCGAGGTGGGTCCGGGTCCGGGCGGGCTGACGCGGGCCCTGCTGGCTGCGGGCGCGAAAAAGGTCATCGCCATCGAGCGCGATGAGCGTACTCTCCCTGCCCTCGCGCAGATTTCGGACGCCTATCCGGGCAAGCTCGAGGTCATTTCGGCCGATGCGCTCGAAGTTGACTATCGGAAGCTCGCCGAGGGGCGGACCAAGATCGTCGCCAATCTGCCCTATAACATTGCCACGCCGCTTTTGACCGGCTGGTTGTCGCAGGAGCCATGGCCGGCGTGGTTCGAGAGCATGACGCTAATGTTTCAGCGCGAGGTGGCCGAGCGGATCGTGGCGACGCCAGAGGACAAGGCTTACGGACGGCTGGGGGTTCTGTCGGGTTGGCGTGCCGACGCACGCATCGCCATGAATCTGGACCGCAACGCCTTTACGCCGCCGCCAAAGGTCACCTCGTCAGTTGTACACATTGTACCCAAACCCGTTGAAGCCGACGTTCCGGTGCGGGCACTGGAAGAGGTGACGCGGCATGCGTTCGGTCAGCGGCGCAAGATGATACGACAGAGTTTGAAAGGGCTGGGTGTGCCGCTGGAAGCGCTGTTTGCCGCCGTCGATCTCAAGGGCGACGAACGGGCCGAGACGCTGCCGGTTTCGACCTATATCGCGATGGCGCGGGAAGTGGCGCGGTTGCGGGGTTAGAGCATTTCAGCGCTTCTTTGAACCGCTTCAATTGCTCCAGGTCTTTGCTTTGTCGCGCTTCCGAACCGAACAAGTGGTATCCACTTATTCTGGAAGCGCTCTAACCCAAAGCGTCAATCTGGGCTTTCAGTTCATCGACAAAACCTTCGAGCTTTGTCTGGCGGCCGCGCTGGAGGCGGGCGCTGGCGAGGATGGAGCGGACCATCTGCACCGATTGTTCGAGGTCTTCATTGACCAGCACGTAATCGTATTCCGAATAGTGCTCCATCTCGGTGCGGGCGTTGCGCAAGCGCTTTTCGATGGTGCCGACACTGTCCTGGGCGCGGCGTTCGAGGCGGGCGCGCAACTCGGCAATCGAGGGGGGCAGGATGAAGACGGTGACCATGTCCTCTCGGCAGTTTTCGTAGAGCTGCAGCGTGCCCTGATAGTCGATATCGAAAAGAATGTCCTTACCGGTCGACAGGCGCTCCTCGACCTTTTCGCGGGGGGTGGCGTAGTAATTGCCGTGGACTTCGGCCCATTCGAGCAGTTCGCCGCGATCGCGCATTTTTTCGAAGGTGGGAACGTCGATAAAATGATAATGGGTGCCGTCGATTTCGTCGGTGCGGCGGGTGCGGGTGGTGATCGAGACGGACAGACGAATGTTTGGGTCCTGAGCGAACAATTGCCGCGAGATCGAGGATTTTCCAGCCCCCGACGGCGAAGCGATCACCAGCATGACGCCACGGCGTGCAAAATCCATCATTATCGTTTTCCCTGCCCTGCCCCGTCCGGCATATTCCGTATTACTCCAGATTCTGGACCTGCTCCCGTAACTGATCGATAGCCGCCTTGAGGTCAAGCCCGATGGCGGTCAGGCTCACATCATTGCTTTTCGAGCAGAGCGTATTGGCCTCGCGGTTGAATTCCTGGCTGAGGAAATCGAGCTTGCGGCCGACAGGGCCACCCTTGCCCAGCAGATCACGGGCGGCGGTGATGTGGGCGCTGAAGCGATCGAGTTCTTCCGCTATGTCGGCTTTGGTGGCCAGAACCGCAGCTTCCTGGTGCAGGCGGTCCTCGGACAGGCCCTTTTCGGCGTCGAGCAGAGTGGCAACCTGATCGCGCAGGCGCGTGAGAATCGCCTCGCGTGAGCGCGAAGGATGGGCGTGTGCGGTATCGGCGAGGAAAGCGATTTCCTCGATGCGCTGGGCGATGATGGCGCCGATGCGTTCGCCCTCGCCGCGACGGGATTCGACAAGCGCGTTGAGTGCCAAGCCGAGACAATCGAGGACGGAGGCGTGCAGGCGTTCCTCAACGTCGGGGGTCAGTTGCGGCTCTTCGGCCTCCATGACTCCTTTGAGGGCCAGGATGGCTTCGATGGAGGGCTTGCGGGCGTCGATACGTTTGCCGAGATTTTCGATCAGGTTGAGAACGCGGTCGAGCGCCCGTTCGTTGACCACCAGTTCCGCATCGGCGGCATGACGCTGGAGATTGATGAAGATCGAAACTGAACCGCGCGCCAGCTTCTCGCCCACCATCTTGCGAATTTCGCCATCGAGAACGTCTAGGCCAGGCGAAAGGCGCGAGCGGACATCGAGCCCTCGGCCGTTGACCGACTTGATTTCAACGAGAATGGAATAGCCATCGGTCTGGGCGCTGGCGCGCCCAAAGCCGGTCATGGAAGAGAGTGGCTGTCCCATTTCTAGAGGCTTTCGGCGGCGGGTGCTTCCGTGGCTGCCGCATCGCCTGCCTCGGCGGCTTCCTCGGCCTCTATGGCGTCCATTTCGGCCTGCGCGTCGGAATCGGCGGCATCCTCGGCCGCCTGGCGTTCGATCTCGCGATAGGCAGCGACGTTCTGTTGATGCTCGGCATAGGTTTCGGCAAAGACGTGACCGTCGGAAGGCACGGCGCCCTTGGCGACGAAATAGAGGTAATCATGCTCATCGGGATGGGCGACGGCGCGCAGGGAATCGATGCCCGGATTGGCAATGGGCCCGGCGGGCAGACCGTCGATCTGGTAGGTGTTGTAGGGCGTCACCTGATCGATCTCCGAGCGGCGCAGACCGCGGCCGAGCGAACCCTGCCCCAGCGTGATGCCGTAGATGATAGTGGGATCGGACTGAAGGCGCATGCCGACACGCAGCCGGTTGACGAACACAGCGGCAACCTGGGGCCGTTCGCTCGCCAGCCCGGTTTCGCGCTCCACGATGGAGGCAAGAATGACCAGATCGGCGGGGCTGTCGATGGGTAGATCCTCGTCGCGGCCTTCCCAGATTTCAGCCAGCGCCTCGTCCATGGCGGCGGTCATCGCGTCGATCACGGATTGGCGGGTGTCGCCCCGCCGATAGGAATAGGCGCCCGGCAAGAGGCTGCCTTCGGGCGGCAGGACCTCGATATTACCGGTGAGATCGGGATCGGCATTGACGCGCTCGACCACCTGCCAGGAGGTGAAGCCTTCAGGGACCACGACCTGATGCTGGATCGGGGTGCCTTCGGTCAATTCCTGGATGATGTCCAGCATCGAGGAATGGGCGGCAATGTTGAATTCGCCGGCGCGAAGATCGTCGCCGCGACGCAACAGGCGCGAGCCGTAATTGAAGATATCGGCGTTGGAAATGAACCCCTGTTCCTCAAGGCGCGAGGCGACGGTGCCAAGAACGTTGCCGGATTCGACCACAAAGCTGCGATCCTCTTCGAACGGACCTTCGGCGTTAAAGACCGTGACGCCGTAGATGAACACGCCGGCAACACCCAGAAGGGCGAGCAGAATGAGGGTCAGCAGCCCGTTGAGGGCTTCGAAAAAGCCATTGGACGAGCGGCGGCGGTTCTTCTTCTTGCGGTCGGCCATGCGGTCGAGTTCCGTCCCTTCGGTCTGGCGCGGGCCCGGCGCCCGTCATATCAAGGATAGTCTATGCGTGCGAATCCGCATGGGCCGCACGGTCATATGGGCCAAAAAATTGGGCGAAAACAAGAGTCAAATGGGGGATTGGAGCCGAGCGGCGGCGGTTTGCAAGCGCAGTACCGTTGGGGGTACTGGACCCCGGATCAAGTCCGGGGTGACCGGGAGAGGGTAAAGAACCGCAAGGGGTGCTAGCCGACTTTAGAGAAAATCAAGGACGCGTTGGTGCCGCCAAATCCGAACGAATTGGACAGCGCCACGTTGATTTCCTTTTTGACCGGGGTGTGCGGGGCCAGGTTGATGACGGTCTCCACAGAGGGATTGTCGAGATTGATGGTCGGCGGCGCGATATTGTCACGCATGGCAAGCAGCGAGAAGATCGCTTCGACAGCACCGGCGGCGCCGAGCAGATGGCCGACAGCGGACTTGGTGGAACTCATAACGACATTGGGCGCCGAGTCTCCCAGAAGGCGGGTGACGGCGCCCAGTTCGATCTCGTCACCGAGCGGGGTCGAGGTGCCGTGGGCGTTGATATAGTCGATATCGGCGGCGGAAATGCCGGCGCGCTTGAGGGCGGCGGACATGGATCGGTAGCCGCCATTGCCATCTTCAGCGGGCGCGGTGATGTGGTGGGCATCACCCGAAAGGCCGTAGCCGATCACTTCGCCGTAGATATGGGCGCCGCGGGCCTTGGCGTGTTCGTATTCTTCGAGAACGACAATCCCAGCGCCCTCGCCCATAACGAACCCGTCGCGGTCCTTGTCATAGGGGCGTGACCCTTTTTCGGGCGCGTCGTTAAAGCCGATGGAAAGCGCGCGACAGGCGGCAAAGCCAGCCAGCGACAGGCGGTTTATCGGAGACTCGGCACCGCCGGCCACCATGACATCGGCGTCATCGAGCGCGATCAGCCGGGCCGCATCGCCAATGGCGTGGGCGCCGGTCGAACAGGCGGTGACGACCGAATGATTGGGGCCCTTGAGGCCATGCTCTATGGAAACGTAGCCCGACGCCAGATTGATGAGGCGGCCGGGAATAAAGAACGGGCTGATGCGGCGCGGGCCTCTTTCAGCCAGAGTGATCGACGCATCATAGATGCCGCCAACTCCGCCAATCCCCGAACCGATAAGAACGCCGCTGCGCTCCTGTTGCTCGAGGGTTTTTGCTTCATAACCGGAGTCATGAAGGGCCTGGGTGGACGCTGCCATGGCAAAGACGATGAACGGATCGACTTTGCGCTGCTCCTTGGCCTCCATCCAGTCGTCTGGATTGAACTTGCCTTCGGAGGTATCGCCCATGGGAATGCGGCAGGCGATCTGGCATGCCAGATCGCCGACCTCAAAGTCGGTAACACGCTGCGCGCCAGATTTGGACGCAAGAATATTGGACCAGACGGTCTCGTGACCAACACCCAGAGGGCTGACGATACCGAGACCGGTGACGACGACGCGGCGCATTTTCATGGGCGTAAAGCTAACCGGCGTCGCCGATTATGCAGTTGCCTTGGTGAGG
The DNA here is from genome assembly GCF_025854335.1 of Pelagibacterium flavum. Taxonomy (NCBI): domain Bacteria; kingdom Pseudomonadati; phylum Pseudomonadota; class Alphaproteobacteria; order Hyphomicrobiales; family Devosiaceae; genus Pelagibacterium; species Pelagibacterium flavum. Next base: position 2,645,002 of record NZ_CP107716.1, read on the forward strand.
AAGGCGACGGCGTCACCGAAAGTCTGGATGGACTCAGCAGCGTCATCGGGGATTTCCACGCCGAATTCTTCTTCAAAGGCCATCACGAGTTCGACCTGATCGAGCGAATCCGCTCCCAGATCATCCATGAAGCTGGCCTTTTCAGTGACCTTGTCGGCCTCGACGTTGAGATGCTCCACGACGATCTTACGGACGCGATCTTCGATGTCGCTCATAGTGTCTTCCTTTTTTGCAGACTAAGAGTTCGTTGTTTAACGCTCTGCCTCTGGGCAGGGAGAGCTCCCTTATTGCGCAGCGGCGGATTTTATGGGCTTTTCGCCTTGATTTTTGATCTGCCGGCTACGGTGTGCCGGCGCAACTATCACACTTTGTTGTGCATGACCATATCGTCAAAGCAAGACGACGCAAGCCCCTTTGCAGATTAGATCATCACCATTCCACCATTGACGTTGAGCGTATGGCCCGTGATGTAGGCCGCGCCCTCGCTGGAAAGGAACACGGCGGCAGCAGCCACCTCCTCGGCGGTGCCGAGCCGGCCGGCCGGCACCTTTTGAAGAATTGTCTCCTGCTGCTTTTCGTTCAATTCGTCGGTCATGGCCGAGGCAATAAAGCCTGGCGCAATGGTGTTGACGGTGATGCCGCGGCTGGCCACTTCATAGGCCAGAGACTTGCTCATCCCGGCGAGACCGGCCTTCGAAGCCGCGTAATTGCCCTGGCCAGGATTGCCGACCACGCCCACGACCGAGGTGATCGAGACGATGCGGCCGAAACGGCGCTTCATCATGCCCTTGATGGCGGACCGGGTGAGGTGAAACGGGGCCGTCAGGTTGATTTTGAGGACGTCGTCCCACTCTTCATCCTTCATGCGCATGAACAGATTGTCGCGGGTCATGCCCGCGTTGTTGATGAGAATATCGACGCCGCCCATGGCCTCTTCGGCCTGGGGGACCAGACGTTCGACCGAATCGAGGTCGGAAAGATTGCAGGGCAGAATGTGTTTTTTGCCTGAAATGCCCTTCGCAACCTCTTCGAGCGCGCCGACGCGGGTGCCCGAGAGGGCCACTTCGGCGCCCTGAGCGGCAAGCGCCCTGGCGATGGCCGAACCGATGCCACCGCTTGCGCCGGTGACGAGTGCGCGTTTTCCGGAGAGATCGAACATGATGGCGTTCCTCTTTTTAGATTACTGGTTGCGCGCGGCGATGAAGGCTTCGATATCGGCCTGGGTGCCGATGGCCTGAGCGGCGACATCCTTGTTGATGCGCTTGGCAAGGCCGGTGAGAACCTTGCCGGTTCCCAATTCATAAAGCTCGGTCACGCCGCCCGCCCCTGTGAGCCAGGACACCGATTCGGTCCAGCGCACCATGCCAGTCACCTGTTCGACAAGGCGGCGGCGGATCTCGGCAGGATCGGTGACGGGGGCGGCCAGAACATTGGCGACGAGCGGGACGGACGGGGCTTTCATATCGACCATGGCAAGGGCTGCCTCCATGGCTTCGGCAGCAGGCTCCATGAGAGCGCAATGGAACGGCGCGCTGACCGGAAGCGGCAGGGCGCGTTTGGCGCCGCGCGCCTTGGCCAGCTCCATGGCGCGCTCGATGGCGCTCGCATCGCCGGAAATCACCACCTGGCCGGGCGAATTGTCGTTGGCGACATCGCAGACCGAGCCTTCGGCGGCCGAAGCGGCGATTTCGCGCACCGCATCCATGTCCAGACCAAGGATCGCCGCCATGGCGCCCTGCCCGACCGGCACGGCCTGCTGCATGGCGCGGCCACGGGTCTGCAGAAGACGGGCCGTATCGGAAAGCGAGAAAGTGCCTGCCGCGCAAAGGGCCGAATATTCGCCAAGCGAGTGCCCCGCGACGTAGCTGGCAGCATCGGCGACGGTCACGCCGTTCGCTTCGAGCACACGGATGACGGCGATGGACGCCGCCATCAGCGCGGGCTGGGCGTTTTCGGTGAGGCGCAGGGTATCCTCGGGGCCTTCGAACATGATTTTCGAGAACGCGACGCCGAGCGCATCATCGACTTCCTCAAAGACAGCACGGGCCTCGGGATAGGTCTGGGCAAGATCGTGCCCCATGCCGACAGCCTGGCTGCCCTGTCCGGGAAAGGTGAAGGCCGGTTTGGTCATGAGGTCCTCTCGCGCGTTTTTTGTTCTGGCGGCAATTTAGGGGGCGCCGGTGTTCAATGACAAGCGCCCTGCCCGCAAGCTGGCGGGCGAAGTGCCCGCAAAACCGGGCCAAGTCAAGGCAAAGCGGGTGGACTGACGCGCTATTTCTGTGCGAAGTCGACGCCTGCCGCCTTCATGGCCGCTTCGATTGGCGGGAGCGATGCGGGGCCGACGCCGTGCAGGGCGAGGAATTCCGTTCGGGAGAGCCTGGCGAGGTCTTCGACCGACTTGATGCCGGCGTTGCCGAGCGCGCGCGTGGCGGGGCGGCTGAGTTTGGGGAGGTCGGTCATCGTCATTGTTCTCCAAGCACTAAATCTGATTGCATGCGCCGGCAGCGTAAGAGTCCAAGGAAAGCCTTGCAATCTGCACCCATCCGCTATAGATGACGCCAGCATTCGTTTGGCCGGGGGCTGAACGGAGGGTTGTTCGTTGTGTCACAAACGCAAGGAACAATGGACCGATAGTTTGCTGGTCCGGCCTCCCGTGTTCCCGCTCTTTAGTAGAACCTTTGTCGCCTTTCCATGGCTACAAGGAGGCTCCGCGCCGGCGATGTGAGTTGAACCAAGTTCTCAGGAAAGGCTGTTTATGCCCCTTTACGAACACATCTTTCTGTCGCGGCAGGACGTCTCCGCGCAGCAGGTCGAAGACCTGACCAAGACCTATACCGACCTGCTGGCCGAAAACGGCGGCAAGGTTGCAAAGTCGGAATACTGGGGGGTCAAGTCGCTCTCCTACCGCATCAACAAGAACCGCAAGGCGCATTACACGCTGCTCAATATCGAAGCCCCGGCGACCGCCGTTGCCGAGATGGAGCGCCAGATGCGCATCAACGAAGACGTGCTGCGCTTCATGACCATCCGCGTGGATGAGCACGAAGAAGGCCCTTCGGTGATGATGCAGAAGCGTGACCGTGACGACCGCCCCGGTGGCGACCGTCCCCGCGGCCCGCGCCGGTTTTAAGGAGTAGATGAGCTATGGCTATTCGTGATCTTACCCAGTCGCAGACCCGTCGCCCCTTCCAGCGCCGCCGCAAGACCTGCCCGTTCTCGGGCGCCAATGCACCGACCATCGACTACAAGGATGTTCGCCTGCTGCAGCGCTATGTTTCCGAGCGCGGCAAGATTGTTCCCTCGCGCATCACGGCCGTTTCGGCCAAGAAGCAGCGCGAGCTGGCCCGTGCCATCAAGCGTTCGCGCTTTCTGGGCCTTCTGCCCTACGCAGTGAAATAAGCAGCTCTTGCTGCATTCGTTGGGGGCTGGAAATCGGTCCGGCCCTCTAACCGCCTCCTGCAGGCGGGACAGCATTGGAGAAAACAAATGAAAGTTATCCTTCTCGAACGCGTGGGCCGCATGGGCACCATCGGCGACGAAGTGACCGTCAAAGACGGTTTTGCCCGCAACTTCCTTTTGCCGCAGGGCAAGGCGCTTCGCGCTTCTGAAGCCAACCGCGCCAAGTTCGAGGCCGAACGCCAGACCATCGAAGCGCGCAATGCCGAACGTCGCTCGGAAGCTGAAAAGAACGCCGCGTCGCTCGACGGCAAGACCATTGTCATGGTGCGTCAGGCCGGCGAAACCGGCCAGCTCTACGGTTCGGTTTCGGCCCGCGATATTGCCGACGCCCTTCTGGCCGATGGCGAAAAGGTCGAACGCAACCAGGTCGACCTCGAAGGCCCGATCAAGACCGTCGGCCTGCACGAGGTTGCTCTGAACCTGCACGCCGAAGTTGCGGTCAAGATCACCGTTAACGTCGCCCGCTCGTCGGACGAGGCCGAGCGTCAGGCCGCTGGTGAAAACCTGGCCCGCAAGGACTATAATGACGAAGAAGAGGAGTTCGTCTCCCTCGCCGATATGGAAGACGAAGATGACGATGCCACGCAGAACGAAGCCGCCACAGCGGCCGAGGAAATCGAGCGTCAGCAGGACGCGTAAGCGTTCCGCATCATCGAATCAAAAGGCCGGGCCCTGCGCCCGGCCTTTTTGTTTGTCGAGGCAGGGGGAAAGTTATCCCCGTCCTTAACAGGGAAGCGAATCAGGTAGACTGACATTGGCATCTTCTCCTTGCCTGCCGACGCGGCGCGGTTAAGAGAGTGTGAACACCAATTCCAAGAGACCGTAATGGAAGCTGTGAGACGGCTCGCGCCCGTCACGACCGAATCCGAGCCAAAATACAAGACTGCCCCGCATAACATAGAGGCGGAGCAGGCCTTGCTGGGCGCGATTCTGGTCAACAACGAAGCGTTCTATCGCGTCTCAGACTTTCTCGAGCCCGATCATTTCTATGAGCAGATTCACCGGGCGATCTTCGAGGTGTGCGGCAAGATCATCCGGGCGGGCAAGACAGCGACCCCGGTGACGGCAAAGACCTATTTGCCCGACGATCTGCTCGAAGGCGTCACCATGGCGCAGTATCTGGCGCGGCTGGCTGCGGAAGCGACCACGGTTCTCAATGCCGCCGACTATGGGCAGGCGATCTACGATCTGGCGATCCGGCGCAATCTGATCCTGATCGGCGAGGAGGTGATGGACACCGCCTATAACGCCGATGTGGAAAGCTCGGCCCAGATCCAGATCGAGGAGGCCGAAAAGCGACTGTTCGATCTGGCCGAAAAGGGCCGTTACGATGGTGGTTTCCAGGGCTTCAACCAGGCGCTGATCGAAGCGATCAACATGGCGGGCGAAGCCTATTCCCGCGACGGATCGCTTTCGGGAACTGCGACGGGGCTGACAGATCTCGACAGGCTGATGGGCGGGCTGCAGCGCTCGGATCTGATTATCCTTGCGGCGCGTCCTGCCATGGGCAAGACCTCGCTGGCCACCAATATCGCGTTTTCGGTGGCCAAGGCCTACAAGGCAGAGCCAACGCCTGACGGGCACATGAAAACCGTCAATGGCGGGGTCGTAGGGTTCTTTTCGCTCGAAATGAGCGCTGAACAGCTCGCGACGCGCGTCCTGGCCGAGCAGTCGGAGATTTCATCGTCCGATATCCGGCGCGGCAATATTCACGAGAGCCAGTACACAAAGCTGGTGGACACCTCGAACCTGATGGCCCAGGTGCCGCTCTATATCGACGATACGGGCGGCATCTCGATCGCGCAGCTTTCAGCGCGCGCGCGGCGATTGAAGCGGCAGAAGGGGCTAGACCTGCTGATCGTCGACTATCTGCAGCTTCTATCGGGCTCGAAAAAGGCCGGTGAGAACCGCGTGCAGGAGCTGACGGAAATCACCACGGGCCTCAAGGCGCTGGCCAAGGAACTCGAGGTTCCCATCATCGCCCTCTCCCAGCTGTCGCGCCAGGTGGAAAACCGCGAGGACAAGCATCCTCAGCTCGCCGATCTTCGCGAATCGGGATCGATCGAGCAGGATGCCGACGTGGTGCTGTTCGTCTATCGCGAGGAGTATTATCTGGGCAACAAGGAGCCCAAGGAAGGCACACAGGAACATCTCGAATGGCAGGCCGAGATGGAAAAGGTGCATGGGCGGGCCGAAGTGATCATCGCCAAGCAGCGTCACGGCCCCACGGGCACCGTGCAGTTGCACTTCCAGGCCAACCTCACACGGTTCTCGAACCTGGCGCGCGAGGATTATCTGCCGACGCGCGGCGAGTAAGTCCTTGCCCGGCTTGCCGCGCCCGTCGGTTTCGCGCTACGCCAGACCGGAAGGGATTCGGCGGACGTCATGACCAGTTCAAAGAGCATTCTCGGTGGCGGCATCACCATCGACCTGGACGCTATCGTGCGCAACTGGAAGGCGCTCGATACGGTATCGGGCAAATCGCTGACTGGGGCCGTGCTCAAGGCCGACGGCTATGGCACGGGCGCGAAAGCGGTCGGTCGAGCCCTTTACAAAGCCGGAGCGCGATTCTTTTTCGTTGCGACGCCCGATGAAGGCGTGGCGCTGCGTGAGGCAATCCCCGACGCGTTCATTTTCGTCCTCGATGGGCTGATTCCGCGCACCGCGGCAGACTATGCGGCGCATGGACTGATGCCGGTGCTAGCCTCGATGAGTCAGTTGACCGAGTGGCTCGATTTCTGCCTCAACCGGGGCAAGGCGGCGCCGGCGGCGCTGCATTTCGACACCGGGTTCAACCGCGTCGGCTTCCGGATGAAGGAGGCCGAACTGGTGCGGCGCGAGCTTGACCAGTCGGGTTTCGAGCCGCAGATGATCATGAGCCACTTTGCCTGCGCCGATCAGCCAAGCCACGAAATGACGCGCAAGCAGAACGGGCTGTTCCAGGGTTTGCTCAACCATTTCCCCGACATCCCAGCCTCGATCGCCAATTCGGCGGCGGTGATGAGTTCGAAGGACTATCACTATCATCTCGTGCGGCCTGGCATTGCGATATATGGCGGGAGGGCCATCAACGGGCGGCCTAATCCGATGGCGCCGGTGATTTCGATGGACGTCCCGATCCTGCAGATCAAGGATGCGCGGATCGGGGAAACCGTGGGCTATGGCGCGGCCTATCGCCTGCGTCGTGACACGCGCATCGCCATCATGGCGCTGGGCTACGCGGACGGGTATTTCCGCGGGCTTTCGGGCATTGGCGGGCAGATGGGCGGACGGGTTGCCGTCAACGGCACAATCGTCCCGGTGCTGGGGCGGGTCTCGATGGACATGACAGCCATCGACATCACCGATGTGCCGGGGCTTATCCAGCCGGGAGATCCTGTGGAAATTCTCGGGCCCAACATCTCGATCGACGACGTGGCCGATGCGGCGCGGACCATCGGGTACGAAGTGCTGACGACGCTCAACGGTCGTTTCCCGCGCACTTACGCAAACGTGCCGGACGGCGTGTCGCTCGATTGAGATTTGTTCTCAATTTGTTCTTGATCGAAACCCACCCGGATAATAGGGTCGTTTCGACTTAGATTCGGGACGATCCTTGGCCAAGCTCAAATCCAGTTATGTCTGCCAATCCTGTGGCGCAGTCACCCCGCGCTGGGCGGGGCGGTGCGAGGCGTGCGGAGAGTGGAACTCGATTGTCGAGGAAGTCGCGACGTCGGGGGTCGGTGCCGGGCCCAAGGCAGCGGTCGCTTCGGGACGTCCGGTGGAACTGGTGCCGCTTTCGGGCGACAGCGAAGACGCCATCCGCATCGAGAGCAAGAATGGCGAGCTCGATCGCGTGCTTGGCGGCGGGTTCGTCATGGGATCGGCCATCCTCGTAGGGGGCGACCCGGGAATCGGTAAATCGACGCTGCTTTTGCAGGCGGCGGCTTCGCTGGCGCGGCAGGGCAAGCGGGTCATCTATATTTCAGGGGAAGAGGCGATTGCCCAGGTCCGGCTGCGCGCCGCACGGCTGGGCGTGGCCGACGCGCCAGTGGAACTGGCCAGCGAAACCCATGTCGAGACTATCCTCGCCACCATCGAGAAGGGCAAGGCGCCAGATCTGGTGATCATCGATTCTATCCAGACCTGCTGGACCGAGCGGGTGGAAAGCGCGCCCGGAACTGTAACACAGGTGCGCACCAGTGCGCAGGCGCTGACCCGGTTCGCCAAGAAGTCGGGCTCGGCGGTGGTGCTGGTGGGGCATGTCACCAAGGACGGACAGATCGCCGGACCGCGGGTGGTCGAGCATATGGTCGATGCCGTGCTCTATTTCGAAGGCGACACCTCGCTGACCTACCGTATCCTGCGCGGGGTCAAGAACCGCTATGGCGCGACCGACGAGATCGGGGTGTTCGAGATGGTGGGCTCGGGGTTGCGCGAAGTGCCCAACCCTTCGGCGCTGTTTCTCGATCAACGCGATTCCGGGGCGGCAGGCTCGGCAGTGTTCGCCGGGGTCGAGGGCACGCGGCCCGTGCTGGTGGAAATCCAGGCGCTGGTTGCCCCTTCCCCGCTCGGCACGCCCCGCCGGGCCGTTGTGGGCTGGGATTCCGCGCGTCTCTCGATGGTTCTGGCGGTTCTCGAAACGCGGTGCGGGGTGCGGATCGGGGCCAACGACATCTATCTCAATGTGGCGGGCGGGCTCAAAGTCAACGAACCGGCGGCCGATCTTGCCGTGGCGGCGGCGCTGATCTCATCGCTCACCAATTCCCCCCTGCCCGCCGATGCCGTCTATTTCGGCGAAGTCAGCCTTTCTGGTGGCATCCGGCCTGTGGTGCACGCCAATCTGCGGGTGCGCGAAGCGGCAAAACTGGGATTCGGGTCTGTGCATACGGCCAGGCTCAACGCCAAGGAGCGAACTGACGGGGTGGCGCTCAACGAGTTTTCGGCGCTGGCCGAGTTGGTTGGCCGGATCGCGGCGGCTGGCGAGCGGAACGTGGCCGAGGCCGACTGATTTTGGGACGTGGTGTCGGTAAGCCTTGGAAATCCCATGCAATCGCTTGGCTTTGCCACATTTAACCGCTAAACGGACAGTCAAACAGGGCTTGCTGGAGAACCGTCCCCCATGCTGACCGCTTTCGACATCGCCGTCGGAATTCTCGTTCTGATTTCCGCACTGCTGGCGACGGCGCGCGGGCTGACCCGTGAAGTGCTATCGCTCGTCACCTGGGCCGGTGCGGCCGCTTTTGCCGCCTACATGTTCTTTTACCAGCCCCAGATCGCTCAGGAGTTCGTGGCCGATCCGCTGTGGGCCAATATCGCCACGGTGGTGGTGAGCTTTATTCTGGCGCTGATCATCCTGCACCTTTTGACCATGAAGATCGGAGATTTCATCACCGATTCCAAACTCGGGCCGCTCGATCGCACGCTCGGCTTCGTGTTCGGTGCGTTGCGCGGCATTCTGATTGCGGTGGTCGTTGTGATCTTTGCCGATTGGCTGATCGGTGAAAATCCGCCTAACCTGCCTTGGTATGGCGAGGCGCAATCGTTGCCGACCCTGCGCTCGCTGGGTGACGGGCTTATCTCGCTGCTGCCGGAAAATCTCGAGGAACAGGTCAACGATCTGCTTCAGGGTGGCGGGCCGATCGAAGACCCGATCATCAACGATGAAAGCGCCAATGATCCGCAGCCGGATACCACACCGGAGCCGCCGGCGGCGATCAACGGAGTGTGATATCGCCGCAGGCGGTATCGAGCCGTGTTGACTTGAATGGGTCGGGAGCGTAAGCCCCCGATTGACGGAGCGATTTTTGCGAAGCGCGCAAGGCTTTCCGAACCGCTCCTTTTATGTCCTCGCATCAATGGTGGATAATTTGAGCACGCTCCACGCGACGACAGGCGATCACCTTAAAGGTCTTGCCCTTGAGATGGACGGCGACACGCTGCGCGAAGAGTGCGGCGTGTTCGGCATTTTGGGGCACGATGACGCGGCGGCGCTGACCGCGCTGGGGCTGCATGCCCTTCAGCATCGCGGACAGGAAGCCGCCGGCATCGTCTCTTTCGACGGCAAGCGCTTCAGTTCCGAGCGACATCTGGGCCTGGTCGGCGATCACTTTACCGACGCCGCCACTCTCGGACGACTACCCGGCAACATCGCCATGGGCCATGTTCGCTATTCGACGACGGGGGAAACCGTGCTGCGCAATGTGCAGCCGCTGTTTGCAGAACTGGAAGTCGGCGGCATCGCCATTGCGCATAATGGCAATTTGACCAATGGGCTTTCGCTGCGCAAGCGGCTGATCGCGCAGGGCGCCATATGCCAATCGACTTCGGACACCGAAGTCGTGCTGCATCTGATCGCGCGTTCACAGCGCACCCGCTCGGCCGACCGGTTCATCGATGCGCTGGGCGCTATCGAAGGCGCCTACGCCATGGTCGCCATGACGCGCACCAAGCTGATCGGGGCGCGCGATCCCAACGGCATCCGCCCGCTTGTTCTGGGCGATCTCGACGGCAAGCCGATCTTTGCCTCGGAAAGCTGCGCCCTCGACATCATCGGCGCGAAATTCGTACGCGACGTCGAAAATGGCGAAGTGATCGTGTGCGAAATTCAAAAGGACGGCTCGATTTCCATCGACAGTTTCAAGCCGTTCAAAGCGCGCCCCGAGCGCGTATGCCTTTTCGAATATGTCTATTTCGCACGGCCGGATTCGGTGGTTTCGGGGCGTTCGGTCTATGCGGCACGCAAATCCATGGGCATCAATCTGGCCAAGGAAAGCCCGATCGAGGCCGATGTCGTGGTTCCGGTTCCCGATGGCGGCACGCCGGCGGCGCTGGGCTATGCGCAGCAATCGGGCATACCGTTCGAATACGGGATCATCCGCAATCATTATGTGGGCCGTACCTTTATCGAGCCGACGCAATCGATCCGGGCGCTTGGCGTCAAGCTCAAGCATTCGGCCAATCGGGCGGTGATTGAGGGCAAGCGTGTGGTGCTGGTTGACGATTCCATCGTGCGCGGCACGACCTCGCTGAAAATCGTGCAGATGATCCGCGATGCGGGCGCCAAGGAAGTCCACATTCGTGTGGCCAGCCCGATGATCTATCATTCCGATTATTACGGCATCGACACACCCGATCCCGACAAGCTGCTGGCAAACCAGTACGCGACGCTCGAGGACATGTGCCGCTATATCGGCGCGGATTCGCTGGAATTCCTTTCGATTGACGGGCTCTATCTCGCCGTGGGCGGGGAAAAGCGCAATCCAAAGGCGCCCCAATTCACCGACCATTATTTCACCGGCGATTACCCCACGCCGCTCACCGATCTGGAGGGTCGCGACAAGAACGATCCTAAGCAGATTTCGATGCTGAGAGAAGCCGTATAGCATGACTGATAACAAAGACCTTGCCGGCCGCGTGGTGTTGGTGACCGGCGCCTCGCGCGGGCTGGGCTATGCCGCCGCCAAGAACGCCGCCTCGCGCGGAGCCCATGTGATCGCTGTTGCGCGAACCGTCGGCGGGCTGGAAGATCTCGACGATGATATCCAGGCTCTGGGTTCATCGACGACGCTGGTGCCGATGGATCTGACCGATGGGGAAGCCATCGATCGGCTGGGTGCTGCGATATTCGAGCGCTGGGGCCAACTCGATGGGCTGATCGGCAATGCCGGTGCGCTGGGCGTATTGAGCCCCCTACCCCATATCGCGCCCAAGGATTTCGCCAACGTCTTTGCGGTCAACGTAGAAGCCAATTACCGGCTGATCCGTTCGCTGGATCTGTTGCTGCGCCAGTCCGATGCGGGGCGCGCGGTGTTTATCTCCTCGGGCGCCGCGCTTTCGGCCAAGCCCTATTGGGGGCTTTATGCGGCATCGAAGGCGGCACTGGACGCAATGGTCAAATCCTATGCCGGGGAAATGGCCATCACTGAGGTGAAGGCCAATATCTTTTATCCCGGCCAGGTCCGCACCGCGATGCGCGCCAAGGCGATGCCGGGTGAAGACCCCAAGACGCTCCCCTCTCCCGATGAGGTTGCACCCAGGATCGTTGATCTGGTTTCGCCCGCTTACACGAAGACGGGCATGCGGGTGGACATCCTGCAGGGCGAAGAGCCGCTCTAAAGCGCACTGTTTGAAAGGAAAAGGCCGGATGAAAATCCGGCCTTTTTCAATTTCTATTTCCCGTCGTCATCGACGTAGGGGTTCTTGCCGCCGCGGACCCAGAGGCGGATGGGCGTTCCGGGCAAGTTGAAGTCCTCACGCAGACCGTTGACGATGTAGCGTTGATACGCCTTGGGCAGGGCGTCGGGGCGTGAAGCAAAGACGATAAAGCTGGGCGGGCGCGTCTTGGCCTGGGTCATGTAGCGCAGTTTCAGCCGCCGGCCTGACACTGCCGGGGGCGGATGGTGTTCGGTCATGGCGGCGAGCCAGCGATTGAGCTTGGCGGTGCGGATCTTGACGTTCCAGGTCCGCTCGATCTCGAAAATCGCCTTCATCAGCTTGTCGATATTGCGGCCCTGCAGGCCCGACATGGTGACCAGCGGAATGCCCCGCAGCTGGGGCAGCAGGCGTTCGCATTCGGCGCGCAGTTCGAGGATCTTGGCGTTCTTGTCTTCGATCAGATCCCATTTGTTGACAGCAATGACCATGGCGCGACCTTCGCGCTCGACAAGATCGGCCAGAGCCAGATCCTGCTTTTCAAACGGGATGGTGGCATCGAGCAGCAGGACGACGACTTCGGCGTATTGGATCGAACGCAAGCTGTCGGAAACCGACAGTTTTTCGAGCTTTTTCTGTACGCGGGATTTGCGGCGGATGCCTGCGGTATCGACCAGGTTAATGACCCGGCCCTCCCATTCCCACGGGACCATGATCGAATCGCGGGTAATACCCGCTTCGGGGCCGGTCAGAAGGCGCTCTTCACCCACCATCCGATTGATGAGGGTCGACTTGCCGGCGTTTGGGCGCCCCACGATAGCGACGTTGAGATAGCGGTTGGGATTCCAGCGCATGGGCGCTGTGTCGCCCGCCAAATCCTCGCCCTCGTCTTCGTTGACATCCACATCGACGGCGGGCTTTTGCACCATGTCGTAGTCGAATTCGGCCTCGGCGGCAGCGGCCTTGGCTTCGTCGGCCTTGTCGACGGCCTGGGATATGATGGAATAGAGATCGGCCAGGCCCAGCCCGTGCTCGGCGGAAAGCGGTATGGCTTCGCCGAAACCCAGCGCGTAGGCCTCGACCAGTCCGGCCTCTGCCGCGCGGCCCTCGGCCTTGTTGCCGATGACGTGGATTTCCTTGTCGGCCTTGCGCAGCAGGCGGGAGAAGTGCTCGTCTGTGGGGGTCAGGCCGGCGCGGGCGTCGATCATGAACAAGATGACGTCGGCCTCGGCAATGGCCATTTCGGTCTGGCGGCGCATGCGCGCTTCGAGGCTGTCGTCATTGGCGTCTTCATAGCCGGCGGTGTCGACCAGCGTGAAGGTCAGATCGCCAATACGGCCCAGACCTTCGCGGCGGTCGCGGGTCACACCCGGCGTGTCGTCGACGATCGCGATTTTCCGGCCCACCAGCCGATTGAACAGGGTGGATTTGCCCACATTGGGGCGGCCGACGATGGCGACGGTTACATTCGCGCTCATTGCTCGGATTCAGCTTCCAGCGGCTGGCCGAGCGTTTCAAGGCTCGGGGACTCGGCGGGAATGGCGATCTGCTCTGGCGCGGGCTCCATGGGCCCAGTGGCTCCAAGCAGGTCTTCGCTTACGTCCACGCCGGTCGAGGCAAGCTGTTCAAGATAGATAAAGGCGCGCAGCTGGATATCCTGGCCTGCGTTGGGGTCGGCGGCCATGGCTTCGAAATTGGCGCGTGCCTCTTCGATATTACCGGCCTTGTAATGAGCCAGCCCCAGCGCTTCACGGGCGCTATTGCGCATGGCGTTGTCTTCGCCGGTCAGGCCACCGACGCGCTGTTCGACGGCGCCAACATCGAGATAGTCCACGGCGAGGTAGCCACCCAGGACATAGGCCAGTTCGCGCAGCCGGCGCTGATCGAGGCTGGCGGCAAGCGCGTCATAGGCTGCAATCGCCGCGTCGGGCTCGCCCTGTTCGGCCAGAAGCGCTGCTTCCTGGAAGCGCGCCAGAATCGCATAGCCTTCAGGGCCGCTCGCTTCGAGCTCGGCAAAGGCGGTCCGGGCACCGGCAATATCGCCGCTCTCGGCCATCTCCACCGCTGCATAATACTGGTCGGAAGCGTTGGCGGCGGTGCTCGATCGATACCACTTCCAGACTTCGTTGGCCGCCACCAGCAAAACGATCAACACGGCGCCGCCGATGATGAACGGCGCAAAACGGCGCCAGAAGGCTTTCAGCTTGTCGCTGCGCAGTTCTTCTTCGACTTCGCGCAGGAAGGAATCGTCGCTCATCAGGGGGTATCCGGGCTGTCCAAAATTTGGGCGGACAATAGTGGTCCCGTCCTTATAATGCAACGCCGCAAAGGACCGGATTCGCAGGCAGTTTCGCGCATGGACAAGACAGAACGCCTATTTGCCATCATGGATGCCCTGCGACGGCACCGGCTGCCGGTGACGGCCGCGCAACTGGCCGAAGATCAAAGCGTGTCGGTGCGCACGCTCTATCGCGATATCCAGACCCTGATCGGGCTTGGGGCACCCATCGAAGGGGAAGCCGGGATCGGCTATATGCTGCGCCCTGGGTTTTTTCTGCCACCGCTGATGTTTTCGGCCGATGAGCTCGAGGCGCTCGTCCTTGGGGCGCGCTGGGTAGAGGCGCAGCCCGATACAGAGCTTTCGGCCGCCGCGCGCAACGCATTGGGAAAAATCGCCAATGCCAGCCCCGAAGACCTGCGCGACCGGATTTCCGACACCGGTCTGTGGCCGGTTCAGGTCCGGGAGGCCCGCGACCCACTGCCGCTTCTGGCGCTGGTGCGCAAAGCAATGCGCGCCGAACGCGCACTGCGCATCGATTATGAGGATGAAAAGGGCAATGCGTCGGCGCGTGAAATCTGGCCGGTGCAGATCGCTTTTTACGAGAACAAGCAGATCATCGCGGCCTGGTGTACGCTACGCGAGGCCTTTCGGCACTTTCGCACCGAACGGATCGTGGGAGCACAACTGACCGAAGTGCGCTATGGCCGCCGCCGGGTTGCTCTGGCCGATGACTGGCATGCCCAATGGCAGGAGGCGCAGAGGCACGGCGGGTAGCACGGTCGTCAGGCACCAAGCCTCCAAGAGGCCAGATCGTTACTGGCCGAGCCGCCCAGCCGGGCGAGAACGAAATCGCCTGCCTCCCATTCAACAGGTGTCTCCAGGACGCTTTCGGGCGTTTGCGCGGTCTGGCGGATTATCGTCAGATGCGGAGCGCCTTCGCCGCCGGGAACGGTCAATCCGGCTGCGGTCAGACGGCGACGCAGCGCTGTGGCAAGGCGGTCGAGACCGGTGCATACCAAGTCGGAACGCAAGATCAGGCAGTGGCCACCCCTGCCCCGCACCGATGCTGTCTTGTCGAAGCGGACAGTAAAGCGCTCGGCAGCAATTTCAGCGGCGACCTCGATTGCCGCTCTGACCTCGCCCCGTTTGAGCCCATGCAAGCCGATGGGGCACAAGGACAGATGCAGGCGATCGGCAGGATAGACACGGCCGCCGATTTCGTCGCGCTTCTGGAAATTGCGCGCCAGCGTGCGGATTCTGGCGGCCGTTTCAACATCCGGGCGCAGGGCAAAATAGAACGGCGGGCGTGCCGCCAGAGGGAGTTGAGGGAACAAAAGAGGCGCGTCCATGCTTGCCGCCCTGGTTAATTGTTCCTGTTATGTTCTCATTAAGATATGCTGATGTCAAACCGTTTGATTCTGCAAAATTTCGGCTTCGGCCAACAACCAGTCGCGAAAGGCCCGGATCTTGGGTAGCGTTCGGCGGGCGTGGGGATAAACGAGCCAATAGCTCAAGGCGTCGACACCGACAATGTCGAACGGTTGGATGAGGCGCCCGTCCCTCAACTCCTCACGATAAAAGGCAGGGGTCAGCATGGCGATGCCGCCACCCGAAATGGCCGCTGCCGCGTCAAGATACTGGCTGCCAAGACCTAGATTGGGGCCCCTGAGCACCTCAGTCGGGGGTAGTCCGGCGAGCTCGAGCCATTGGGCGTTCCAGGTGTCACCGTCGTTGACAAAAGGCAGCTTGAGCAGGTCGGCAGGTGTTTTGACGCCACCAATGCTCGCCGCAAGCGCCGGACTGAGCATGGGGGTGTATTCGGCACGCAACAACAGATGGGAGACAAGCCCGGGATAATCGCCCATCCCGCCACGTATCCCCACATCGATATTATCATTGTCGAAATCGACAAGCGTGGTCGAGGTGTCCAGACGCACCGCGAATTCAGGATGGAGGACCTGAAATGCCCCCAGGCGGCGGGCCAACCACTGGGCCGACAGGGTGGGCAGGGCCGAAATGAGCAGAGTGCTGCCGACGTTCGATTTCGCGGCATCAAATGCGTTGGCAATCGAGCGAAAGGCACCACTCAAAGCCGGGGCCAGCGTACTGCCGACATCGGTCAGATCGATCTTGCGGCCGTGACGCACGAACAGCGTCGCGCCGATCCGTTCTTCGAGCAGTTTGATATGATAGCTGACCGCCGCCTGGGTCATGCCCAGTTCCTCACCCGCCCGCGTGAAATTGAGATGGCGTGCCGCGGCTTCGAACACGCGCAGGGTCGGCAATGGAGGCAGGTTCTCGCTCATCATAAGCCCTCTTTATCCATCGTCATGACGTTCGATTGGTCTTTCGAACCATTTCCAGCCATGCTGTCTGCTCGATACTGGAAGGATAAATCCCATGACGCGGTTTTCCAATCTCATAAAAGCAGTGTTCGAACGCCGGCACAACCAACCGGAATACCTGGATGTATCTGCGATCAACGAGCGGACGCGAGTCGATCTGGGGCTGTTGCCCATGAGGGATGTGGAACGACGGGAGGCTGGACGAAACGCAGTCGCCTTCCCGCGTGAGCGGGTTGGACGTGACTGGCTTTCGATAAGCTCAGCCCGGCGTGGACTGATCTAGGCGTTGGCGTGACCAGCGGCCGCAACGGCCTGCCGGACGAATGCATCCAGTGCCGGCCGGTCGATTTTTTCGGCATGCAGACCCAGTTTGGAGCGGCGCCAGAGGATGTCATCGGCACTGCGCGCCCATTCCCGCTCGATGAGATAACGCACTTCGGCGCCCGAAAGGCCACAACCGAAATCGGGGCCGATCTGGTCCGCGCTCCGCGCATCGCCCAGAATGGTGCGCGCCAGCGTGCCATAGGCCCGCACAAGCCTGCGCGCGTCACCCGGGGACAAAAAGGGGTAGCGCTTGTGCAGACTATCGACCTCGGCCTCGAAACCATCGACTGGAAAATCTCCGCCGGGCAGAGTTGAATGGGCCGTCCATCGAGATTTGCGACGACCAAGGGCAGTTTCGATATGCTCGAGCGCGGATTCGGCGAGGCGGCGGTAGGTGGTCAACTTGCCGCCGAACACGTTGAGAAGGGCTGGCGTGTCCTTGCCGCCGGCATACTTGAGGACATAATCGCGCGTTGCCTCCTGCGCCTTGGACGCGCCGTCATTATAGAGCGGGCGCACGCCGGAATAGGTCCAGACGATATCGTCCCTGCCGATGGCGTTGCGGAAATAGCCGTTTGCCGCTTCCAGCAAATAATCGATTTCGGCCGGAGAAATCGAAACGGAGGCCGGGTCGGCATCAAAATCCTGGTCGGTGGTGCCGATCAGGGTGAAGTCCTGCTGATAGGGAATGGAAAAGAAGATGCGGCCGTCGGCGTTCTGAAAGAAAAAGCAGCGCGGATCGTCATAGAGCTTGCGCACCACGATATGGCTGCCCTTGACCAGCCGCACATCATGGCTCTCATTGCCGCCGATCAGTCCTGAAAGCACCTCGGACACCCATGGTCCGGCCGCGTTGACCAGCATGCGGGCGCGCACGGTTCGGGTGTGGCCCGCTTCGTTTTCGGTAGCAATCTCCCAATGGTCGCCAGCCCGGTGGGCGGATGTCAGCCGCGTGCGTGTATGGATCTCGGCGCCGCGGTCGGCTGCGTCGCGGGCGGTCAGAACGACGAGACGCGCGTCATCGACCCAGCAGTCGGAGTATTCGAACGCCTTGCCGTGACCGGGCTTGAGCGCTTCCCCGAGGGGGTCTTTTCGCAGGTCGCGAACGGCGGTGGCTGGCAGGCGCTTGCGGCCGCCGATGTGATCATAAAGAAACAGGCCAAGCCGCAGGAGCCATGCGGGGCGCAGCCCCTTGTGGTGGGGCAGAACGAAGCGGAGCGGCCAGATGATGTGCGGTGCCATGGCCCAGAGCACTTCGCGCTCCTGGAGGGATTCGCGCACCAGCCGGAATTCGTAGTGCTCGAGATAACGCAGACCACCATGAATGAGTTTGGTAGAGGCAGAAGAAGTCCCCGAGGCCAGATCATTCATCTCGGCAAGGCAGACCGAATAGCCCCGTCCCGCCGCGTCACGCGCTATACCGCAGCCATTGATGCCGCCGCCGACGATGAAAATATCGAATATCTGGTCGCTCACCCGCGCCCCCGAGATTTCAAATCAATACCAAAGGCTCTCATACACCGGTAAATGCGCCGTTGGTTTAACAAAGATATCGAACCCCGATAATGGACTTCGGGCGACGCTCATTGTACGGCCGCCCTGCAGGGCTCCAGCATGGCGGCGCGATAGAACCAGCCGCCATGCCCGGGTTCGCCGCAAATCAACGGCGTCCGTCGCGCAGCCAGACGATATCGTCCGGCGTCAAGGTGATGTCCAGTGCCTCGAGGCTATCGTCGAGTTCGGCCAGGGTGCGCGGGCCGATGAGCGGGATCAGCGGGAATGGTTGATAGAGGCAATAGGCGAGGGCAACATGGATGGGCTTCTTGCCCAGCTTGTGCGCCAGTTCTACGGCGCGATCGCGACGGGCGAAATTGGCCTCGGTGTACCAGGTTTCGACAAGCTCGGCATTTTCGGTCTTATCGCGCCCGGCCCGGTCGGTGAAAAAGCCCCTTCCCTGGCTCGACCAGGCAAAGTTCGTGACCTGACGGTCTGAAAGCCATGTGCGCCAGTCATCATCCGACGAAGCGACGCAGCCGGGCCAAAGGGGCTTTTGCATTTCCGCCAGTGAGAAATTGTTCGATAGCGCGCTCGGCGCTGTCTTGCCGGTACGATTGGCGTAGGCGACGGCCTCGTCGAAGCGCTCACGGGTCCAGTTGGAACCGCCGAACGGGCCCCGAATGCGGCCCCGCCGAACCTCGGCGTCCATGGCATCGACGAATTCATCGACAGGCACGTCGGTATTGTCGCGGTGCATGAAATAGACGTCAACGTGGTCGGTTTTGAGCTTATTGAGGCTGACGTCGAGTTGCTTGGCGATCACGTCGGGATAGGTCAAAGGCGAGTGGGCGCCCTTGCCGATCACCACCACATCGTCACGCACTCCGCGCGATGCTTGCCAGTCGCCGAATAGGGTTTCGGTGATGCCGTTGCCGTAGATGAACGCCGTGTCAAAGGCGTTACCGCCCTTTTCGTAAAAGGCATCGAGCAGGATCGCAACGCTTGAAAATGACCGGAAATCCTCGAATCCAAGGGCAAGTTGGGAGACGGGCTTGTCGAGACCAGGAATGGAGACGCGGCCGATGCGGTCGCTGCGCTTTTCAAGGATTTCTCCCTTGAGCGTTCTGGTGCGCAGTGTCGGTTTTTCGATCTCGAATTCCAACCCTGCGGTCTGGCGCCATTTGTCGAGTGCGCGCAGATTGCCCAGGGTGTCGTCCCAACTCATGCCGGGAGCATCGAACTGGGTCTTTCCGGCAAGGATGGCCAGGCTGGCCGCTTCGGCTTCGAAAGAATAGAGCCAACCGGCCTCGGCGATTTCGACGGGCTCGTGCTTGCCGTCGGGGCGAATGATGTCGATGATCGCGGTTCCACCTTTATGGCCGGTGGCGAACCAGAAATCGCGTACCTCGATGCGGCCCTCGGTACCCAGGATGCGCAAGACATTGTCCTGCGCGAGCGAGACCGAACAGGAAACTTCGGCGAGAATGCCACCAGGGAATTTAAGCACCGCGGCGGCCCATTCATCGACGCCGGATTGGCCCAGATGGGCGACACCGGAGACGGTTTCGGGTTCGAGAAACGGTTTTCCGTTTGCCGCGCCGGCGATCAGGCGGGCCATGGAAACCGGATAACAGCCGACATCGAGGATGCCGCCGCCGGCGAGCTTATTGGCGTAGAGGCGATGTTCGGGATCAAAGCGCGGCATGGCAAAGCCGAAGCTCGACTTGATGGCGCGGACCTCGCCGATCTCGCCGGCTGCGATGAGATCAATCAGTTTTTGCGTCATGGGGTGTACGCGGTACATGAAGGCCTCGCCCATGAAGGTCTTTGCCTTGCGCGCCGCGTGGAACATGGCATCGGCTTCGAACGCGGTCAGCCCCATGGGCTTTTCGCACAGCACGTGCTTGCCCGCTTCGGCGGCCTTGATGGCCCATTGGGCGTGCTGGGGATGCGGGGTGGCGATATAGACGGCATCGACATCAGGGTCGGCGAGCAGGGCGTCGTAGCCATTCAACACGCGCGCGCCCGGGAAGTGCTCGGCGTAGCCGGGCTTATCGGGATTGCGCGCGCCGAGGGCCACCAGTTCACCGGACTGGGCGTGGGCGAGGCCAGCGGCAAAGGCACGGGCGATCGACCCCGGTCCGAGGATGCCCCAGCGGACTTTTTGCTGTTGCGACATAGGAAGTGTCTCTTTCTAAGATGAGAGGTATTGGTTGTTAGCGGATGCGATCGCCCCGGCTATCGAAAAGATAGGCCCTGGCGGGAGGGATGGTGACGGTCAACTCGGTGCGGCCCATTTCAGATCGCGATTGTTCGCGCTCGATGATCAGCTGCTCACCGGTCTGCATATTGGCGTAAACGAAACTGGTTGCGCCCAGATGTTCGGCGACATCGACCTTGACAGTCAATGGGGTGCCCTCCCCGTCGCTACCACCGAAATGCTCGGGGCGGATACCGAGGGTGACAGCATCACCACTCGCGAGCGCCTGATTGACCGGCAAGGTGAGCCTAGGCGAGCCGTGCTTTACGGTTTCGATGGTTACGCTGCCCGCGGTGGTTTCGACCACTTTGGCGGCCATGAAATTCATGCGCGGGGATCCGACAAATCCCGCTACGAAGCGGTTGGCCGGATCGTCATAGAGATCGAGCGGCGCTCCGACCTGTTCGACACGGCCATCGCGCAGGACAACGATCTTGTCGGCCAGGGTCATGGCCTCTGTCTGGTCGTGGGTGACGTAGATCATCGTCGTGCCCAACTCCTTGTGCAGACGGGCGATCTCCACCCGCATCTGGACGCGCAGTTCGGCGTCGAGATTGGAGAGCGGTTCGTCAAACAAGAAGACATCGGGTTCACGCACAATGGCCCGTCCGATCGCAACGCGCTGGCGCTGGCCGCCCGAGAGTTGCCTGGGGCGCCGGGCAAGGAGCGGTTCGATCTGGAGAATAGAGGCAGCGTTGGAGACGCGGCGGGCGATGTCATCCCTGGGGCGGCCATTCATGCGCAGGCCGAAGGAGAGGTTCTGTTCGACGGTCATGTGAGGATAAAGCGCATAGGACTGGAACACCATGGCGATGCCCCGATCGGCGGGCTCGACGTCGTTGACGGTGGTCCCGCCGATGGCAATTTCCCCGTCGGATATATCCTCAAGCCCGGCGATCATGCGCAAAAGCGTTGACTTCCCACAGCCCGAAGGACCGACGAAGACGACGAACTCGCCATCGTCGACGGTGAGGTCGACGCCATGGATGACTTCGACGGCGCCGAAGCGCTTCTTGACGGAATTGAGTGTCACACCAGCCATGGCTTTTCCTACTTAATTGCGCCGGCGGCAATGCCGGCGACGAAATGGCGTTGAAGCACGACGAAGACGACGAGCATGGGGATGGTCAAAACAACGGCGCCGGTCATGATGCCGCCCCAGGAGACGCGGGTGAGCCCGATCAGCGATCCCAATGCCACCGGCGCGGTCATCATGTCGGGGCGGTTGTTGATGAGCAGCGGCCAGAGGTAGTTGTTCCAACTCGCAAGGAACAGGATGATGCACAGCGCAGCAATGGTCGGGCGGGCCATCGGCAGGGCCACGCGCAGGAAGATCTGCCATTCCTTGACGCCTTCCACGCGGGCGGCATCGAAAAGCTCGGCCGGCATCATGGAAAACGATTGGCGCATGAAGAGAACGCCAAGCGAATTGAACAGCGGCGGCACGATCAGCGCGAACCAGGTGTTGGCCAGACCGAAATCGCGGGCCACCATGATGAACTGGGGGATGACGACGACGAAATATGGCAGGGTCAACGTGCCGAGAATAATGGCCAGAACCAGCCCCTTGCCGGCAAAATTGTAGCGCGCCAGCGCCCAGCCTGCCATGGAGGTCAACATGACCGACAGGACCGTATAGACCAGCGCCACCACAACCGAGACGAAGACCGTGCGCAGGAAGCCGGTATCGGCTTGAAGGCGGGAGAAGTTCTCGGCGAACTGATCTGACGGCAGCATGACGAGATTGGCCGAAAAGATCGCGTTTTCCGGTTGGGTCGAAAACACAACCATCATCCAGATGGGAAACAGCCAGACGAGAGCCAGGGGAACCAGAACGGCGTGAAGCCCCACGGTTCGCAGCAACGTGGTTTGCGATTTCGATCTCATTTGGGGTCCCTCCCCAGCCAGAAATTGAGCGCCGAGATAACAATGGCGATGGCCGCGATGGTGTAGGCTATTGCCGAGGCGTAGCCGAAATTGAGAACCGTAAAGCCCTGCCGATAGAGGAACAGGCCGAGCGTTTCGGTGGCTCCGCCGGGGCCGCCGCGATTGGTGATGAGGAAGGGTTCGGCGAACAGTTGCATGGTGCCGATGACCGAAAGGACCACGCAAACCAGAATGATGGGGCGCAGCAACGGCAGGGTGATGAAGAAGAACTGTTTTGTCTTTGAGACCTTGTCGAGCGTTGCAGCCTCATAGACGTCCTCGGGGATCGATTGCAGGCCCGAGAGGATGATGATGGCGTTGTAGCCGACCCAGCGCCAGGTGACGGCCATGATGATGAGCGCCATGGCGGCAGTGGGGTTCGAGCTCCACGAGATCGGGGCGATGCCGACAAGGCCGAGCAATTTGTTGATGACGCCGAAATCGGCCTGGAACATCAGGCGGAAGACGGCGGCGTAGGCAACCTCGCCAACCACAACTGGCGCGAAAAAGGCAAACCGCATTATGCCGCGCGCCTTGAGCAGTTGGGAATTGAGCAGCACAGAAAGCAGCGTCGCCAGCGCAATCATCACTGGAACCTGGATGACGAGGATAAGCAGAGTGTTCTTGAGCGCGTTGGCGAAAGCGGGGTCGATGATCAACCGTCCCCAGTTGAAGGTGGGGTTGAAGGTCCAGGGCTGAACGCGTGTGGACATGAAGGAGAGGTAGAACGAATAGATGATCGGCCAGACCCAGAAGGCGGCAAAGATCAACAGATAGGGCGTCAGAAATCCGTACGCCGTTCGCGTCGTTGCGCGCATGGCCTTGCTCCTCCTCCTTGATTGGCGCGCGGGCCAAAAGGTCCACGCGCCGATTTGTCCCTTGGGGAGATTATTCCGCGATCGGAAGGCCGGTGACCAGCGCGATCTGGCTGGCCGCATCATCGAGCGCGGCCTGAGCGTTTTCGTAACCGCCGTTGAGGTATTGGGTCTGGACCGCCTGGACGACGCCCTGTGCATCGCCGAAGAAGGGTGTGCCACGGCTGGGAACGACGCGATCGAGCGTTCCGAGAATATCGACCCAGATGGCCTGATCACCCCAGAAGGGCTGGCCCTCCTCGACATAGGGATCGTCGAGTGCTGAAAGCAGCGAGGGCACGAGGCCGTATTCGCGCAGCATGGTCACCTGGCCCTCGTTTGTGCCGAGGGTGTAGTTGACATATGCCCAGGCGGCTTCCTTGTTGTCCGAGGCGTTGGTGATCGCGAGAGCCGAACCGCCAAGATTGGCGGCACGCGGCCCGTCTTCGGTCACCGATGGCATTTCGTAAACGCCCCAGAGGCCTTCCTGTTCGGGCGCGTTGGAGCGGATGGTGCCTTCATACCAACCACCGAAGAGCTGGCTGGCGACGGTTTCGGCGCGGATGGCCTGAATGCGTTCGTCCCAGTTGCCAGCGACGAGGATGCCGGCGTCAGCCATGTCTTTTACAGCTTCGAGGGCGGCGACGCAGCCGGGCTGGTTGACCGCGATGGCATCGCCTTCGCCGGTAAAGAAGCCGCAGCCTTGCTCATTGGCGAGCATGCGGAACCATTCGGTATCGCCGTTGAAATCGGCCTGGCCCATGACCACGCCCGGGTTGGCTTCGGCAACGGCCTGTCCGGCTTCGATGAAATCAGCCCATGTGGTGATCGAGGCAGGATCAACGCCGGCGTTCTCATAAAAATCGCGGCGATAGAACATCGCCACGGGACCGGAATCCCAAGGCATGGCGTAAGCGACGTCGCCGACTTCAAGCTCAGTGCGTTTGAAGTCCGGGAAACCGGCGGCCACTTCCTCGGTGTAGCCCAGGTCGCGCAAATTGGCGAAGCAATCGGGGAACTGGTTCCAGAAGATTTCCGCTTCGCCGTTCTCGATGGAAATGACGTCGGGCAAGCCCGATCCGCCGGCGGCGCAGCCGGCCAGCGTGCGGTCGAACACCTGTTGGTTGCCAAGGTCTTCGACAGTGACCGTCACATCAGGATATTGGGCATTGAAACCCTCGATTGTCGATTGCAGCGACGCGGCCGCAACATCCCAGCTCCAGACGGTAATTTCGCCCGATTGAGCCAGGGCGCCGCCGGTCATGCCGAGGACAAGCGCAAGGGTTGCGCATCCTGTGGTAAGACGCATTGATATTCCTCCCATTTGTGTTGCCCGATGCACGGGCTGGTTTTACACTATCGTGTTCAGAGCCGGCGTCTCACGAAAAGGGAAGAGGGAGTCGTTGGAAAGTAAGATCGGTCAAAAACGCTACTGGAACCCGCTCAAGAGCACCGTCGAGAGCGTGCCCAACCAGCTTGTGATCAGCCATGAGCAGCCCGGCATCATGCCCACTGCCCATTGGCATGCTCAGGTCGAAATTAATTACGTCTTTGCCGGATCGGTCGATTACCAGATGCAAGGCCATAGCGTGCACCTCGAAGCCGGCGATCTGTGCCTGTTCTGGGGCGGCCTGCCCCATCAGGTGTTCGATACGAGCGAGGACGCGATGTTCATCGCCATCCATTTGCCGCTGGTGCACTTTTTCAGGCTCCGGCTGCCGGCCGATATCCAGCAAAGGCTGATGCGCGGGGCGACCTTGCTTGCCGCCGAGCATGACGAGGGCGACGACCGGTCCTTTGCGCGCTGGTCCGATTATCTGCGCTCGGACGACCCGGTGAAGGTCAACCACGCCATCGACGAATTGCTGCTGAGGATCGAGCGCATTCAGTTTGATAGCTATAAGCTGCTCGATGCGGCAACGACCGATACGGCGCCGTCCGAGGCGCCCGACCGGCAGAGTTTCCAGAATATCGGTGAGATCTGCTTTTATATTGCCGAGAATTTCCGGCACGATATCGACTCGAGCGCAATTGCGTCCTCGGTCGATATCCACCCCAAATATGCCATGAGCGTTTTCAAGAAATCGACCGGCATGACACTCAATGAGTATGTGAGCCTTTTGCGTCTCTCCTATGCGCAGGCCCTGTTGTTGCGCGGCGATGTCAACGTGCTCCAGGTCGCCATGGATTCAGGCTTCGGATCGCTCTCGGCCTTCAATACGAGCTTCCGCAAACTCGCAGGCATGAGCCCATCGGACTATCGTCGTTCCATACGGGATCGGCAGGGTACACAATGCTGAGGCCCGTCTCGGACGGGCCCCAGGGCAATCGGCACCTCAGATCGGCACGACGGCTTCGCTGATCGCAGCAAGATGCCGGTGATCGGTTCCGCAACATCCTCCAAGAACGCGCATCGACGGGAAATTGCGCGTCAGCGACTTGTAGTGCCCGCTGAGCCCCGCGATATCGCCGATATCGAGCGTATCGGAATCATCGAGTTCGGCGTGGCTCTTTGCGGACGCGTTGGCGCGGACCCCGCGTATGCGTTTGACCCAATCCTCGTCTCGGGCGAGGGCTTGTTCGAAATGGGTCGGGTGGGCGCAATTGACCATGTAGTAGGCCGGTGAGGCGCCAGTTGCCTCCTCTGTCGCTTCAATGGCCGCGCGAAGCGAGGTGCCGTCGACAAGCTTGCCGTCGGTCTCGACGGTAAAGGACACCACACACGGCATGTCTGCCGCCCTGGCGGCCAAGGCGATGCCAACTGCCTCATTCACCGTGTTCATGGTGATGGCCGAGATCATATCGGCTTGTGTGCCGGCGAATATTTCGACCTGGAAGTCCTGTGCCTCGGCAACATCCATGCGACCGGCTTTGTAGCCGTCGCCGCGCGGGCCGATGGCACCATTGAGCACGATCGGCGTCTCGGGCGTCTCCCACCGGTCGCGCAGTCCGGCGACGAGGTCGATCGCAGCAACGTTGACCGCAGTCAGCCGGTCGGCATCGAACCCAAGTACTTCTCCCCAGTCGAGGCTCGCCCGCCATGTGGCGGTGTCGAGCACGAACCCGACATTCTTGCTGCGCGCGATTGGCAGGAACTTCTCGTAGTATTTGACCAGCTCGGCGCGCCCGCTCTCACTTTCGAGCAGAACAAACGAGGCAAACTGGGGCAAGTCGACCCCCTGCAGGAATATCAGCGCGGTTTCCATTCCACCGTCACTCAGGAAGAGCCGGCCATCGGCTTGTGGCAATGCTTGGCGGTATTTCGACATGGTAATTTCTCCTCGATCAACAATGGGCGGCAACACCGTCCCTCTGAGGGTGGCTTGTCCCAGATCGCATGCGGAAAAACTAGGTCCTGTTGACAAAGTCTTTTAGCCACCTGCGGATGGCTGCAAGGTTGAGGAAGCTTGCGAATGACAGAGCCGTTTTCTCATACCGGGTGCCGATGCGACGCATGTGCTTGAGATACCCGAACATGCGCTCGATGCGGTTGCGGTCTCTGTAACGGGAGAAGTCGCAGGGAATATGAACCTTGCGATTGGCCTTTGGCGGGATGACTGGCAAGATGCCCTGTAGCAGCAGGGCTTCTCGAACAGCATCGCCGTCGTAGCCCTTATCGGCCAGAAGTGCCTTTGGCTTGTTGACCGGCAGGGCCATGAGTTCGCCGACCGCGCCATAGTCCGAGGCTTGCCCGCCTGTCAGGACAAAGCCAAGAGGGCGTCCCTGATTGTCACAGCGGGCGTGGATTTTGCACGTAAAGCCGCCGCGTGATCGACCAAAAGCCTCCTTGTGAGTCCCCCTTTTGCGCCGGCTGCCGATACATGGCCCCGAACTGTGGTGCTGTCGATCATATGCTGCCAGTCATCGGTCAGCCCCATCTGGACCAGCGTTTCAAGGATGGCATCCCAGACGCCCTGTTCGGCCCAGCGCCGGAACCGGACATAGACAGAGTTCCACTTGCCGTAGCGCTCATGCATGTCGCGCCAGGGGCAGCCAACCCGCAGCACATGCAGCATGCCGTTGAGAAAACGCCGATTATCATGAGCAGGGCGGGATTTCCGTCCGCGCTCTGTGGGCAAGAACCCTTCGATTACTGCCCACTCTTCATCGGTCAGATCGCCGCGTGCCATCATCGCTCCCCATAAAGAGGAGTGTTGAATCAGACTTCACCTGATTTGGGAATCCACTTTGTCAACACGACCTAGAAAACGCGTGGTACTGCGCACGACAGGCGCGATATTTCCCCACAACTCCAAGGGGTTACTTATTGTCTGGTGAAGTGCGAGCGAATTCGCCTATAATATTGTCTTCACGTTTCCGTACCGCAAGTACAGTTTTCGGGAGGCCGACCATGCGCAAGGGTGAGGCAACACGCGAACGCATTCTGGAAGTGGCGGAGGCATCGGTGCTGGCCAAGGGGTTCGGCGCGACGTCAATCGAGGAAGTGATTGCCGAAGCCGGCATTACCAAGAGTGGGTTCTTTTATCATTTCAGGGACAAGAACGAACTCGCCCACCACTTGCTGCGTCGCTATGTGGCCGAAGACCAGCGCATCCTCGATGAGGTTTTCGGTCGCGCTGCCTAACTATCCGAAGATCCGCTGCAATCGTTCCTGATCGGTCTCAAGCTGCTGGCTGAGGTGATGTCTGATCTTCCGGGCGGTCATCCCGGCTGCATGATCGCCTCGATCTGCTATCAGGAGCGTCTGTTTGACCGCCGGGTCGTGGCACTCAACCGCGAAGCAATCGAAAGCGTCAATGAGCGTATCCGCGGTCATCTCGAGGCAATTGCCGCCATTTACCAGCCGCGCGAACCCGTCGCCATCGGTGTCATGGCGGAGATGCTTTCGTGCATCATCGATGGGGGTATCATCATGGCAAAGGTTACAGGAGATTCGCAGCGTCTGGTCCAGCAGATCCTGGCCTACAGGGCCTTTAACAAGATGCAGTTCTCAGACTTGAACGGCGCCGTCTCGTCGGGTCAGCATTCAACTGAAGCCGCGTAAGCCATCGGTGACCCGATGGGTAGAGCGGGAATATGTCGTCAGCCTTCAGGAGGCACCCTGATAGCGTTGCTTGGCGCGCTCGCGGGCCCTGGCCGCCACGACCTCCCGGTCCTTGGGCGGAGCCTTGGTTTCCAGAGCATGCAGGAGCTTTCGGACAGATCGCTCGATCTCCTCCACCGCCTCATGAAACGCGGCCTGGTTGGCTTGAGAAGGCCGGGTGGTTCCCGAAATCTTGCGCACAAACTGAAGCGCCGCGTCGTGCATCTCGTTTTTGCTGGCGGGCGGCTCGAAGTTGAACAGCGGTTTGATGTTGCGGCACATGGCATCCTCGCTTGCTGATGGTGCAGGGTTGCATCGCGCCAAGGGGCGATGCAACCCTACATTCAAGCTGCGGCGTCCATGGCTCCCGTCATGATGGCCACGGCATCCGACATCGAATAGTCTGAGGGGTTGATGAGCGCCGCCCGTCTGCCGAGCCGGTGGATATGGATGCGGTCGGCAACCTCGAAGACGTGCGGCATGTTGTGGCTAATCAGAACCACCGGAAGACCGCGTTCGCGCAGCCCGAGGATCAGATCGAGCACCTTGCGCGACTCCTTGACGCCCAGCGCGGCGGTTGGCTCATCGAGTATGACGACGCGCGACCCGAATGCCGCGGCCCGCGCCACGGCAACGCCCTGCCGCTGGCCACCCGATAGCGTTTCGACCGGCTGGCGGATGTTCTGGATCGTCATGAGGCCGAGCTCGCTCAGCTTGTCGCGCGCCCGGGCATCCATCGCCTTTTTGTCGAGCGATCGGAACACCCGGCCCATGAAGCCGGGCTTGCGCACTTCACGGCCCATGAACATGTTGTCGGCGATGGAAAGCGCCGGCGACAACGCGAGGTTCTGATAGACGGTTTCGATACCGGCCGCGCGCGCCGCCATGGGGGATGAAAAGTGGATCCGCTCGCCTTCGAGCAGGATTTCGCCTTCGTCGGGGATCATCGCGCCGGAGAGCGACTTGATGAGGGTCGATTTGCCCGCACCATTGTCCCCGATGACCGCAAGGATTTCCCCGGCCCTCAGTTCGAAATCGGCGTGGTCCAAAGCCACCACGCGGCCAAACCGTTTGACCAACCCCTTGGCCTCGAGAATGATGTCACCACTCATGTGGAAATCCTCCTGATCCACTGGTCAAGCGCTACAGCTGCGATGATGAGGACACCGATCAACAGGTAGGTCCATTGGGGATCTGTCCCCATAAGTCTCAGCCCCAGACCAAATACACCAACGATCAGCGCGCCAAACAGCGTGCCCAGAATAGAGCCCCGCCCGCCAAAAAGCGAAATGCCGCCGATCACAACAGCGGTGATCGATTCAATGTTTGTGAACTGTCCGGCCGTCGGTGATACCGAACCGATCCGCCCGATCAGGACCCAGCCGGCCAGCGCGCAGATCAGGCCGCTGAGCACGTAAACCGAAATCAGGGTTTTCTTGACGCGCACGCCAGCAAGCTGCGCTGCATCGGCGTCATCGCCTACGGCATAAACGTGCCGGCCCCAGGCCGTATTGTTGAGCACGTAGTTGAGCACAAAAACGAGAACCACCATGGCGATAACGCCAAAGGTGAGGACCGCTCCGCCAAACCGGAGGCTTTGGCCGAAAAATTGCAGCAGTGGCGCGGCTGCCTCGATGTCCTGGGAACGAATGGTCTCATTGCGCGAATACAGGAAGTTCGACGCAAGAACGATCTGCCACATCCCCAGAGTGACGATAAAGGGTGGCAATTTGACCAGGGCCACGAGGATGCCATTCATGAGACCGCACAACGCACCGACGGCAAATCCGCACAAAATGGCCAGTTCGACGGGAAAGCCGTAGCGGAAGGTAAACTGGCCCATCACGACCGAGCTGAGCACCATGATCGCCCCGACCGAGAGGTCGATGCCCTTGGTCAGGATGACCAATGTCTGCGCCGTCGCCACCACACCCACAATCGCAACCTGCTGCAGGATAAGCGTCAGCGAGAAGGGCGAGAAAAAGCGGTCGCCCAGGATTATTCCAAATCCCGCTACCGACAGCACCAGAATAAAAAGCGGAATGAGCGCCGGATTGACGTGAAGCGCGTGCTGCACAGACTTCAGAAACGACCGGTGCTCATTAGAAAACGTCGCGACCTCGGCACTACTGCCCTGAAGGCCGCTTTCATAGCTGGTAGATGTATTGTCGGTCTTGCTCATCACAGGATCCTCGACCAGAACCTAAGGTTGGGCCGGGAACCCACGTTCCCGGCCCATTTTGCTAAAGGCGCTTTAGCCCCAGCAAAACTCCAAGCCCTCTTCCGTCCCGATGGAGGGAACGCCGGAGACAGGCGCATCGGTGACCAGCTGCACGCCGGTGTCGAAGAAATCCTTGCCGGGGGTCGGTTCGGGAAGTGTGCCATTTTCCGCGTATTCGGCAATGGCTTCGATGCCAAGCGCGGCCATTTGCAGAGGATATTGCTGCGATGTCGCTCCGATAACGCCGTCGATGACGTTCTGGACACCCGGGCACCCGCCATCGACCGAAACGACAAGCACGTCGTTTTCCCGGCCGAGCGCCCTGAGGGCTTCATAGGCACCAGCGGCCGCCGGCTCGTTGATGGTGTGAACAACGTTGATGGTAGGATCCTGCTGAAGCAGGTTCTCCATCGCCGTGCGTCCGCCTTCCTCATTGCCGTTGGTGATGTCGTGACCAACGATGCGCGGATCGGATTCATCGCCGATGACGTTGGGGTCGGCAAGGTCGATCCCGAACCCGCTCATGAAGCCCTGATTGCGCAAGACGTCGACGGTCGGCTGCGCTGGCGTGAGATTGAGGAAGGCTATACGGGCATCTCCCGCCTCTTCACCCAGAGTTGCCAGGGCCCACTGGCCGATCAACTCGCCCGCCCGGAAGTTATCGGTCGCGAAGGTGGCGTCGGCTGCATCGACGGGATCGAGCGGCGTATCGAGGGCGATGACCAGAATTCCGGCGTCCCGCGCCTGCTGAACCGAGGAAACGATGCTGGACGTGTCCGATGCGGTGATCAGGATACCATCGGCATTGTCGGCGATGCACGATTCTATGGCTTGCACCTGGCTTTCGTGGTCTCCATCAATGCGCCCGGCATAGGAGCGAAGCTCAACGCCAAGTTCCTGGGCCTTGGCTTCGGCGCCTTCTTTCATCTTTACGAAGAACGGGTTCGTATCGGTCTTGGTAATCAGGCAGGCAAGAACGTTTTCCTGGGCCTGAACGCCTTCCACAGAAAGCATGCCGACAAGTGCCGCGCCGCAAGCGGACGCCATAAGTTTGGTCTTCATATCAATTCCTCCCAAGGCGCTCCGATGGCGCCCCTCTCCAGATGTTCGGGCCGCTCTCTCCCGATAGGCCCTGCCCCAAATCAAACACCAAGCTCGGCGGCTGTCAATAAATTAATCCAATGGATTTATTTATTGACGACAGACCGGAAATTCGTTCAGTTGATGAACGGCGCAACCTGGGATAGGAGCGCCGGGCCGGATCAAATCCGGCAAGGGAGCGAGACAATGAGCGACGCCGAAACACGGCCGGACCGAACTGGCCGGACCGCAGGCGAATTCACCGACCTCAGCCGCGGCACCAATCAGGCTGGCCTGCGCCTATATAATGAGCGACTTGTACTGTCGCTCATCCGGCGCAACGTGTCGCTGTCCAAAGCAGCCATAGCAAGGCAGACGGGCCTGTCCCCGCAAACCATTTCAACAATCACCAATGGCCTTGAACGCGATGGACTGCTCGTACGGCAGGCGCCATTGCGCGGCCGGGTCGGGCAACCCTCAGTGCCCTATTCCCTGGCGCCCGACGGCGCTCTCGCCTTTGGCCTCAAGATCGGCCGCCGCAGTGTGGATCTGCTCGTCATGGATTTGCTGGGCACCGTGCGCGGCAAGCTTCACCACCCCTACCCTTATCCCGATCCCGCGCAATTGTTCACTTTTCTCGAGGACGGCATCGGCAAGCTTTCGCGCGAGCTCACGCCCGAGCAGCGCCAGCGAATTGTCGGGATCGGTATTGCCTCCCCGTTTGAACTCTGGAACTGGGAACATCAGGTCGGCGCACCCAAGGAGGTGCTGGCCGCATGGGAGACTTTGGATATTCGCGCCGAGGTTGAAAATATCAGCCCCTGGCCCGTCTATTTTTACAATGATGCCACCGCCGCCTGCGCAGCCGAGCTGTTGCTTGGCAATCCCCGCCAGCATCTCGATTTCCTTTACATCTTTATCGGGTCGTTCATCGGCGGTGGCGTGGTGCTCAACGGATCGCTTTTCCCCGGACGTAGCGGTTATGCCGGTGCCATCGCCCCGCTTCCCGTCCGGCGAGAAGATGGCCAGGGATATGAGCAGGTACTTAGGCGCACGTCCCTTTATGCTTTGGCGGAAAAAATGCGCGAGGCGGGACTGGATCCCGAAATGCTCTGGCGTGAGGACGGCGACTGGAAAACGATAGGCCCGATCCTGGACGATTGGCTCGAGGTTCTGTGCGAAAGCCTCGCGGTGATCATCCTTTCGGCGACCGCCATAATCGATTTCGAGGCCATTGTCATCGACGGCGGCTTCCCCCCCGAGATGCGGGAGGTCGTCGTTGCGCGAGTCATGGAAGATCTCGAAAAATTCGACCGGCAGGGCCTCACCGCACCCGCCATCGTTCAGGGCCAGTTCGGCGCCGATGCGCGCGCGATGGGTGGGGCGTGCCTGCCCCTGATCTCCAACTTCACGCTCGATCGCGAAGTTCTGTTCAAAGACGCCTAAAGCGTTTGCGCTAGTCTTCGATGGTCAAATCGGCCGCCAGGCTGCGGGTGACCACAAGCTCGGCATTGAGAAGATCGTTGCCGGCGACCTTTTCCTGGGCCTCATCGGCACTATAGTCGTGGTTGAGCCACCTCTGGACCAGCCGGCGCTGGAGTTCCGCCAAAGGCGCCGTCACCATTATCGTGTGGTCGAACAGAGCGGCGATGTCGCGCCAGACCGGCTCGTCCAGCAGCAGGTAATTGCCTTCAACGATTACCACGCGATGCTCAGGGCCAACCTTATCGGCGGCCGCACGCGAACTCTCCGTCGCGCGGTCGAAAACCGGATAGAACACATCCGAGGCGGTTTCAGAGCGGAGCCGTTCGAGCAGAACCTTCAAGCCCGCGACATCATAGGTTTTCGGAGCGCCCTTGCGGGGCCGCAAGCCACGCTCGACAAGTATTGCATCGTCGAGATGGAAACCGTCCATCGGAACGACCTGGGTCTGTATATTCTCGGCGCTCAATGCCTTTTTCAGCGAATCGGCCAATGTCGACTTGCCGGCCCCCGGCGGACCGGCAAGGGCTACCAGTATCCGCCGCTCACGCGCATGATGTTTAATGAGTTCGGACAATCTCTGGATTGAGGCGTCCATCTCCCCGGTCCCCCGATATGTACTGGCATCGCTCATGCCCCTGTTTGGCATGTTCGGCGCGTGGCGCACAGTCCTGTTTTTTCCGACATAGGCTGCCGGCTACATAACCGCGCCAACTTGCCAGGGGGCAAACTCGTTGTCGCCGTAACCCAGATCTTCAGATTTTGTGGTCCTGCCCGACGCGACATCGAGAATGTGCTGGAAAATCTCGGCGCCCTTTTGTTCGAGCGTCACGCCTTCGAGAATGTCCCCGCAATTGATGTCCATATCCTCGGTCATCCGGGCGTAGAGATCGGAGTTGGTCGCCAGCTTGATTGATGGGACGGGCTTGCAGCCGAACGCCGAGCCCCGGCCGGTGGTGAAACACAAGACATTTGCGCCGCCGGCGACCTGGCCGGTGGCTGATACCGGGTCGAAGCCTGGCGTATCCATGAAGACAAAGCCGCGCTCGGTTACCGGTTCGGCATATTCATAAACCGCCATGAGCGGGGTGGTGCCCCCCTTGGCCGCAGCACCCAGGGATTTCTCAAGGATCGTGGTCAGTCCACCCGCCTTGTTGCCCGGCGAGGGATTGTTGTTCATCTCGCCGCCATTGCGATCGCAGTAGTCTTCCCACCAATGGATGCGCTCGATGAGCTTTTCGCCTATTGCACGATCGGCGGCGCGGCGGGTGAGCAGATGCTCGGCGCCATAGATTTCCGAGGTTTCCGAAAGTATGGCCGTTCCGCCCTGCCGCACCAGCATATCGACGGCCACGCCGAGGGCCGGGTTGGCTGTGATGCCCGAATAGCCATCCGACCCGCCGCATTGGAGGGCCAGGATCAATTCGGAGGCCGGGATCGTTTCGCGCTCTGCGCGGGCGGCAATCGGGAGCATGGCGCGCACGCGCTCGACCCCCTGCTCTATCGCCTTGCGGGTACCCCCCTCCCCCTGGATCGTCAGCGTCTGGAAGGTCTCGTCCTCGGCGATGCCGTACTTCTGCTTCATGCGCCCGATCTGGAAGACTTCGCAACCCAGGCCAACCATCAGGGCAGCGCCGAGGTTGGGATTGGCTGCATAACCCCATTGGGTGCGCGAAAGAATATCGAAACCCTCGCCCTTGCCCGACATGCCGCAGCCTGTGGAGTGCACGAAGGAGACGATGCCGTCGATGGTGGGATAGTCGTCGAGCATGCCCGAACGCTCCACCGCTTCGGCTATGTAGCGGGCGACGGTCGCCGAGCAGTTCACCGAGGTGAGGATGCCGATATAGTTGCGGGTGCCGACCTTGCCGTTCGAGCGACGGAAACCCTGGAAGGTCGCGCGCTCGGGTTCGGGCACGAATTCGACCGGCTCGACACCGGCGCCGAATTGGTAGTCGCGGGCGAACGCTCCCCCTTCCGCTCCCATTCCACAATTGTGCTCGTGCACCCATTCGCCGCCCGAAATCGGCTTGCTTGCAAAGCCGATGATCTGGCCGAATTTGCGAACCGGTTCGCCCTCGGCCATTGGCGCAATTGCGATCTTGTGCCCGCGCGAGATTCGCTGGGTGGAAAAGAGGCCCGGTTGCACCTCGGCCCTGGCCGGCACGTTCTCGAGCAGCACCGCGACGTTGTCGGTGGGGTTGAGGACAAGGGCGGGAAATGTGTTGGAGCTGTTCATTATCGATCGCGATCGGTTGCGGATGCCGCGGGCACGGGAACATCCGCGCCGATGATACCTTCATCGGCCAGGGCCTGCCAGAACGCTGCGGGAATGGGTTCTTTGAGATAGGCCAGCGTCTGCTCGACATTCTGCGGACGAGTCATGCCAAACACCACCGAAGCGATGGCCGGATGGCCGAGTGAAAACTGAGCTGCGGCGGCCGGCATGGTGATGCCGAATGAGCCGCAGACCCGTTCGACCGACCTGACCTTTTCGATCACCGCTTGCGGTACGGCGCCATAATCATAGGTAGCGCTCGATACGCCCTTGGCAAGAACGCCGGAATTGAAAACCCCGACATTAACGATCCCGACGCCCTTTTTCTCTGCCATCGGCAGGCAATCCGCCAGCGCGGGCTGTTCGATCAGCGTGTAGCGGCCAGCCAGCATGACCAGATCGAGATCGGTTTCGGCCATGAAGTCCGCGGCCACATCGGATTCATTGATCCCGATGCCGATCGCCTTGACGAAACCCTGGCTGCGAAGCTCGTCGAGCGCACGATAAGCACCCTCGATCGCGGCGCGGTAATGGCGGTCGAAATCGGCTCCGAGATTGCGGCGGTCGACGTCGTGGATATAGACGATATCGATGTCGGCCAGACCGAGCCGGGCGTGGGACTGTTCGAGCGAGCGCATGGTCGCATCGTAGGAATAATCGTGAACCGGCATCAGATCGAGAGGGGCCGTCCACATGCCGCGGTCATAGGAACGTCCGCGCGGCGGGACCATGTACCGTCCCACTTTCGTGGAAAGCACGTACTCGGCACGCGGTTGGCGACGCAGAAAACTGCCGACGCGCAATTCGCTCAGGCCAAAGCCATAGAGCGGGGAGGTATCGAAATAGCGCAGGCCGCCGTCCCATGCCGCCTGGAGCGTCCGATGAGCTTCGTCGTCGCTGACCTCCCGCGAAAGATTGCCCAGACCGGCACCACCGAATCCGAAGCGCGGGATATCGATTGGCTTATTCATGGATGATCGATCCTATAGAAACTCTGGCAGGTGCGCCCGAGTATGAAGTCTGCTTCCTGGGGCGAAAGCGTATTGGCCCATTCGATGACGATACCCATGGCGGCGGTATAGTCGGTAGCGCAGAGCGCTACCGGCCAGTCCGAGCCGATCATCAGGCGCCTGGCGCCAAAGTGTTCAAGAACGAAATCGAGATAGCGGGTATAGGGAGCATCCCGCCAATGCGTCCAATCGGCCTCGGTGACCATGCCCGAGAGTTTGCACCAGACGTTCTGGCGCTGGGCGATGGCCGCCATGCCTTGGGCCCATTCCTCGTCCCAGCCGTCAGCAAGCCGCGGCTTGGCGATGTGATCGATGACAAAGCGCGTTTCGGGCAACGCATCGACCAGTGCCGTCGCCGAAGGCAGATGCGGCGGCTTGAGCAAAAGGTCATAGCTCAGCCCGTATTTCTCGAGGAGCGCGACGCCGCGCCGATGAGGATCGGAATTGGCGAAATCGGGGTCGGTGTGATCGTGGATGAGCATGCGCACGCCCTTGAAAACGTCCCGGCCGGCATAGTGCGCGATGCGTGTTTCGACGGCCGGATCGCAAAGATCGAGCCACCCGACCACGGCCTTGACGAGATCGCTCCGATCCGCGTGAGCCAAAAGAGCGTCGTTTTCGGCCTCGCTTTCACGAGCCTGAACAGCCACCGAGCCTGAAAAGCCGATCTCGGCGAGCAGTGGCGCGAGTTCTGCGGGCCCGAAATCGCGATGCAGGACATCCATCTCCTGGCCCATCCAGCCGTAATCGGCAGCATCCTTCGAATAGGTCCAGAAGTGCTGATGGGCATCAATCCGCATAGCGCTACTCCATTCCGGCATTTATGGCCGAGCCAAACGCCGCCCGCAGGTGGGGGCAGCTAGCGCGGCCATTACTTACTCCGACCCAGTCGAGGAAGCCCTTCGCCCGCCGCTCGATCTTTGCGCCGTGGTTGCTGGCAATATCGGCTAGTCGGTGATTGAGAAAGGGATTATCGAACCGGTCCCGGCACTGGGCCCAATAGCCGGGTGCGTCGTCACCGCTCGGAAAGGTGGGGAGAATATCGGCGGTGACTATGGTGTCCAGCCACGTTCGCGTTTCCTGATCGGCCATCGCCTCGCGGACCGTAAGGCCGTCCGGAGCGCCATTGTCGAGCCAGTGTTGTGCCAGCAAGGTGTGGCTGAGATTGAGAATAAAAAGCTTCTTGCGCTCGACGGGTCCGAGATCGGGCACTACCACCATTTGCTCATGGGTGCATGGCGGCTCGAATCCGGGCTGGGCCTCAAGCGCCCAGAGCGCATAGGGCTCGGCAACGGCGCCAATGGGGTCCAGCGGCTCGGATACGATACGATCGACAAGAGCATTGACGAAAATGCATCTCTCTTCGATCCAGCGCACGAAGGCTTCGCTCCCCTGCCCTTCTCGCGCCAGTTCGATAACGATGGCACGCAAGGTGTCGCCGTTGCGCGAGATGAGTTCACACGGCAAGAGCGTCAAGGCAGCGCCGGTCGCTTCGAAGCGCTCCCGCAGCAGCGCCGTCAGCAGTTCGGGAAAACCGGTCCAATCGTCGAGCGTCGGCATGGGGCGTTCGGGCACGGCGTAGCCGCTATCACCGGTATTGCTCAACACATAGCGCGCCTTGATGACAGCATCGCGCAGCGCCTCGGCGTTTTCGCGCGCCGACAATCCACCAGCAATCCCGCTCACTTCATGGCGCTCATCGCGCATCTGCCCGTTGTGCAGGCCGCGGATGTGGACCGGAAACGACTTTGCTTGCGCAAAAGCGGCCACGCGCGCGCGGCTGGCGGGGGAGCCCGTCGTTTCGACCACCGTGATGGGGCCGACACTCTGGCCTGCGTCACGCGCCTGGGACAGCATCAGGTCGGCGTGGGCCTGAAGGAAACGGCTGGTCCCGAACTGGACGATTTCGCCCGTCATAGAACCTCCACGATGGCCTTGATTACCGTATCGCGGTTTTTAAGCAGGTCGTTGAACTGATCGGGCAAGGTTTCGAGCCGCGCGCTGTGGGTGCGGATGGCGCGGGTATCGATATCGCCCTTCTTGATGGCCGCGACCACTGTTTCAAAATCCTCGCGCGTCGCATTGCGGCTGCCGACCAGCTTCATCTCACGTTTGTGGAATTCGGGATCGGCAAAGGAGATGGTGTCGGTTACGACGCTGACGAGAACGTAAGTGCCGCCATGGGCGACATAGGCAAAACCAGCTCCTATGGCGCCTGCATTGCCGGTAGCGTCGAACACGGCGTCGTAGCCTTCTCCGTCCGTGGGCGCCATGATCGCGTCGGCACCGCCTTCGATATCAATGGTGCTTTCAAAGCCGAACTTGTTGGCGATCATTTCCAGCCGCCTGGGGCTGGCGTCGAGCAAGTGCACCTCGGCACCACGCAAGCGCGCAAAAAGCGCAACGCCCAGCCCGATGGGACCAACACCAACGACCAGCACCCTGTCATTGGCTGCAAGCTCGGAGCGCCGGACGGCATGCGCGCCTATGGCGAGAAACTCGACCATCGCCGCCTCGAACGGCTCGAGCCCTTCGGCGGGGTAGAGATTTTCGGCCGGGACATAGATGCGTTCGCACATTCCACCGTCGCGATGCACTCCCAGGACACCGATATTGTAGCAGCAGTTGGGCTTGCCCTTGCGGCAGGCCCGGCATGTTCCGCAGGCGATGTAGGGATTGACGATAACCAGGTCGCCTTTGACGAAGGAATCGCCGGTTTCGGCCACGCGCCCTGACAGCTCATGGCCCATGACCCGAGGATATTGAAGGTAGGGATGTTTGCCTTCGAAGATGTGGTAATCGGTGCCGCAGATGCCGACATGGCCGATATCGATGGGCACCCAGCCTGCTCCGGGGTTTTGGGGCAAGTCACGGTCTTCGATGCGCAATGTTCCGGGCTGCTCGCAGACGAGAGCTTTCATAACGTATTCCTAGGTGTCCGGTTCAGGCCGTGGCGCCGCGCGGACGCCAGCCTTCGGGAAGCGATCCCTTGATGATGAGACTGAGGATGTCGTCCTGGGTGACATCGGAAACAGAGTAAGAGCCGACGTTGCGGCCATTGTTCATGACCATCACCCGGTCGCAGAGCCGGAAGACGTCGTGCATGTCATGGCTGACGAGAAAGATGCCGATTCCTTCATCGCGCAACTTCTGAACCAGTTCAGCCACCATCTCGGTCTCGGAAGGGCCAAGCGCGGCAGTGGGTTCGTCCATGATCAGTGCGCGGACGTTGAAGTGAATGGCGCGCGCGATGGCGATCACCTGGCGCTGTCCACCCGACATCTGCACCACCGGGTCGCTCAGATTCTTAAAATTGGGGTTGAGCCGCTGAAGCACGTCCTTGGCTTCGCGGTACATGCGCTTGTCATCGAGATTGCCAAAGCGCGTCTTGATCTCGCGGCCGAGGAAGAGATTGGCCGGCGCATCGAGATGATTGGCGAGAGCGAGGTTCTGATAGATGGTTTCAATGCCGTGCTCGCGCGCCGCAGTCGGGGTCGCGATCTGGATCTTTTCGCCATCGAGAAAAATCTCGCCCGAGCTGGGCGTCATGGCTCCCGACAGCATGCGCATCAGGCACGATTTGCCCGCGCCGTTGTGTCCCAGAATGCCCACGACTTCGCCTGGAAACAGATTGATGGAGACATCGCGAACAGCCTCTATCCCTCCGAAGTGCTTGCAGATGTTGCGCATCTCGACGAGAGGTGTTGCGCCGGAGGTGGGGTCTTTCATCTCATGCCTTCCCGATCAGATGGCGAGACAGGGGGCAGGCTATTTGCCCACCCCCTGAACTCCGATTTGCTAGTAGAGAACGTTCTGGGCTTCGTCGGAGTCGATGTTATCGGCGGTAACGACCACAACACCTGTGTTGATGAACTCCTCGACCTCTTCGCCGGCCAAAAGGTCGACAACGGTCTGGACGCCCATTTCACCCATCTGGAACGAGCCCTGGACGGCGATCGCTTCAAGGACACCGTCGCGGACGAACTGCTGGAGGTCCTCGTTGCCATCAAAGCCCAACGCGGTCAGCGAGCCTTGGCGCCCCGCCTGAACGATGGCGCGCCCCATACCGACGGCAGTCGGCTCGTTAGCACCGAAGATGCCGTCGAGCTCGGGATACGCGGACAGCATATCGGTGGTCTGGTTGAGGGCCGTTGCCATCTGCGATTGCGAATAGAGCGTGTTGACGATCTCGATATCGGAATTGGCTTCGATATAGTCGGTGAACCCGCCGACACGACCGATTTCCGAGCCCACGCCGGGCACATAGGACATGATGGCAATCTGGCCTTCGGTGCCGATGGCGTCGATCATGGTTTGAGCCATCAACTCGCCGGCGGCCTGATTATCGGTCGAAAGGAATGCCTGATAATACTCTTCGGCGCCTTCAGCGAGCATCGAGTCGATGATCACCACGGGAATGCCGCTTTCGTAAGCGCGCTGGACCGAAGGCACCAGGGCCTCGGGATCGGACGGAGCGAGGACGATGCCGGCGACGCCCCGGTTGATGGCGTTGTCGACCATGTTGACCTGAGCGGCGATGTCGGATTCGGATGCCGGACCGTCAAAGCTCATGGTGTATCCATCGAGCCCCTCCATGCCAGCCTGGGCACCGCGATTGACGTTCTGCCAGAAATTGGAGCTGGTCGTCTTAACTATAACCGCAATCTCCTGGGCCACGACCGCGGCAGGCATTGCAGCCAACGTTACAGCGCCGACGAGCGCCATTGAGCGAAATAGGGACTTCATTGTTTCCTCCTGATTAAAGTCCAAGGCGAAGTGGCGCGCCTCAGCGCCTGTTGCGCAACTGATCGATATAGACGGCGCCGATCACCACGCAGCCGATAACGATCTGCTGGATGAAGGCCGACACGCCCGCCATGTTGAGTCCGTTGCGCAAAATTCCGATAATGAAGGCGCCGATCATGGTGCCTGAAATCGAGCCCACTCCACCCATGAGCGAAGCGCCGCCAATGACCGCCGCTGCGATGGCGTCAAGCTCGTACATCACGCCTTCATTGGGCTGGGCAGTGACGAGGCGGGACATCAACACGATGCCGGCAAGCCCCGCCAGAAAGCCTGACACAGCATAGGCAGCCATTTTGGTGTGCTCGACATTGACGCCCGAAAGACGTGCCGCCTCCTCGTTGGAGCCAACGGCATAGACGTGAC
Organism: Pelagibacterium flavum; assembly: GCF_025854335.1. Classification (NCBI taxonomy): domain Bacteria; kingdom Pseudomonadati; phylum Pseudomonadota; class Alphaproteobacteria; order Hyphomicrobiales; family Devosiaceae; genus Pelagibacterium; species Pelagibacterium flavum. The sequence goes on from NZ_CP107716.1 coordinate 2,686,365, forward strand.
GCCCGAACTGGCGCCGCTTGAGCACATAGGCGGCAATGAGGGCGACAACCAGCAGCAGGATTGCCGGGAACGGGATGCCCGGAAACACCATGCGCGGCAATCCATTGGTCTGGGTTTCAACGATCCTGAACAGGGCACCGTTGCCCAGAACGCCGAACGCTTGTCCCAGTTGAGAGACGGGCGAGGCACCGGTCAGTTGAAGAGCGACGCCGCGCGCAATCATCATCATGCCAAGCGTGGCGATAAAGGGCGCAATCCGCAGCCGGGTAATCACGAACCCGTTGAACATGCCGCACAGCGTACCGACCAACAGCCCGCCGCCCATGCCGATCGGCACAGGGAGCCCCGCCTTGACCAACAGGCCCGCCACCGTGCCCGACAACGCTAGAACAGAACCAACGCTGAGGTCGATGCCGCCGGTGAGAATAACGACAGTCAAACCGATCCCGAGAAGGCCGATAACCGCTGTCTGGAGAAGCACCGTCATGGCGTTGTTGACGCTCAGAAAGGCACCGTTGAGAAACGCAAAGGCGATGATGAGGCCAAAGAGCGTGATCAGAGCGGAAATGCGGTGCAGCATGTCTGCCCGGATCGGCAAGCCAAAGCCGCCGCCAAGCATTGCTCCAGTCGCGTCGTTGCCCGCACCAAATACTCGCATCAAGTGTGTCCTCTCCATCCTCCGAGCGGATCGACAGCAATTTGCATGCCGTCCCCACCCACCTGGCCCGGCGCGGTTCTCCGCGCTCGTCCTTGGTTGGCGTGATCAAGCCATGTGCAAACACGTCCGGTCAACTGTTTTTAATTTTTTATGTACATAACTTCGATTTTCTGTTTATGTACATATACTTGTGACAAGAACGGTATCTTAAGATGGCCCGCACCAACGACCGCTACAAGTCTGCATACAATCAGATGCTTGCGCGTCTTAAGACCTTGGAAGCCAATTTCGAGTTGCCGTCGGAAACCGTTCTCGCGTCCGAACTCGGTGTCAGCCGGACGATAATCCGCTCGATACTCGGACAATTGCATGCGGCGCGCATCATCTCCTGGCGCGGTCGCCGGAAGCGCTTGCTGCGGCAGCCAGTAGCCGCCGACCGCTTCCCCGATAGCGAGGCCGAAAGCATAGCCGAGCGGCTTGAAGACAAGTTCCTGGAGTGGATTTTGCGTACCGACGTCGCCCCTGAGACACGGCTCAATATCTCGCTGTTGTCTCGGCAATTCGGCACGACCACTCACGCGCTGCAGGAGTTTCTCGTGCGCTTCTCGCGGTTTGGCATCGTGGAACGATTACAGACCGGGGGGTGGGTGTTGCGCGGATTTACAGCGCAATATGCGATCGAGTTGTCAGAGTTTCGCGAAATGATCGAACTGGCGTCGGTGCGAAAACTGGTCGCGCTGGATCCCGGTCATCCCATCTGGGGCCAACTCGATGAGTTGGAGCGCGACCATCGCGCCCTGCTGGAACAGGTCGAGACCCGCTACCGCGACTTCTCGGCGCTCGACGACAGGCTGCACACCACGATCAACAGCGTTCAGAACAACCGTTTCGCGCGTGAGTTCCAGGCGCTGATCTCGATGATCTTCCACTACCATTATCAGTGGAACAAGCGCTGGGAAAAGCAGCGCAATACCGTCGCGATCAGCGAGCACCTGGCCTATATCGGCGCGCTGCGCAAGCGAGACTGGAACCAGGCTCGCGCAGCGGCACTCGCGCATTTGGCGACTGCGCGCCAGACGCTTCTGGCCTCGACGGGGGACAATGACGCCCCCATCGAATGACCGGCACTCAGGCCCAGGCTTTGGCCTTTTGCGTTTGCTCGCCCAGCCCTTCGATGCCGAGCCGCATGGTCTGGCCGGGTTTGAGATAAACGGGCTCTGGCTTGATCCCCATGCCAACGCCCGGCGGGGTGCCGGTGGAGATGATGTCGCCCGGCTGCAGGCTCATGAACTGGGAGATATAGCTCACCACATGCGCTACGCCGAACACCATCGTTTTGGTTGACCCGTTCTGGTAGCGGTGCCCGTCGACCTCGAGCCACATGGCAAGATCCTGGGGATCGTCCACCTCGTCGCGGGTCACCAGCCACGGCCCGATGGGGCCGAAGGTATCGGCCGACTTGCCCTTGACCCACTGTCCCGAGCGCTCGATCTGGAATTCGCGTTCAGAGAGATCGTTGGCCACGCAATAGCCGGCGACATGATCGAGGGCGTCGGCCTCGTCCACATAGCGCGCCTCTTTTCCGATCACCACGCCCAGTTCAACCTCCCAGTCGGTTTTCTTCGAATTGCGCGGAATGATGACATCGTCATTGGGTCCGCAAATGGCGCTGGTCGCCTTCATGAAGATGACCGGCTCCTTGGGCACGTTCAGCCCGCTTTCGGCAGCATGGTCGGCATAGTTGAGCCCCACGCAGATGAACTTGCCGACCCGTCCGACACACGGCCCGATGCGCTGGCTTTTGTCCAGCTGAGGCAATTCTGCCAGGTCGGCCTTGCCGATCGCCGCCAGCCCGTCGGGGGTCAGAACCTCGCCGGCGATATCGTCAACGACCCCACTGAGATCACGTATCGTTCCGTCCGAATGCAGAACAGCGGGCTTTTCGGCGCCCTTGTTGCCAATGCGCATGAGTTTCATGGGTAAAATCCTCGACCTAGAAAAGAGAAATCAGGTGGTCCAGCCGCCATCTATCGTGTGAATCTGACCCGTCGTATAGGTCGCGCCGGCCAGATAAACGGCAAGGTCAGCCACCTCCTGGGGCGTACCGATCCGCCCGATGGGCTGACGGGCGATGAAGGCTGCCCGCGCAGCCTCATAGTCGCCGGTAGCGCGCAGCCGGTCCTGCAGCGAGGGGCTGTCGACGGTGCCGGGGCAAATGGCGTTGCAGCGAATACCCTTTGCAACATAATCGGCGGCAACCGATTTGGTCAGACCGATCACAGCGGCCTTGCTGGCCGAATAGGCGAAGCGATTGGGCACGCCGGTTACCGAAGAGGCCACGGAAGACATGTTGATGATCGTGCCATCGCCGCGATCGAGCATGCCCGGCAACACAGCCTTGATGGTTCGGACCTGCGCCTTGAAATTGAGATTGAGCGCCAAATCGATATCTTCGTCGCTGGCTTCGAGAATGGTGCCGTTGTGAACGATGCCGGCGCAGTTGAACAGAATGTCGATCGGCCCGGCTTCGGCAACCACGGCACCTACGGCGGAGTCGGAAAGGACATCGAGCACGCGCGTTTCGATCCCCTTTATTCCTTTGAGCGCTTCGAGCTTTTCGCCATTTATGTCTGTCGCGATCACCCTTGCTCCGGCAAGGGCAAAGGCCAGCGCCGAAGCATGGCCAATCCCCTGAGCCGCAGCCGTCAGGAGGCAGGTCTTCCCGCTGATGTCGGCCATAATTTTTTCTCTCCCCGATGCCGTTGATCACGGCTTGAATGCGTATATAAATAGATTATTCTTATGTAAACACAAGTGGCGCGCGCGGATCAACGTTTCGTTCGCGCGCCCGACAGGCAGGTTCAGCTCATGGCAGAGGAAATCGATCGCTATCGCGCCCCTGCGCTTGACAAGGGCCTCGACATACTCGAAGTGCTTGCCGCCGCCGAGGACAGTCTGAGCCAGGCCGAAATCTGCCGGGCACTCGGGCGGAGTCCCAATGAGATCTACCGCATGCTCGATCGTCTGGTTCGGCGCAACTATGTGCGTCGCACCCCCGAGGATAGGTACGCGCTGACCCTCAAGCTGTTCGAGTTGGCGCATGCACGCGAGCCGCTCAAGCGGCTCATCAATCAGGCCCTGCCCCTTATGCGTCAGTTCGCCATGACGTCCGAGCAGGCCTGCCACATCGTTGTTTACGATCGGAACGCCCTGGTGGTCGTGGCTCAGGTGGATTCTCCGAGTTACTGGAATGTGTCGCTGCGGGTCGGATCGCGCATGGACTTGGTCAATACCGGATCAGGCCACGTTTTTCTTGCTTATGCCGAACCCGGTGAGCGCGCGTTGATGCTCGCCAAACGAGACTCTGTATCCGAAAGTGACGTTCCTGCAGATTTCGATGCGCGGCTTGATCGCGTACGCAAGCAAGGATTTGAGAACATGGAGAGCGCCCAGGTGGTCGCGGTCTCCAATCTCTCCGCGCCAATTTTCGGGCCGCTCGGCAGCGTAATCGCCGTGATGACCTGCCCCTACGCCGCAAGGCTCGATCGGCCTGACGCCCCCTCTCCCGATCAGACGCTTGAGTTGCTTCTTGAAACCGCGCGTACGTTGTCGGCCAACTTGTCCGCCTCGCCAACGTCCCCAAGAAAGGATTCCGAATGAAACGCTATGGTTCGGTTCTCGGGCTCAAGCCCGACCAGATCGCCCAGTACAAGCGCATCCATGCCGATGTTTGGCCCGAGGTGCTCGAACAGATCAAGAAGAGCAACATCACCAATTACTCGATCTTCCTCAAAGAGCCCGAAAACCTTCTGTTTTCCTACTACGAGTATGTCGGGGACGATCATGAGGCAGATATGGCGGCCATGGCCGCCGACCCGCGCACGCAAGACTGGTGGGCCATTTGCGAGCCCATGCAGGCGCCCCTGGATACCCGCAGGGAGGGCGAGTGGTGGGCAGGGATGGAAGAGGTCTTTCACACGCCCTGAAAGATTTTCCGGCGCCAAAAGCAACAGGACCTGCCCACCGGCCGCTCGAAGTCGGACTGAGGGTTCAACGTCCTCAGCGCCCGAGCGCGGCGAGCCAGTCGCTGAAATTCTTCGTGTCTTCTGAAGTGTTCGTGCCAAGATAGGCGGCGTGTTCAGCGGCGGCGTGCTCGCGTGCTTCGCGTGGGCTGTAGCCGAATTCCAGCTTGAATGCGCGGCTGAAGTTGGCCGGGGAATCAAAGCCGGTCGCTTCTGCGATTTCCGAAATAAGCTTCTGGTTGGCCGGATCGCAGAGTGCGGCATGGGAGGCCAATAGCCGCTTTCGCCTAATATAGTGCAGGACACCACCGCTGGACTCAAACAGTTGGTATAGCCGCGTACGGGAGGTGGCGAGCTCCTGGCACAGGCTCTCGGGCGTGAGATCGGGTGAGTCCAGGTTCTGTCTGATATAGCGGCGCGCCCGCTCCATCAGACCCACGCCATGGTGCTCCGCAGTATGCTTGTGCTCGACCGAGGACAGGCTTGTGATCACCATGTCGCGCAGCATGCCGACAATTCCGGGGAGATCTTCCGCAACAAGGCTGGGCAATGAGGCTTCCAGGCTGCTGACATAGTCGATCAACAGACGGGACAGATTGTCTGACAGGACTACATTATTGGCATCGTCGAGAACCGTTGCCGAGTCCCCGAAGAGATCGCGGGGAAGATAAATCAAAACAGCTTCCGCATCGGTCATGCGCCCCCGGGACGGATGCCCCAGTGTCCTGAACTCCACCTTTCCGGGTTCGTTCTGCGCAACATGTCCATCGACCTCGGTCCAACTCCGTCCGCTACGCAGTATGGCCATGCGCCAATGGTCTATCGGACTGGCCCGCAGTTTCGCTGTCGACCGCCAGTAGCTGTGCGCGGCGACGCGGAGTTGCACAATGAGCGCCCCGCCCAAATTCCATGCGACGTGTTCGGCTGGAAATCCGTCCGCTGGTGCCTTGCCGTCCGGCAGCCGGTATTCGGCGACCGCCTCCATATAGGATTGCCATGCGCCGAATTGCTGCTCGTTGGGCATGTCCCGCGTGGAAAACTCGAGCGGCTTGAGAACCGGGGGGCCGCGCATCGCGACTGCGTCGCCGTCGGAGTTTTCTTTTCGTTCCCAGCGCCGCCGCTCCAGCCTCGGCTTTGCCGTGGCCGATCCGCCTTCATCGGTTTTCGACATGAGGCCTGGATGGTTCGGCCGGCCGTTCATCTGCTGTCTCCCTCCCCCTCTTGGCTGTCGTCTCGGGATACCGAATATAGCTTACCACAGTGATCGACGGTGGAGTTGTTCCAGATCAAAGGACGTCCGAACGAGACATCGAACGCCATTCTCAGCTGCGAGAAAAAATGTACGGCGAGATAAGTTCGTGGATTCTGTGGTAATGACAGACCTCCCCAAAAGACCCTATCTTGCATGAACGGCATAACTGCGTACGGGTCCAATAGACATTAGACCCAGAATTGTTACCGCCGAGATAACTTCAAACACGACCAGTATCTTCATTCTGGATGGCGCCATTGTTACGCTGTTCACGGGACTTTTATTGGGTAAAGACATGACCGTAAAAACAGTACCGCAGCGAATTCTTGTTACTGGCGGCGCGGGTTTCCTCGGCTCACATTTGTGTGAAGCACTACTGCGCTCCGGCCATCACGTGACCTGCCTCGACAATTTTTCCACTGGCCTGCGCCGGAACGTGCGGCATCTGGAACATACCGATCGCTTCAACCTCATCGAGCACGACATCGTCACGCCGCTCAACCTGGAAGTCGATCAGATCTTCAACCTTGCCTGCCCGGCCTCACCTCCGCACTACCAGGCAGACCCGGTGCATACGACGTTAACCTGCGTTCTGGGTTCGATGAATCTTCTTGAACTCGCGCAGCGCCACGGCGCCCGCATTTTCCAGGCCTCCACCTCCGAAGTCTATGGCGACCCTTCGGTGCATCCCCAGGTCGAGAGCTATTGGGGCAATGTCAATTCGTTCGGCCCCCGGGCCTGTTATGATGAAGGCAAGCGGTGCGCCGAGACATTGTTCTTTGATTATCACAAGAGCCATGGCGTCTCGATAAAGATCGCGCGCATTTTCAACACTTATGGGCCGCGCATGCGGCCCGACGACGGTCGTGTCGTTTCCAACTTCATCGTTCAGGCGCTCAAGGGCGACGACATCACCATCTACGGCGACGGCAGCCAGACGCGCTCCTTCTGTTTCGTGGACGACCTGATTGACGGCTTCCTGCGCCTCATGGCCTCTCCGGACACGCTTACCGGACCGGTCAACCTCGGCAATCCTTGCGAATTCACCGTTGGCGAGTTGGCCAGACACGTGATCGAGCTCACCGGATCATCCTCGAAGATGGTGCATTGCCCACTGCCAACCGACGATCCCAGGCAGCGCCGCCCGAACATATCGCTCGCAATGCGCGAACTCGATTGGCAGCCGCGCACGACGCTCCTGGCCGGCCTCAAGAGAACCATCCGCCATTTCGATCGCCTTCTGGCGAACCCTGACCACGAATTCGCCGAGGTCGCATGATGTCGCCTGAGCGGATCCTTGTTACCGGCGGCGCCGGCTTCATCGGAAGCCATACCGCAAAGCTGCTGAATGCCAGCGGTATCGAGCCCATTGTCTTCGACAACCTGTCGACCGGCAACCGCTCGTCGGTGCGCTGGGGTCCGTTCGTCCAGGGCGACATCCTGGACACCCCCCTGCTCGCCCACACAATCGCGCGCTACAAGCCAGCGGCCGTCATCCATTTCGCCGCCAGTGCCTATGTCGGCGAATCCGTCACGGATCCGGCGAAATACTACCGCAACAACCTTTCTGGCACGTACTCGCTGCTCGACGCCTGCCTCCAGAACCGGCTCACCAACATCATCTTCTCTTCAAGCTGTGCGACCTACGGCGTGCCGACGCAGCTTCCGATCGGCGAAGACACGCCGCAGATGCCGATCAACCCCTATGGGCGCACAAAGCTGATTGCCGAGTACATGCTGCGCGATTATGCGGCCGCCTACGGCCTGCGATACGTAGCGCTGCGCTATTTCAACGCCTGCGGCGCCGACCCCGAAGGCGAAATCGGGGAATGGCACACGCCTGAAACACACCTGATCCCCCGCGCGCTGATGGCCACGGCCGGTATCATCCCGTTCCTTGAGGTCTTTGGAGACGACTACGAAACCGCTGACGGAACCTGCGTTCGCGACTATGTCCATGTCGCGGACCTAGCACGAGCCCACGTCCTTGCCTACAAACACCTGGCGGCAGGAGGCGCCGATCTGGCGATCAATGTGGGCACCGGTCGCGGCACCTCGATTCGCGAGATTCTTACAGCAATCCATAGCGTTACCGGGATCGAAGTGCCGGTTCGCATGCATCCGAGGCGTGCCGGCGATCCGCCTGCGCTCTATGCCGACCCCAGTCTGGCGCGCGAAACAATCGGCTTTTCAGCCAAACATTCCGACCTGGGAACCATCCTGCGCACGGCCGCTCCCTTCTTTGGGCTGGAGGTGTCGCCACAATGAAAACCGTCGTCAAAAAGCACATCGAGCCGGCAAAAACAGGCAGCGAGCCGCTCCTGGTTTCCGTTTTCACCGAGTCCCAGAAGATCGAATATGTGGTCGGCAGCGCAATATGGTTTGCGGCCCTCGTCTATTTCTGGTCATGGTGGCTGAAGCCCGAGCACCACATCAGCGTGACCGGCTCGATCCTGGTTACCGCGACGCTTGCCTGGGTAACGCTTCTACCAGCCTATTTTCTGGTGGTCTTTTATCGCGGCCGGAAGCCGAACGGCCCGTTGCGGCTCCCTGAGGGCAGCCGGATCGCTATGGTCGTCACCAAGGCTCCGGCCGAACCATTCCCTGTGGTAGCCGAGACCCTCAAGGCGATGCTCGCCCAGGATCTGCCGCACGACACATGGCTGGCGGATGAAGATCCCTCCCCCGAGACGCTCGCCTGGTGCCGCGCGCATGGCGTATTCGTGAGCACCCGCAAGGGACGCGCCGATTACCATCGCACCACCTGGCCGCGGCGCACGCGCTGCAAGGAGGGCAATCTCGCCTTCTTTTACGATCATTACGGCTACGAGCGCTACGACTTCGTTGCGCAGCTCGACGCCGACCATGTTCCAGAACCCGGCTATCTCTTCGAAATGCTGCGGCCCTTTGCCGACCCCGCCATAGGCTATGTCTCGGCGCCCAGCATATGCGACCGCAATGCACATGAAAGCTGGTCGGCGCGCGGCAGGCTCTATGCGGAAGCAAGCATGCATGGCTCGCTCCAGGCCGGGTACAATGGCGGGCTCGCACCACTGTGTATCGGCTCACACTATGCCGTGCGCACCGAGGCGCTGAAGCAGATCGGCGGGCTGGGCCCCGAGCTTGCCGAAGATCATTCGACGACCCTGATGATGAACGCCCATGGCTGGCGCGGTGTGCACGCGCTGGACGCGATCGCCCATGGCGACGGGCCGCGCACCTTTGCCGACCTCGTGACCCAGGAATTCCAATGGTCGCGCAGCCTTGTCACGCTGTTGCTGCAGTATTCGCCTTCGCTGATCGGCAAGCTGCCGCCGCGCCTGAAGTTTCAGTTCCTGTTTTCACAGCTCTGGTATCCGCTGTTCGCTCTTTTTGCGGCGCTGATGTTCGCGATGCCGATCATCGCTCTGCTGCGCGGCGAAAATTTTGTCGCTGTCACTTATCCCGTTTTCCTCGCCCATTCCGCGCCTTTGTCCATCATCCTGATTGTGCTGGCCTATCGCTGGCGCGCCGGCGGCACCTTCCGCCCGGTTGACGCCAAGGTGCTGAGCTGGGAGGCAGCTCTGTTTCTGCTGGCACGGTGGCCCTGGGCGCTTGCGGGTTGCGCGGCTGCCGTCCGCGACTGGCTCACGGGGTCTTTCGTCGATTTCCGCGTCACGCCCAAAGGAACCTCCGAGGTCGATGCCCTGCCTATGCGCGTACTGGCGCCCTATGGCGTGCTCTCACTGGCCTCGATATTGCCCGTTCTGGCTGTGGCGGATGCCGGTGAAACGCGCGGCTTTTATCTTTTTGCCATCATAAACGCCACGCTCTACGCGGTCCTCCTGCTTGTGATCGTCGCCCAGCACGCTCGCGAAAATCTGGTCCGCGTGTGGGGCCGCCTCTATCGGCCCACCTTAACGGCAACCCTTTTGGCGCTCGTGGTACTGCCGGGCTTCGCCACCGTCGAGCGCGGAAAAGACGGGCTCGAGGCGCTCTCCTGGGGCGCGGGAAATTTCCGCATGTTCGAAGAAAGCTATTCGGTCGCCGGCGCCGGTATGGGCAGCCCGGGGCTCGTCAGAACCACCTTCAACCCGAGCTGGCGGCCAGACAATCCGTCGCACAATGGCTTGCAATAACGAAAGGGCGCTTTGCGTACAAACCCATGAAAATAGCAGTTATCGGAACCGGATATGTCGGCCTTGTCAGCGGCTGCTGCTTTGCCGAATGGGGACATGAGGTGGTCTGCGTCGACAAGAATGCAGAAAAGATTTCGGGTCTGCGACAAGGCAGACTGCCCATCTATGAGCCGGGTCTGGACGAGCTGCTGGAGCGGAACGCCGCCGCCGGCCGGCTGTCCTTTACCTGCGACGTCGCCGAAGCGGTGAAGGACGCCGCGGCCGTGTTCATTGCGGTGGGCACGCCCCCGCGACCCGGTCACGGGGACGCAGATCTTTCCTTCGTCTATATGGCGGCCAAGGAAATCGCGCCGCTCCTTGCGGACAATGCTGTGGTCGTCGTGAAATCCACTGTCCCTGTCGGGACCGGCGATGCCGTCGAGAAAATCATCGTTACAGAGCGGGGTCGCGGCACCTTCTCAGTGGCATCCAATCCGGAATTTCTCAGGGAAGGCGTCGCCATTCGCGACTTCCTCGAACCCGACCGTGTCGTCATCGGGGTTGTTGACGAGCGTGCCCGCGAGGTTCTCACGACAATCTACGGCGAGCCGCTGGCAAAGACCAATTCGCCTATTGTCGTAACAGAGCGGCGCACGTCCGAACTCATCAAGTATGCCGCCAATGCTTTCCTGGCAACCAAGATCACCTTCATCAACGAGTTGGCGGATCTTTGCGAGCAGGTCGGCTCTGACGTGGAAGAGCTTGCGTTGGGCGTGGGGCTCGACAAGCGTATCGGTGCGAGCTTTCTCAATGCCGGTCCGGGTTACGGCGGCTCCTGCTTTCCCAAGGATACGCTGGCACTCTTGAGGACCGCACAGGATCACGGGGTGGCACTGCGCATCGTCGAGGAAGCGGTAAGTGTCAACGATGCACGCAAGCGCAAGATGGCGCTCAAGGTAATGGATGCCGTTGGCGGTGACATCGACGGACTCACCGTCGCCGTCTTTGGCCTGACCTTCAAGCCGGACACCGACGATATGCGCGAAGCCCCCTCGGTGCCGCTGATCGAAACGTTGCAGCGCTTCGGCGCCGTCATGCGCGCCCATGATCCGATCGGCATGAAGAATGCCGCGCAGATGCTGGAAAATGTGGAATTTTTTGAAGATCCCTATGAGTGCGCGCGCGACGCCGATGCCATTGTCATCGTTACAGAGTGGGACAGCATCCAGCGCCTCGATCTTGTGCGCCTGCGCCGGATGATGCGCTCCCCCAACCTGGTCGATCTGCGCGGCGTGTTCAAAGCCGGCCGAGCGGAAGCCGCGGGTTTCCACTTCAGCGCTGTCGGCCGTCCCACAACGCGTCCAGCCGAACCCGTACCGAACCTTTCGGGCACCAGATTCCATCCGCCCAGAGCGGGAGCGGCAAGCGGGGAGCTCGTTCTTGGGGAGCGACATGATCGCCGGGCAAACCATCACCAACGTCGAGAGACAAATGGAGAATTGATATGAACAGGAAAACCAAATCCGCAGCCCTGGTGACTGCGATCACACTGGCGTCGGGAGCCGTGCTTGCGGATAACCTTCCCCGCGGCATTCCCGATCCAAGCTCGACCACGGCCGGCACCCTGTCCGACAAGCGGCCGGACATGGCTCCGCCTTCGATCATCTTCGGGGCCTACGATCCTCATGGGGATTTTGGCGACGATCCCAATTCGTCCATCGAGCATCTCTTCCTGCCTTGGGAGGACGTGGATCTTTCCACGCTTTCCCTGGCCGACGACTATGCTCTGCAGCGTGGCCGCTCGCTGCTCATCAGCGTGGAACCGTGGTCGTGGGACCGCGACTGGCGCGTATCCTCCCAAGAACTCCTTAACGGCATCCTGAGTGGCAGCTACGATGCCAACGTGGCGGCGGTGTGCTCAGAGGTGGCCGGGCTCACCAGTCCTGTTACCATCCGGTTCGCACAGGAAATGGACGAGGAGGACAACCAGTTCTCCTGGGCGCAGTGGTCCGGCCCCGAATACATCGAGGTTTATCGACGCTTCGTAACCGAGTGCCGCAACTACCTGCCGAACGCCCAGTTCATGTGGTCGCCGAAGGGCAATGCGAACCTGCAGGACTATTATCCCGGTGATGATGTCGTGGATGTCATCGGCCTGTCGGTCTTCGGCTATCAGCCATATGATCAGGCGATAGCCGGGAGCGACCAGACTTTTGCCGAGCGTCTGATGCCCGGCTACACGCTGGTCGACGACTACGGGAAACCGATCATGGTCGCAGAGCTCGGCTATGAAGGTGACCAGACCTATGTCCGTCAATGGGCGCAGTCCGTAACCAGGCGTCACGCAGAGTTCCCTGACCTCACAGCCGTTGTCTATTTCAATGATGGCGAGGTCTATCCGTGGCCGGACAATTTCGGATTTCCCAACTGGCGCGTTGTCCAGGAAACGACGAACTGACGGGCAAAGTAGCGCGTGGCGGCCATGTCACCACGCGCACACCATCAATCGCGGAAAGACCTGACGACGGGAACGACGCTTCGCAGCGCCCTTTTTTATCGCTTTATCGCCGGGCAGAGCGCTCGAAACACGTGGATGTCCGTCCAAAGCCGCTCGGCGAGCAGATATAGTCCGCCTTGCCGAGGTACTGACTGCTTGCCACCGTTACCACGGGCTTCTCGACTGTCGCCGGGTCCATATATGCACTGACGGCATTGAGCGATGAAACCGTCGCGTTGCTGCCCGTCTGGAAGCACCCCGCTATTGGGACGAGCAGGAAAGCCGCCCCGGCAATAGCGAGTATGCGCTGGGAAATGGCAGTGAAACTCTGCATTGCGTGTTCCATCAAAAATCCGTGCCCTCTTTCGACGCCATCCCGAATCGTTACCCCCTAGCCGTTAACTTGCGGTGTAAGAAACCGTCGAAAATGCGGCATTTCCTCCGAAAGGAGTCGTTAACCACATCAACACCGGTCGTCCCCCGACGCCTGCACGGCTCGTTTGCCTGACCATCGGGCATCGTGCTATGCTCATCGAGCTGCTGGTTTCAGCGTGTTGTGAGTAATCCAGCCTTTTCGACAGGCCGCTTTACTCTGCGGCAGTGGGAGAGGCGGAATGTCATCGCGTTCGTTGAGTGAATCCCGGCTCAAAGACCTTCTAGCGAATACACTTGACATTGCTTCGCTCTACGATCGACGTCTTCGGCTCACCCATTTCGGGGCCCAATTCAAGAAACAATATGGTGGCGTTGCTGAAATCGGCTCACCGATCTGGGATATCTACCCGATCTTTCGAGATCCGGTATTGCTCCAGGAGCTTGAGCGGATAAGCGGAGGCGGAGCGGCAATTGAATTGACGTTGCCGCCGTCTTCAACCTCTTCGGCAAGTTCGGCGAGAATATTTGCTGCGGCCGACGGGATTGGCGTAATTGAAGTTGCGGAGTCGGTGGCACTTGGCTCGATGGACGCCAAAACGGATGTGGACCATCATACACTCCTCCATCAGGCCACCCACGACATACTGACCGGGCTGCAGAACCGTCGGCAGTTTGGCGACCGGTTGCAGGCGGCCCTTTCCGATGCCCGCGGCAGCGACGACAAGGTGGCCCTGCTGCAGATCGACCTTGATGGCTTCAAGGCCGTCAACGACACGCTTGGTCACGACGTCGGCGACGCCCTGCTCCAGCTTGTGGCAAACCGCATTCAGATTGCACTGGGCGATGGAGAGACCGCCTTTAGAAATGCGGGCGACGAGTTCACGGTCATTCAGACTGGGCGAGAGCAGCCAGCCGCCGCCGATCGTCTTGCAAAGGCAATCCTCGATCTTGTGAAGGCCAGGTATATCATCAGCGATGTTCCGGTCTTCGTTGGCGCGAGTATTGGAATATCAGTGGCACCCGATCACGGCGCCAGCACGGACGAGATGATAAAGGCCGCCGACGTCGCCCTCTACGCCGCCAAAAAAGACGGAAGAGGCTGCTCGCGGGTTTACGACCGATCGATGATGCTCCTGCTCGAGGAACGCGAAAATCTCCGGCGCGACCTCGCAATGGCCCTCCAGAGAGGGCAATTCCATCTCCAGTATCAGCCTATCGTACACCCATCGCTTGCGTTGACCGGGTTTGAAGCGTTGCTGAGCTGGCGGCATCCCAAACTCGGTCTCATTCCGCCCCGCGTGTTTATTCCCGTCGCAGAGGCTGACGGCCACATGGATCAGATCGGGAAATGGGTCCTTGAAGAAGCCTGCAAACAAGCGCTGACCTGGCCCCCGAACCTCTCGGTGGCCGTCAATCTGTCACCGGCGCAGTTTCTCAGCGGCACCATCACTGACACGGTTGCGCAAATACTGGACAGAACCGGCATTCAGGCCGAACGGTTGGACCTCGAGATAACCGAGACGATCCTGCTCGAAACAACAGTCGACAACATCGATACACTTAACACCCTGAACGTATTGGGCGTGAAAGTATCACTCGACGATTTCGGAACGTACTATTCTTCTTTGAGTTATCTGAAGACATTCCCTTTCGATATCATGAAAATAGACAAGTATTTCATAGAGGATGTCGAGACCAGCTCAAAATCCAAGGCGATCGTTCGCAACATTATCAATCTGGCGCATAGCCTGGGGATAAGCGTAACAGCCGAAGGCGTGGAAACCGCGGGGCAAGCCGAGTGGTTGCGGGAACAAGGGTGCGATCGTCTTCAGGGCTACTTTATCGCAAGACCAATGGCACCAAGGGCTGCGCACGCCTTTATTGAGCGCGCTACGAGGAACCGCACTTCCAATACAGAAGAAGTCAATCTGGACGTCCGGACACAAGGGGCGCAAATGTGATGCAGGGCGAAAGCGGCAAGCCACATTTACCGGATGCCTACGAACCCATGGTCGAGATCGCGCTGCCCCGAGGCGATTTCTATTCGTTCTGGCAGAACTGCGATCTCATATCAACGTACCTCGCACGGATGATCAGCCACAATCGGTCGGATCTGGTTCGTTACACCAATCTGTTCTCATCGGCCGTCAATGAGCTTTTGGAGATGGTGTTTCGTACGCATCAATCTGAAGGAAAGTTCACCTGCCGTGTATCCCGGCGGGGCGACCTTGAGAGAGTTTACATAGAATTTCCGTGCTCGCATGGAGAGCGCCTCTACTACGAAGAAGCCTTAAGTCAGGCAACGGAAAGCAGCAGGCTCGAGCGATACCTGGCTTCTATGTCCGGCAAGGAGGGACCTGGCGGAGAAACCGCGCTGCTCGAACTTGCCCTTGACTATGGCGCCACCCTCCAGCTCGAGCATCCGGACGACAATACGCTGGCGATCATTGTGGATCTTCCCCTGGAGACCTTGCCATGAACCGCCACGACGCTTCGACGCGTTATGGAACGCAGTACGATCCCAACAATCAGCAGTTCCTGATCTCGGGCGTGATGCGACCGCAGATTGCCGACGAACTCGCTCCCAGCCTCGCTCTGCTCAATGAAGCAATTGAGCATGTTCGCGGGGTTCTCTATCTCGATGTCAAACGCCTCGTGCAGATGAACAACACTGCCTTTCATGCCTTTGCGCGCGTGATCCTCGAGGCCTGCCGTTCGCGACCCGACCTGCGGTTTGTGATTGTTACCTCAAGCGTTGTCGGCTGGACGACGCGGAAGTTCGGCCATCTGGCCCGTATTGAACCCAGCGTCGACGTCCAGGAATACGACAGTGATTTCTATCCGGGGCAAGGCTTTCTGGAAGGCGGCGGGTTCATTCCCATCCTGCGCACGCAAACGAAGCTGACCTGGCATCATGAGCGGACGATCCTGCCAAGGCACGGGATGGCGCATGGCATCGCCATAGCAGATATCTGTTGTGGCATCGGCGATTTCGCCGTGCTCGTTCAAAAGGAATTCAAGCCGTCACGGATTGTCGCGCTCGATCACTCTCGGCCAAGTCTCGCCTACGCGCGCAAAGTGGCCGCCGAATTTGACATTCGCGGGATTGAGTACACCTACGGCGATGCTTCAGAAATGCTGCTCGAGGCGGATCAGTTCGATCTCGTTACCTGCCGCCACTCTCTTCAGATATTCAATCGGCCGGAGCTCATACTCAAAGAGCTCTATCGCATCTGCAAACCCGGTGGACGGGTCTATGTCACCAACGAAAAAAACTCGCACTGCCTCGGCGAGCCGCGTGCCGAAAGCATTCAGTGGACCTACAACGAGGTTGCGAGACTTTTCAGCTTTTTCGACATGGATGTGGAGCTCGGCCCCAAGAGCCGACGGTATCTGATCGACGCGGGCTTCGACGACGTTCGCGTCGAATCGTTCATGGTTACCAACCTCGATGGGGACCCGCAGGCATTCGCCGACATCATCGCCGCCTGGGAGGAGGTCTATGCGGGGGAGATGGCCGAAAAGCGCGGCGACTCCGCAGAATTTATCGAACGCTTTCGTCAGGGTTTCCAGGACCACATCTTCGCAGCACTCCATCCCAAGGGTTACGCCGGCTGGCCCATCTGGGTGGCATCGGGGCAAAAACCGCAATGAACGTAGAAAAGAAGACCTCGCGCTTCGGGCTGCGATCGTTCCGGGCCAAGTTCCTGCTCGTGGTCGGCGGTGCCGTGCTTTTTGACCTTACGGTGATCGGGGGCCTGGCGTTGTGGAACGTGACGAACCTGTCACGAAACGCAACCGCGGAGGTCGGCGAAGGGCTTACTGCCGCAACCGAGGAATACATTCTCTCTTACGCGGAGACGACGGCGGCGCAGGCCAACCTTCTGATCAGCCGGGTACACGCTGATGTGGTCGCCCTGGCCGGCGTGCTGCAAGACCAGATCGATAATCCCAACGAGCAAAATGCGATTGGGTCTACCGTCTCCGTCGTATCTCCGCAATCGACGACCGTATCTTATAATCCTGAGGGAGACTGGGCGCAAAACGAGCCCGGAGCACCCTCGGTTGTAAGCGTTTGGGGATATCTGCTGGACGAGCAAAATCAGCCATTCCCGAGCGTCCGGGACGAAATCCGCGACAGCGCAATACTAGACCTTGTCGCCCCCAGCATTCTGCGCAGCGGTGCAGACAAGCTGCAGATGTATTATATCGGGCCCACGGAACGGCCGATTTTCAGAACCGTTCCCTATACCGACCAGGCCCAGACCTTTGATCGGCTCTATCCGGGGCACAACGAGGCTGAATTCTGGGAGTTTTTCTTCCCGGGCATCTACCCCTCCTGGCAGCAATGGATCGAGACCCCCTCCGCTCGTCCGGTCGCCACCGATATAACGCAAACGGCGCCATACACCGACGCCATTACCGGCGAACTCATCGTCAGCTTTTTTCATCCGTTGTGGACGCGTGATCGAACCGGAATTGCCGGCGTCGCCGGGGCCGATATCACGCTCGATCAACTGGCCGAAATCGTTGAAAGCATCGAAATCGCCGATGTGGGATTCGGCTTTCTGGCCATGTCGAATGGAAACGTTGTGGCCATCAATCCCGAAGGCGAGTCGATCATTGGCCTGCGTTCCTCGAGTGGCGAGCAGGCCCAGGGGGTCACCGGCCTGGAGCGGTCCCTGCGCGGTAGCGTCCAGCCGGCAATTGCCTCAATGTCACTCGATCAAGACGCCGAGGGGGAAATCGAGCACATCACGCTCAATCAGAATGGCGAGGCCGTCCCCTATATGACTGTTCTTACAAGATTGGCCCCGACAAATCTCTGGAGCGCCGGGCCGATCACGCGCGAGGCAATGCTGATCGGCGTCGTGGTTCCCGAACAGGCGATATATGCCTCACTCTATAGCGCGCAGGCCAGCATCGCGCGCGCGACCAACCAGACGCTCATCTATCAGCTCGGAGCCATCGGTCTGGCTCTTATGGTTGTGTTTGCGGCGGTTTTCGGCATTTCCAAGAGGATAACAGCCGGTCTGAGCGAACTTGCAAGCGCGGCCCAGCGCATCCAGTCGAAAGATTACAGTATTCGGGTATCCATTCCCACGCGCGACGAAGTCGGTGAAGCCGGAGTTGCCTTCAACCGGATGGCCGAGGAAATCAGCTTTCACACCGAAAACCTTGAGCAAATCGTTGACGATCGGACAAAGGAGCTCGGCAAGGCCCACCAGGAGATCCTGGCGCTCAACACCAAGCTGAAAAGCGAAAATATCCGGCTGGGGGCCGAACTTGAGGTTGCACGCCAAATCCAGATGATGGTCTTGCCCAGGGCCCTGGAACTGCAGGCAATCCCCGACGTCGATATCGCAGCCTACATGCAGCCTGCCGACGAGGTTGGTGGCGACTACTATGATGTCCTGCAAGATGGACCCCGCGTAAAGATCGGGATCGGCGACGTGACCGGGCACGGCCTGGAAAGCGGCGTGCTCATGATGATGGTACAATCTGTGACGCGCGCCCTGCAGGAGACAGGAAAGTCCGATCCACGCCAATTCCTGAGCTGGCTCAACCGGGCGATCTACAAGAACCTAGAGCGCACCGACTGGGACAAGCACCTGTCGCTGGCGTTTATCGACTACGAGGACGAGCGCCTCACCTTGTATGGCCAACATGAAGACGTGATTGTCATGCGAGCCGGCGGAGAGATTGAAACCATCGATACAATGGATCTTGGCTTTCCCATCGGCCTGGAACTGGACATCGCGCCGTTTATCACTACACGCGACATCCCCTTCGGCGCGGGCGATGCCATCATCCTCCACACCGATGGGGTAACCGAGGCCGAGGATACAAATGGCCGCATGTTCGGACTGGAACGCCTCCGCCAAAGCGCCTTCCAACATCACAAATGCAGTGCCGAAGAAATCAAATCCAAGGTTCTTGAAGATCTTATGGCCTTCATCGGAACGCAGAAGATATACGACGACATAACTCTTATAGTTATGAAGCACAGGTGAAGCAATGAAGGTACAGTTTGGAATACCGGAAATCGCTTTTCATTCCAGTGATAGCAGAATTACGGTCAAAATTCTTGATGGCCCGCTGGATATCGGCTGGCATCATTGCGCCATAACATCAGGCTTCATAGCCGATTTTTACGCACAGCAATTCCAATCCCTTCACAATGAATACAAATACATAAAACATAACATTGAATATCTCGCGAACGAGCTTATCGAGAACGCGATAAAGTTTCGCTTCCGCGGCGACATTACTATCGAATCGATAATTGACTCGGACAGTTTCATAATAAAAGTATCGAATGAAATCGATGAACGAACATCCAGCGACTTCGAGACCTATCTCGCAGGCATAACCTCTGGCGATCCGGAAGATCTTCTTATCCAGAAGATCGAGCACAATGCCGAAAACCCCAACTCGAACGCGTCGGGACTTGGGCTGCTGACCTTGATGAGCGATTACGGCTCCCGCCTGGCCTGGCGATTTGATCGTCCCGAAGAAAGGATGCGGATGCGCGTGGAAACTTTCGGGTCGATACCCATCTTCACCAACCAACTGTAAGGCTACATATCATGCAGATCAAAGCAGAAACTTACAGCGTATGGACGGAAGGAAGCGACGTCTATTTTGACGGCACAATGAGGCTGTCGGGGACCCAGGCCTATCAGCCGATACTCGAGCTCTTGCAGGAAGTGCTTGCCGAAAAGCCTCCATCAATGACCCTGGATCTGACGAACCTTGAGTTTCTCAACTCTTCGGGAATCAACCTGCTAGCGAAGTTCACCATCGAGTTGCGAAAGCACTCCGATACAAGGCTCGTTGTGCGGGCGACATCCGAAATTCCGTGGCAAGCCAAGTCCATACGGAATCTGCAGAAGCTGCATCCGGGCCTGACGCTGATCATGACCTGACGACGCACCCCGTAAAGTGCCCCGTGCAACCACAGCCTAATGAGTTTCCCCTACTCCCACTCGATGGTTCCGGGAGGCTTGGAGGTCACATCATAAACGACGCGGTTGATGCCCTTGACCTCGTTGATGATCCGGGTCGCGGCGCGGCCGAGGAAATTCATGTCGAAAGGGTAGAAATCGGCGGTCATGCCGTCGACCGAAGTGACGGCGCGCAAGGCGCAGACGCTTTCATAGGTGCGGCCATCGCCCATCACGCCCACGGTCTGCACCGGGAGCAGCACGGCGAAAGCCTGCCAGATGGTATCGTAAAGCCCCGCCTTGCGGATCTCGTCGAGATAGATCGCATCGGCCTGACGCAGGATATCGAGCTTTTCGCGTGTCACGCCGCCCGGCAGGCGGATGGCAAGACCGGGTCCTGGGAACGGATGGCGGCCCACGAAATGTTCGGGCAGGCCCAGTTCGCGGCCCAGTTTGCGCACTTCGTCCTTGAAAAGCTCGCGAAGGGGTTCGACGAGCTTCATGTTCATGCGCTCGGGCAACCCGCCAACATTGTGATGGCTCTTGATGGTGACCGAGGGGCCGCCGGTAAACGAAACGGATTCAATGACATCCGGATAGAGCGTGCCCTGGGCGAGAAACTCTACGCCGCCGATCTTGTGGGCTTCCTTTTCGAACGTCTCGATGAACAGCCGACCGATGATCTTGCGCTTGGCCTCGGGCTCAACGACGCCTTCGAGCTCCCCGATGAATTCTTTCGAGGCATCAACGTGGACGAGCGGGATATTGTACTGATGCCTGAACATCGAGACCACTTCATCGGCCTCGTTCTTGCGCAACAGACCGTGGTCGACGAAAATGCAGGTCAACTGGTCGCCAATAGCCTCATGGATCAGGATGGCGGCTACCGAGGAGTCCACGCCGCCTGAAAGGCCGCAGATGACCTTCTTGTCGCCCACCTGCTCGCGGATGGCGGCAACGGCCTGTTCGCGATAGGCCGCCATGGTCCAATTGGCGTCGCAGCCGCAAATGTGATGCACGAAATTGGCGTAGAGCCTGGCGCCGTCGGGGGTGTGATAGACCTCGGGATGAAACTGGACGCCGAAGAATTTGCGCTCCTCATTGGCGATCATCGCAAAAGGCGCGCCGGGAGAGGTGCCGACGACCTCGAAGCCCTCGGGGATTTCGGAAACCTTGTCGCCGTGGCTCATCCAAACCTGATAGGAGTGATCGAGCTCCCAAACGCCGTCATAGAGCGAGCAATCCTTTTCGATGCGCACTTCGGCGCGGCCGAACTCTCGCACATAGCCGGGTTCCACGACACCGCCAAGCGCCACGCACATGGCCTGCTGGCCATAGCAGATGCCAAGCACCGGCACGCCATAATCGAGGAGCTTGTGATCGACCTGGGGCGAACCGTCCTCGATGACGCTGGCCGGGCCGCCCGAAAGGATTATGCCCTTGGGCTGGAGCGCGTCGAGCCTGTCGGCCGCCGTACTGAACGGGTGGATTTCGCAATAGACCCCGGTTTCACGGACCCGGCGCGCGATGAGCTGGGTGACCTGTGAACCGAAATCGACAATGAGGATGGTATCTGTGGGCGCGTCGTTCTGCATGGCGAGCCTTTAATTGGAATCGAGCGGTCAGGCAATGGGGAGAACGGCCTGAAACGCGACAATCCCGATGGACGCAAATAATGCAACCCCTTTTGCAACCCAGCGCGCGCTTTGGCGTTGTTAGGGCAAGTGGCAGGCACGCGAGCATTCCAATGTGCCTCGTCGAGAAAACGGGCTGAGCGCGGTCCCCCAAAGCGTCCCACTCCGCGCAATCCCGGTCAAAAGGCCAGTTGCGGTCCCATGCCCTCAGGCCTTTTGCAGCCACCCCGGATGTCCCTCGCATCCGGGGTGGTTCATTTTTGGGCTGTTCGGCTGCTTAATCGAATTCCAGACAACGAAAATCCGCGCATTTGGGGGAAATGCGCGGATTCTTTCGTCAACGAGTGGCCTCTTGATCGTTAGAGCCGCCTAGGTCGTGTTGACAAAGTGGATTCCCAAATCAGGTGAAGTCTGATTCAACACTCCTCTTTATGGGGAGCGATGATGGCACGCGGCGATCTGACCGATGAAGAGTGGGCAGTAATCGAAGGGTTCTTGCCCACAGAGCGCGGACGGAAATCCCGCCCTGCTCATGATAATCGGCGTTTTCTCAACGGCATGCTGCATGTGCTGCGGGTTGGCTGCCCCTGGCGCGACATGCATGAGCGCTACGGCAAGTGGAACTCTGTCTATGTCCGGTTCCGGCGCTGGGCCGAACAGGGCGTCTGGGATGCCATCCTTGAAACGCTGGTCCAGATGGGGCTGACCGATGACTGGCAGCATATGATCGACAGCACCACAGTTCGGGGCCATGTATCGGCAGCCGGCGCAAAAGGGGGACTCACAAGGAGGCTTTTGGTCGATCACGCGGCGGCTTTACGTGCAAAATCCACGCCCGCTGTGACAATCAGGGACGCCCTCTTGGCTTTGTCCTGACAGGCGGGCAAGCCTCGGACTATGGCGCGGTCGGCGAACTCATGGCCCTGCCGGTCAACAAGCCAAAGGCACTTCTGGCCGATAAGGGCTACGACGGCGATGCTGTTCGAGAAGCCCTGCTGCTACAGGGCATCTTGCCAGTCATCCCGCCAAAGGCCAATCGCAAGGTTCATATTCCCTGCGACTTCTCCCGTTACAGAGACCGCAACCGCATCGAGCGCATGTTCGGGTATCTCAAGCACATGCGTCGCATCGGCACCCGGTATGAGAAAACGGCTCTGTCATTCGCAAGCTTCCTCAACCTTGCAGCCATCCGCAGGTGGCTAAAAGACTTTGTCAACAGGACCTAGAAGACGAAGACCGTCAGGCTGGACGACTGCCGGGTCACGCCAAGCACCCGACCCGCATCGTAGTTCGAGCGGCTCAGAGAGGCTGCAACCAGCGGATCGGACCGCACGAGGCCCTGCAGCTGACTGTATTTGCCGCTGGCCGCAAAGTAGTTGGCCATATACTCGCGGATATCGGGGCAGACGCGCAGCGCCTGTATCTGGATATTGCTTGCGTTTTCCCAGCCCGACAGTGTCGACTGTTCGAACATCTGGATCAGGGTGTTGGGATCGACGCCCATGCAGGAAGGGTCCGAACTGGCGAATTGTGTGCCACCGGAACCACCGCCGCCGTTGACACCGCCATTGCCGCCGCCGTTCACGCCGCCATTGCCGCCGTTCCCACCATTGCCGCCGTTGCCACCATTACCGCCGTTGCCACCGTTTCCGCCGTTGCCGATACCAACATCTACATCGAGGATGTCGTCGCCGCCGACGTTCACATCGGCAGTCACGGTGTCATCAAGCAGGCCGACGTCCGCATCGAGAAGCCTGTCGCCACCGGCGCCGACATTGGCATTGGCAAGCGAGCCGCCATCACCGTCGTCGAGCACCTTGACGTCCAGAACGTCGTTATCTCCGCCGCCAAGCCTTACTTTGGCCGTATCGTCGAGAAGATTGATCTCGAGTCCGTCGTCAGTGTCGATATCAAGGAGACCACCAAGCTGGGCCTGAGCCCCTTGCGTCACACCGAAAGACAGGAGAACGGCGATTGACGCCGTCGCTAGGGTCGAGACTCGTTCATAGCCAGTATGCGACTGCCGCTGCGAGCATGACGGCAGATAGATAGTTTCGGGCAAGCTTGTCGTATCGGGTGGCAACGCGGCGGAAATCCTTGAGCCGGCAGAACATGGCCTCGACACGCCAGCGGTCTTTGTAGCGTTTCTCGTCGTATTTGATTTTGCGCTTCCGGTTCTTGCGGCCAGGGATGACCGGGATTGTCTTCTGGTTGCGCAGAGTGGAACGAAGGCGGTTGGCATCATAGCCGCGGTCAGCAATAACTCTCTTCATGCCCATCGTGTGGGCGATGAGCAGATCGGCCCCCTTCATGTCCGAGGCATTGCCGGGCGTCAGGATGAGGCGGATCGGTCTGCCGATAACGTCGACGAGCGCATGGATCTTGGTGGTCCGGCCACCACGCGAGATGCCAATGGCATTGGTTCGCGCCCCCCTTTTCCCCCGCCTGCACAGCGATGGGCTTTGATATAGCTGCTGTCGATCTGGGCGGTTTCCGCAATCCAGCCTTGTTCGGTCAGAGCCGCGAGAATGCGTGCCCATACGCCGCGGCGACTCCAGCGGTTCCAGCGATTGTAGACTGTTGTCGAGGGGCCATACTCGGCAGGGCAATCAGCCCAGCGTCCGCCGCACTTGAGCATATGAACGATCCCCGAAATTACCCGCCGGTCATCCACTCGACGTGCTCCAGGCTGGTTCTTGGGGAGATGTGGCTCAATGGCCGCCCAAGCTGCATCACTCAACCAAAATAGTCTGCTCATCGATACCTCCGAACTCATCTAAAGCCAGAGAATCTGATTTGCAGCGTCTATTCAACAAACTGATTGGGTATGGACCCTAGAAACTTTTTCATAGTCGCCTCCAAATTGCCCCCAAACCAAAAAGGGGGAGAAGTAATTGCGCGAGTCGACTATGGCGCAGGATCAAACTTGACGTTTGCTCGCAGTTGATATGGGCGGCAATTTTTACCTGATTTTAATATGGGTTTAACCCTACTCAACTGCATATAGCAGCGTCGTTTCTCCGCTTCCCACTTCATCATACAATTCCATTGCCGGATCTTCGGTCACCGCGAGCGAACGGCGGAAAAACAGACTGTCCCCCACATCGACATAGGCCTGCCGGCGTTCATAGGATTGGGCTGGAAAACGGTATCCGGCATATTGGCGCTCCCGACTGAGCACCAGATGCAGGCCTTCGGGCGGATTGTTTATGTCCACGGCATCGGTGTTGCCGACGACGACGCAGCAATCATAGCGCACAAGGTTATCGGGATCGGCCCGCCAGTCATTATAGATCAGGCCAACGCGCCTCAATGGCGTCGAATAGCGATCTATGGCACTTCCAAATCGGGTGAAAAAATCTCGCCAGAAATCGTCGATATCTTCGGTGTACCCGCGATACCGCTTGGCGAGCAGCAACAACGGCCTGCCATCATCCACCTGAATGAACTGAGCGCGTTCAATGGGAGGCACCGACAGGCGCGCCTGTCCGTATCGTGTTCGGTAACGCCCCGGCAGAATCCCGAAAAAGCGGTCGAAAACTCGTGTGAAGGCAGCCTGACTGGCATAGCCCACAGCGTACCCGATGCGGCCGATCGGTTCATGGGACCATTGCAGCCGCAGGGCCGCCGCATGCATGCTCACCCGTCGGCGGTATGCTCCGGGGGGCTCGCCGACAGCGACGGCAAATGTGCGATGAAGGTGGTGATGGGAAATGTCGAGTTGGCGCGCGATGGCGCGAATATATTCGACAGCGCCGTCGTCGATGCCAGATTCTATCGATCTGACAGCCCTTTCGACCAGAACTTGGGTTTCGAATCCAGGTAGCATCCGCCCAAGATGCTCAACCTTGAAGAGGGCGTTTGCTCAAGGTTGATATGGGACCGATATTTTTAACTGACGTTAGTGTGATGCCCGTTACTCAACGGCATAGAGCAGCGTTGTTTCCCCAGGCCGGGCCTCGTCGTGGAGTTCCATTACGGGATCTTCGGTGACTGCCAGGGAGCGCCGGAAAAACAAGCTGTCTCCAATCTCGGCATAGGCCCTTTGGCGGTCAAAGGTCCCAGACGGAAAGCAATACCCGGCATATTCGCGCTCGCGACTTAGCACCGCGTGCAAACCTGGGGGCGGGTTGCGCAAATCAACCGAATCTCTGGGCTCAACCACGACGCAGCAATCATAGCGCACGAGATTGTCCGGATCGGCGCGCCAGTCGTTATAGATCAATCCAACCCGCCGCAACGGCCGCGAATACTGGCCGATCACGGCGCGATAGCGTTGCAGGAAATCGTCCCAGAAGCCATCGATGTCTGTGGGGTGCCCCCGATAGCGCTTGGCCAGCAACAACAGCGGGATGCCGTCATGCACCCTGACGAAGGTCGCACTTTCTACGGGCGGGACGGTCGTTCGCGCCCGCCCATAGGCCGTTCTGTAGCGTCCCGGCAGGGTGCCGAAAAATCGATCAAAGACGCGTGTGAACGCCGCCTGGCTGGCATAGCCCACCGCATACCCGATACGACCGATCGGTTCATGGGACCATTGCAGCCGCAGGGCCGCCGCATGCATGCTCACCAACCGGCGATAGGCCCCCGGCGGCGCCCCGACCGCTGCAGCGAAGGTCCGATGAAGGTGATGATGGGAGATGTTGAGCTGATTTGCGATCCCGCGAACGTACTCAACCGCTCCATCGTCGACGCCAGATTCAATAGATCTGACCGCCTTCTCAACCAGAAATAATGTTTGGCTTTCATGTAGCATCCTTTGAGGATGCCGATATCAAATTTGAGTATTCATAAGCTCGGAGGGCGCTTTTGAATCAAATTTTAGGCAATACTCTACCTTCTATACACTTTACTCGAAGGAAAAGTACTTACGTATTAAGCACCAGCAGGGACAAGTTCAAAACAGTAGCGAAGCTCACCCACGCCGCATAAGGCACAAACAGCACGGCCGACACCCTGTCCCGGGGCCATACGTTAACAATAAAGGCAAGGATGGCGGCCAGCATCGGAACGATGATAATCATTGCAAGCCACAGATTTTCGGCGGCAAAAAACGCTGGTGACCAGACCCAATTGAGCACCATCTGGCCCGCCCATAGTGCCATGGCGACACTGGCCGGTGCTGCAATGAAAGTTCGCCAGCCGGCAATGGCAATCATTACGTAAAGGATGAACCAGACCGGTCCGAAGACCCAGTTGGGTGGATTGAAGGGGGGCTTTTCAAGCCCGGCATACCAGGCGCCGGGAGCGGTCTGCGTCCCGATCAAGGCGCCAGTGCCGATGACTGCGATCAAGAATACCGCAAGCCAAACAAGTGTGCGTGGCTGCCTGATGTCGATATTGTAAGATGCTTGGGTCATGCCCGTTTTAACGCGATCCATCCGATTTTGGTTCACCCAGCCCTTAAACTTTGGACGTTCATGCGTTGCAGTCGCGGTCAAAGTCGATGGAAATCGAGCGTTCCGCGCCGCCGGCGCCGGCAAAGGCGATGAGCACACCACTCTCGTCGGATACCCATTGGATATCGAGGGACACGAAAACAGGGTCCAACGCCTCGATATCCAGGCCGCAGCGAACCTGTATCGGTTCGCCTTCGAGCCCCGGCCTTTCGATCACGGCCTGATGGGTGCACCCTTCTCGCTCGCATGTCTCGATCAGATACAGATCGACGCGGCCAGACGGCGAAACGAAATCGTAGCGGATGTCATTGCCGGGCCCGGCAATCGTGAAAAGGGCCGCAATTCCGATTATGGCGGCAACGGCGAGCAGCAGCGCGGATCCGAAGACAATCGCGATCCAACGGCTTGCCATGGCCCTATCCCCTCGTCAGCACCGCGCAGAAAAAGCCGTCGGTATCGGTTGCGGCAGGCGTGAGTGTAATCGTATTTCCGTTCGTGCTCAAAGGTTTCGGGGCGCCGGGGAAAAGCGCATCCCAACGCTCGGGCAGCGAAACCAGCGTAAAGCCTTCGTGGCGCTCAAGAAACGCCTTGATCTGGTCGTCATTCTCCTCGGGCAGGATCGAGCAGGTGATATAGACCAATTGGCCGCCCGGCTTTAAAAACCGGACCGCTTCATCGAGCACCTGAACCTGATCGGCCAAACGCGCTTCGAGCTGGGCGGGGGTGAGTTTCCATTTGGTGTCCGGACGGCGGCGCCACGTGCCCGTGCCGGTACATGGTGCGTCGATCACCACACGGTCCATCTTGCCGACAAGGTCGTCCAGCGCTCCGTCATCGGGGTTGCGAACCTGTGCGTTGCGCACGCCATTGCGCTTCAAGCGCTCATGGATCGGGGCGAGTCGCGTCCGCTGCGTGTCATAAGCGAAAATCTGCCCGGTATTGCCCATGGCGGCAGCCAGAGCCAGGGTCTTGCCCCCTGCCCCGGCGCACAGATCAAGCACCTGCTCGCCCATTTGCGCGCCGGCCAGCAGCGCCACAATCTGGCTGCCCTCGTCCTGAATCTCGAACCAGCCCTTCTGATAGCCCTCGTCGGCCTGCACATTGGCGGTGCGGGCATCGTTGGGGCCGGACGGCAGGCGCAGCCCATCAGGGGCGATAGCTGTTGGTTGCGGCGCGAAGCGGGAAAGGGATTTTTCCACACGGGCCCGGT
Source organism: Pelagibacterium flavum (assembly GCF_025854335.1). Taxonomy (NCBI): domain Bacteria; kingdom Pseudomonadati; phylum Pseudomonadota; class Alphaproteobacteria; order Hyphomicrobiales; family Devosiaceae; genus Pelagibacterium; species Pelagibacterium flavum. The sequence goes on from NZ_CP107716.1 coordinate 2,714,456, forward strand.
CGGCTTTGAGGCGGTTGACGCGCATGTCGAGCGGCGGGCGCGTCGTCATCCCCCTGCCCTGTTCGATCCAATCGGCACCAAAATTGCGCTCGAGCGGCCCGGCCAGCCATTCAGGCACATCGGCCTTCACATGGTCGGGCGCATCGTCAAAAGCTGAATCGGAAGAAAGCTTTAGCGCCTCGGCCTCGGAAATTGATTCCGGCGCGAACCTGTCGGTGCTGAAGTCCTGATTGAGGGCGTTAATGTCTTGATTCCAGTCGTTGACCGCAACAGAGAGGACCAGGGCGCGGGGCGTATCCTCACCCATGCGCCAGGCATGGCTGGCCCGCTTGCGCAGCGCGTCGTAAACCAGATTGCCGATGGCGGCACGATCGCCCGCCCCGGCGAAACGGTGGTCGAGCGCCCAGCCCTTGAGGGCTTCGGACGCCGGGCGCTTGCGCGCTTCCATATCGGCCAGCACTTCGATGGCCGCTGCCATTCGTCCGGGAAGGCGCATCAGTTTGCCTCGCCAAACGAACAGACATTGACGCGAACGCCGGAGATATCGACAAAATCGAACCAGCGCATGGACGGGACGTCATGGATTTCGGTCACCTCCCGGCCATCGGCAATGAGCGCGTTTCGGAGCGCCTCCGGATCGGGGCTGAACAGATTGAAAGCGACATAAGTGTTGCTGATCGTATCGGCCGGAATCAGCGTCAAAGCTGTTGCCTTTGCTTCACTCTCATCGAACCGCAGGCCGATATAGCCGCCCGAGCGAAATATCTCGGTCATTGAAAACATGCGGGCGTACCATTTGGCGGCACTGTCGGTATCCAGGGCGGGAACGAAAATGGTGTCGATACGCGTTGCCAGAGCCATAGGTCAGACCGTTTGAAATACGAGGACGAGACGCACAAGGATCGCAATCCAGAGTGCAGTGAGAACACCAAAGCCCACGACATAAGCGGAAAAGCGCCTATAGACGTGATTGGTGGTGACGTGGATTGCCGCGTGAACGATGCGCGACAACACAAACACCCAGGCCAACACCGCTTCCGGCCAGCCCGCGCCGAGATAGATCGCAATCGCGATGCCGATAGCAAACAGCACCGGAAGCTGGAACTGGTTGTCAAAGGCATTCGACGCCTTCTGGGCGTCTTCGGGCCAGGGCCCGGTGTCGAGCGCGATATCGCGCACCGCGATCTTTTTCTCCATGACCAGCGGCAGGCGTCGCCGGCCCAGGATGACAAGCAGTGCCAGGGTCAGCGCACCCTGCGTCCAAAGCGCAAGCAGGATCAGCAGGGTAGCGAGACTCATGGAGTTACTTTCCGCGATAGTTGGGGCTCTCGCGGGTGATGGTCACGTCATGGACGTGGCTTTCGCCCAATGCCGCGGAGCTTATCTTGACGAACGTGGCCTCGCGCCGGAAAGTTTCGAGATCCTTGGCGCCGGTATAGCCCATCGCCGCCCGCAGCCCGCCGGCCAGCTGGTGCAGCACCGCACCGGCCTGGCCTTTGTAGGGCACAGCGCCTTCGATCCCCTCGGGCACCAGCTTCATCTGATCGCTGACTTCCTGCTGGAAATAACGATCCGCCGAGCCGCGCGCCATGGCGCCGACCGAGCCCATGCCGCGATAGGATTTATAAGAACGCCCCTGATAGAGATAGACTTCGCCGGGGCTTTCATCGGTTCCGGCAAGCAGCGAGCCGACCATGGCGACCGATGCGCCACCGGCCAGTGCCTTGGCCAGATCGCCCGAGAACTTGATGCCGCCATCGGCAATCACCGGGATGCCCTGCTTGTCGGCCTCTTCGGCACACCCCATGACCGCGGCAAGCTGGGGCACGCCAACGCCGGCGACAATGCGGGTTGTACAGATCGAGCCCGGCCCGATACCGACCTTGATCGAATCCGCACCGGCGTCGATCAGGGCCTTGGTCGCCTCCGCCGTCGCGACATTGCCGGCGACGATGCGGGTGGAATTGGATTCGCGCTTGACGCGCTCGACAGCCTCGGCGACGCGCACCGAATGGCCGTGAGCGGTATCGATGACCAGCAGATCGACCCCCGCTTCGATCAGCGCCATGGAGCGCTCGAAACCCTGATCGCCGGTCGTGGACGCAGCGGCGACCCGCAGGCGGCCCTGCGCATCCTTGATGGCCGAAGGGTGAAGCTGGGCCTTTTCCATATCCTTGACGGTAATGAGCCCGATGCAGTTGTTGTGCTCATCGACCACCAGCAGCTTTTCAATCCGGTGCTGATGGAGCAGCCGCTTGGCCTCCTCCTGGCTGACGCCTTCGCGCACCGTGATGAGCTGATCGCGGGTCATCAGGTCGGAAATCTTGTGGCGGTCGTTGGAGGCGAAGCGCACGTCGCGGTTGGTGAGGATGCCCACCAGCTTGCCATTGTTGCGCCCCCCGGTGCCGCCATTGGCGACCACGGGGATACCCGAAATCTTGTAACGGTCCATCAGCGCATAGGCGTCGGCCAGCGTAGCGTCCGGGCCTATGGTGATGGGGTTGACCACCATGCCGGATTCAAAGTGTTTGACCTGCTTGACCTGTTCGGCCTGCTGCTCGGGGGTGAGGTTGCGGTGAATGACGCCCATCCCACCGGCCTGCGCCATGGCAATGGCCATGTTGGCTTCGGTCACCGTGTCCATGGCCGAGGACAGGATCGGCAGGTTGAGCGCGATATCCTTTGTGACATAGCTCTTGATGTCGACGTCGGTCGGCAGCACGTCCGAACGGGCGGGCTGGAGCAGCACGTCGTCAAATGTCAGTGCGGAATCACCGGTGATAGAGGAAATAATCTTCGCCAAGGCCAGCCCCTTTCGTGCCCTTCATCATGGAACAGATGAATGTCGATGGTTTAGCGTGCCACGCCGTCGGCTTTATGACCGATCCGCCGTGCCCGCATTGTCCGCTTGGCCGGTGCAGGAGTCAGACTCACACCGGCTTTGGGTTGGCGAGGGTCATTAACACCGAGTCAGGAGTTTGGGAAGTGGTGATGCAAGCTGATCTCGATTCCTGCCCCCAACAGGTGTTAGAGTGCCGGTCGAACCAAAGGACCACCATGATTTGTTGTCCTCCACGCGAGCCGGTCGGCTGGCGGCATGACTGAACAGTTCGACGCAATCGTTGTCGGCGCGGGCCAGGCCGGCCCCTCGCTTGCCGCCCGGCTGGCGGGACAAGGCAACAAGGTCGCGCTGATCGAGCGCAAGCTCCTGGGCGGCACGTGCGTCAACACTGGCTGCACACCGACCAAGACCATGGTCGCGAGCGCTTACGTCGCCCATATGGCCGGCAGGGCGGCAGACTATGGCGTCACGCTTGGCGGCCCCGTAGGCGTTGATATGGCGGCCGTAAAAAGCCGCAAGGACGGGATTGTCGAAGCCTCCCGTTCGGGCCTGCACGACTGGCTGACCGGAACCGATAATCTTACGCTGATTGAAGGCCATGCGCGCTTTATTGCCGACCATACAATCACGGTCGACGGCCGCACGCTCGAGGCGCCGCGTATTTTCCTCAATGTCGGCGGGCGAGCCGTTATTCCCGATTATCCGGGGATCGACGAGATCGAGATTCTCACCAACAGCAGCATCCTGGAATTGACGGACGTCCCACGCCATCTCGTTGTTGTCGGCGGAGGCTATATCGGGCTGGAATTTGCCCAGATGTTTGCCCGGTTCGGCAGCAAGGTCACAATCGTCGAGCGTGGCGATCGGTTGCTCAAACGCGAGGATGAAGACGCCTCGCAGACTGCCACCGAGATTCTGGCCGGTGAAGGGATCGACATAAGACTCAATGCCGATTGCATAGCCTTTTCGCGATCCGAGCACGGGCCGGTGGTCAAAGTCGATTGTTCGGAAGGCGCTCCGGCGATCACCGGCTCGCACGTGCTTGTTGCCATCGGGCGCCAACCCAATACCGACGATCTCGGCCTCGAAGCAACGGGCATTGCCACAGATGACCGCGGCCACATTCTCACCAACGAACGCCTTGAAACATCGGTGAAAGGCGTCTGGGCCGTGGGCGATTGCAACGGACGGGGCGCCTTCACGCACACGGCCTATAATGATTACGAGATCGTCTCGGATAATCTCGAGGGCGCGGATCGCTCGGTCGAGGCGCGGACCGATGCTTATGCGCTATATACCGACCCGCCTCTGGGACGCGCAGGGATGACAGTGACCGAGGCCAAAAAGCGCGACCACCGGGTGCTGGTCGGCAAGCGCCCCATGACGCGGGTATCGCGCGCCAAGGAAAAGGGAGAAAGCGCCGGCTATATGAAGGTGGTCGTCGATGCCGACACCAGCAGGATAATCGGGGGCGCGATTTTCGGCGTTGGCGGCGATGAGGCCATTCATGTGCTCATCGATGCCATTCAGTCTGGCATGGCCTATACCGATCTGAAGAACACCATGCACATTCACCCCACCGTCAGCGAACTGATCCCGACAATCCTGGGGGAACTGAAGGAGGCGTAGCGGCTTTGCCACTCGCCGCCTCCCGATTGGCGAGCGCTATGCGGCGGCGCCCATAATCGTTTCCTCGGGCCGCGAGAGCGCAATTTCGGGCGTTTTGAATCCCATGGCGATCCAAGCGCCGAGAAGCCGCGCGTAAAATCCCGCTGTGTGACGCCAACTTGCCGGGACGTTTCCGTCCAGCTCGGGCAATCCCTGGCGATCGGAAACCACAGTCCGAATCTCGGGCGGCGGCAGGGTCCCCTCAAGCCAAAGACTGCTGTAAAGGCTTAGCCAATGCCCGTGCTGAAATTCGAGGAACACCGGGGTGTTGCAGCACGAAGCAATGACTCGGCGTGTCGGGGAATCAGGTTTGAGCCGGTAGGCGGTCAGCAGATCGAGCCCCCTGCTGAAGGCGACCCGATCCTTGCGATAGATAACGAAATGTGTCCCTCCGCTCGGGTTCAGCATCGGCCGGGCGAGTGGCAGCGCTTGAAGGGCGTCGCCCGCTGTGCGGCAACTGGTGCAGTGGCATTCGGTGCTGATGATCGGGGCACGCTCAAGGGCCAGGCCTACCTGGCCGCAAGTGCAGCTTATTTCAACGGCGTCGGTCACGATGGCTGCTCCTCATCCCGCGTTTGCTGCGCCTTCCATGTTCATCCAGACCGGCTCGAAGATGTTGCCATCGGGGTCTTCGAACGCACGACCGTACATGAAGCCCAGGTCCTGTGGTTCGCGGACATCGGGTTTGCCGCCCGCCTTTCCGGCCGCCTCGGTGATCGCATCCACCGCTTCACGACTGTCGCAGGACAGCGCGATCAATGCGCCGGCCGCCGCATGGGCATCGGCGATCGGCTTGGTGGTGAATGTGGAGAAATACTCGTGCGTGAGCAACATGAAGGTGATCGCATCCGACCACATCATCGAGGAGGCGTCGTCGCTGGAAAAATCGGCGTTCTTTGTGCAGCCGATCGCCTCGTAAAAGCGGGTGGCGGCAGCAAGATCGCGCACGGGCAGGTTCACGAAAATCATCTTGGTCATTGTGTCGTCCTCAAATGTACCGGCGGGGCATTTTTCGCCCCCACAGCATTAAGACGGATCAGCATCGCCGATCCCGACACACGGGTACAGATTTTTCTGGTGCGCCCTATTCGCGAATATCGCGATAGTCGACGGTTGCCGGCTTGCCACGGAAGGTCATGGAGAAGAAGTTCTTGGCATAGACCAGACCGGTGTGGATGATGCCTTCCTTCTCGATCCGGCGGCCCGAGGTGTTCATGCGCAGCTTGTGGGTCCATTTGACCGGACCGATCTTGGACAGCCGCACGGCGACGTCGGTATCCTCGCCGTAAAAGGCAATCGAGCGGTCATAGCCGCCGGTCTGCTCCCACGCCTCGCGGCGGAAGACAAAATTGCCACCGTGGATCACCGAGCCGACGCGCAGGATGAACCGGCTCAGGATATAGGTGAAATAGGTAAAGGCGTAGAACACCTCAACCAGCGCCAATTGCCGGCGATTGAGGTCGTAGTAGTGATAGGGACCGGACACGCAGACGAGTTCAGGATGTTTGTCGAATTCGTCAAAAACCGTGGTCAGCCAGCCTTCGGGCACCATGGTATCGGCATCGATATTGGCGACAAGATCATAGCCCTCGGACGCCACGAAGCCGGCGTGGCGGGCATGAACCAGGCCTTTGTTGGTTTCCTTGACCACCCGCACACCGGGATAGCTCGCTGCGATTTCGCCGGTCCTATCGGTCGAGGCATTGTCGACCACAATCACGTCTGCAGGGTGCCCGCTGCGCTTGATTTCAGCCATCACCGCTTCAAGGCACTGACCGATCATTGCCTCTTCATTGTAGGCGGGGATTACAAAAACGAGCCGCATGCAGCCTCTCGGAATGATTGTGAATGCTGCCCGATAAACGGGGAACACCGGCAGTTGTCAACGCGATAAAAGCTCTTTTAAGGCGTTTCCCCCGACCGGACGGACCGCATTTGAACAAAAAGTGCCGCGGTGTGGCGCTCCGGCCATGCCGGCGACAGCCTCGATCCTTGATGATCGGCCATCCGCATCAGGCCGCTTCCTGCGCCTTCTCACGTGTTGTCCAGCCTTCGCCCAGCCATTCGCGGACGTTGATGGTGATCTCGTGTCCCTCGATATCGATGAGATTATAGGCATTGGGTTCGCCCCGCAGCCGGGTCGAGGTGGTGGACGCCGCCTGTGCAACAAGGATATGGCCCTCGCTGCTCTCGCGCGGCCCTGTGGGCACTGCCTTGCGCACCTCTCCCGCATGGGCGTGGCGGCGGACATAGGACATGTGGAAATGCCCCGAGAGCACCAGCCGCACCCCTATCCGCGAGAAAACCTTGAGCGCCTTGTCGGCGCGGCGCACGCGGTTCTGGTGCCGGGCCATGGGCTGTTCGGGATGAAGCAGCGGGTGGTGGGCGATCACGACCTTGACCGTGTCGGACGGCACTTGCGCAAACCGGCTCTCCAGTCGCTCGAGCTGATCCTTGCTGATCGCGCCGTCAGACCAGTTGAGAGAATGCAGATTGGCGCGCCGGGACGTCTTCAGCCCAGCCAGCGCAACCCCGTCATCATGCAGAAACGGTTCAAGCTCGGCGCTGATGTGCCTGCGATAGTGCCCGTAGGGATTGATGAAGCGCTTGATGAGATTGCGTTCGGGCACGTCATGATTGCCGGGGACGGCTATGAATGGCGCCGGCAATTTATCGAGAAAGTCGCGCGCCCGGACAAACTCGCTGGCGCTGCCGATCTGGGTGAAATCACCGGAAACTACGATCAGATCGGGGTTCTGAAACGCGATTTCGGCAGCGAGCGAGGCCACGACGTTATCGTCGTGACGGCCGAAATGAAGGTCGGAGAGGTGGACAAGTCGCATCAGGCCGGCTGCCCCTGTGCTCCTGTTGTTTCCGACTGCTCATCGGCGATCTCTTTCTTGACCGCCTGGAGCGGGGCCAGAACCGAGAGGGCGCGGGGATAGATCTTGAACCGCAAGGGCGCCTCCATGGATTGGACTTCACCATCTATCATAAGCTGAAGCCTGGGTTTCTTGGATCGAATTGTAACAGAACGCGCCGTCGATATATCGAGCGCGTCATAATCGCGCCAATGACCGGCCAGCATGCCGGTCGCGAGCCTGAACACGTCTCCGGCCCGCAGATGACGCAGCACGTATATGGTCAAAAGCCCAGTATCGAGCTTGTCGCGATGGAAAAATCGGCCCAACCCTTCATCATAGGCATTGGACGCCACTGCGATGGCCTGTACCCGTTCGATCCGCGACCTGCCCTCGCCCGTCGTGATTTCCAACGCCAAACGGCGGGCACGTGAAATGCGGCGGAAGAAATAACGGATAAAGCCGATCTTGGCGCTAAAGCCTTGCCCCCGGATATATTCCCGGCCGGCAGCCAGTTCGGGAATTACCCCGATAACCGCCTTGTGCAGAAAGATGGTCCCATTTACCTCGGAGACGTCGATGGCGAGCGGTTCCATGTCACGCAGTGCCCCGATGGCTTCATCGAGATCGAGAGGCATGCCCAGGTCGCGCGCCAGCAAATTGGCGGTGCCGAGCGGCAGGATGGCAAGATTCTTGTCGGAATGGATGATTGCGGTCGCAAGGGCCGTCACCGTGCCATCACCCCCGGCGGCAATGATTGTGTCTGCGTCGCTGTCGACCGCGTTGCGGATGCGATCGGACAGTGGGGTATGGGGGTCTGCATCAATGGTCACCTCCAGCCCGTGCGCGGCAAACATTGCCTTAAGGGTGTCCGACGTCACCCCCAGCGCCTGCACGGTGCCGGAATTGACGTTAAGAACCAGATGGAAGCGGCGTTGAGACATCATGTTGCCCGATCGGTGAAACCCGATGCGTCAACGCGTTGGGTGGGTGAAAGGTTCGCAGGGTGGAAATTATCCTGTCGGCGCATTGTCAGGCCGCGCCTAAACAGCAATGATACGCCCAACAACAAGACTATCCATTCCGGTTCGGTTTATTGTCCCGCCTCATCCCCCTTATTCTGGCGGTCGCCCTGTTCATGGAAAACATGGACGCGACAGTCATTGCCACCTCGCTGCCGGCGATCGCCGCCGATATCGGTACGACGCCGGTGGCGCTGAAACTGGCGTTCACCGCCTATTTCGTGGCTCTGGCCATCTTCATCCCGATCAGCGCGTGGCTGGCCGACAAGTTCGGCGCCAAGTCGGTCTTTCGCGCAGCGATTCTTGTGTTCATCCTCGGCTCGATCGCATGCGCCTTCTCGGGCTCGCTGCATGAATTTGTCATGGCGCGCTTTCTCAAGGGCATGGGCGGGGCGATGATGAGCCCGCTGGCCCGGCTCATCCTGCTGCGCACCACCGAGCGCAGGGATCTGGTCAATGCGATGGCGTGGCTGACCATTCCCGCGTTGATCGGCCCGACGCTGGGTCCGCCGATCGGTGGTTTTCTCACCACGTTCCTGTCGTGGCACTGGATTTTCATCATCAACGTGCCGATCGGACTGCTCGGCGTCGTTCTGATCACCAAATACCTGCCCGAGGTGGAATCGGCCACGCTACGCCCAATGGATTTTCCGGGATTCTTCCTCACGGCAATCGCTTTTTCAGGGATCGTATTCGGGCTGTCGCTGCTTTCAATGCCCGTGCTTCCGTTCTGGGTCGCTGTCGTCTCCACGACCATCGGCCTTGCCGCGGCCGTCATCTATGTGCCCTACGCATTGCGCATCGAGCACCCTCTTCTCGACCCAAGGCTGTTCCAGCACCCCTCCTACCGCGCCGTCGTGTTCGGCACGACGCTCTTTCTGATCGGCGCTGGCGCCACGCCGTTTCTCTTGCCGCTCATGCTGCAGGTCGGGTTCGGCTATACCCCGTTCGAATCGGGGATGATTACCTTTGTGGGAGCGCTCGGCGCGCTCTGCATGAAGTTTGTTGCCAAACCCATCTACCAGCGCATCGGTTTCCGCACCGCGCTGATGGCAGCCGGCGTCTTTTCGTCTCTCGGGCTGGCCATTAAGGGCACCTTCGTGCCCCAGACCCCGATCGTCGTCATGATGGTGGTGATCTTTCTCGTCGGCCTCATCCGCTCACTGTATTTTACCGGCCAGAATGCCTTGGCATTTGCCGATATCGACGAAGAAGAGGCAGGCCCCGCCACGGCCATTCACTCCGTCATGCGCCCCATAGCCACAGCGCTCGCCGTCGCCATGGCTGGCGGCGTTCTGGAGTTTTCCAGCCAGATGCGTGGCCAGCCGCTGGGGGTTGATGACTTTCACACGGCCTTCTTTGTGATTGCCGCCGTGTCGTTTCTCGCCGTCATTCCCTTCCTGCGATTGGAAAAAGAGGCGGGCAGCGACATATCCGGCCAACGCACCGCGGCCCAACGCCAGGCGGCGCTCGAAAAGACCGAACAGCACGGATATCAGGGCCGCTCGCCGCGCTTTTAGAGCGTGTCCAGATAAAGTGGATGCCACTTTATCGGTTCGGACACGCGACAAAACAAAGACCTAGAGCAATTGAAGCGATTCAAAGAAGCGCTGAAATGTACTAGAGCGCCCTTTCAATCCTGCCGGCTGCCCTTGAACCCCCGCGCCACGAGATAGGTTTCCGCCGATTCCGAACGGCTCGATGGCGGTTTGGCGTGGAAGGTGGTCGCAAAATTGCGCTTGAGCATGGCCAGAAGCTCATGCTCGGTGCCGCCCTGAAACACCTTTGCCACGAACGTGCCGCCGGGCGCGAGCACGTCGAGCGCGTAGTCGGCGGCGATTTCGACCAGCGCGATGATCCGCAGATGGTCGGTCGGCTTATGGCCCGTTGTCGGGGCAGCCATGTCCGAGAGGACGATATCGGCCTTGTGTCCGCCCAGAAGATCGAACAGCGCCTGGGGCGCGTCTTCGTCGGTGAAATCCTTTTGCAGCAGCGCTGCCCCGGGCACCGGATCCATTTCGAGATAGTCGATGCCGACAACCGTGGGGTTTTCAGGATCGGATTTGACCGCCTTGACCGCGACCTGGCACCAGCCTCCGGGCGCCGCGCCCAGATCGACCACTCGCATGCCGGGCCTTAACAGCCCGTATTTCTCGTCGAGTTCGAGCAGTTTGTACGCCGAGCGCGCCCGCCAGCCCTCGGCCCGGGCTCGCGCCACGTAGGGGTCGTTGAGTTGGCGTTGCAGCCAGAGCGTGGACGATGTCGTGCGCTTGCGCGCCGTCTTGACGCGGGTCTTGAGGTCGCGATCGCCGCGGCGCCCCGCGCCCTTGCCGGTCGGCTTATTTGGCATTGCTGCCTCCCCTGCGCCTGCGTCCGGGACGGCCGCGCATCCACACGCGGTCCTCAGACATCATCGAAATCAAAATACCCTCGCGTAGTCCACGATCGGCCACCCTTATGCGCTTGCATGGCCATTCGCGCCGAATGGCCTCGAAAATCGCGCAGCCGGGGATCACCAGGTCGGCGCGCTCCTTGCCGATGCACGGATTGCTGGTCCGCTTGTCATAGCTCATGGCCAGAAGAACACGCATCGTGGCGTCAACATCATCGGCATGCATCCAGAGGCCATCGACCTTGGAGCGCTCGTAGCGTTCGAGCCCGAGATAGAGCCCGGCCAGCGTGGTGACGGTGCCCGAGGTTCCCAGAAAATGCACCGGATGGCTGGCCAGCATGCCGCGCAGCTTGTCCCGGCCACGGAAATGGCGGAGCTGGTCGGTCACGTGGCCCACCATGGCCTCGAAAATCTCCGGCGTCACATCGACGCCGCCGAATTTTTCGGCAATCGAGACAACACCGACCGGCAGGGATTGCCAGGAGCGAATGGAGGCTGACGTCTTGCCCTGATTGCGCGGGCGCCCGCCGCGGAAATCGAGCCAGGCCAACTCGGACGATCCGCCGCCGATATCGAACAGGATGGCGCCCGGCGCATCTGTTTCGATCAGATCGGCGCAGCCGGTCACGGCCAGTTCGGCCTCGGTCTTGCGGTCCACCACTTCAAATGTCAGCCCGACCTCGCGTTTGACGCGGGCGAGAAAGGCCGCCGAATTGGTGGCCGAGCGGCAGGCCTCGGTGGCGATGATGCGCGCCCTTACGCCCTCGTGCTGGGCCAGTTTGTTCCTGCAGATCTTGAGCGCCTCGATCGTGCGGTCCATGGCGGCTTCCGAAAGCCGCCCGGTCTGGCTCAGCCCCTCGCCCAGCCGAACGATGCGCGAAAAACCATCGAGCACACGAAACCCGTTTTCCGTCGGGCGGGCGATCAGAAGGCGGCAATTGTTGGTTCCCAGATCCAGCGCCGCATAGGCGGGCGCGCGCTTTTTGCGCTGCCCTGCGGATTTGGGTTGGGACGTCCACCGCGCTGCACGTTTGGCGCTCGGTTGCGCCTTGGCGTCTTCGCGTTCATGCCGGACAGGCTCGTTTGCGCGCTCGCGCAGAGACGCAGGAGCCGCCGACAGGGCGGTGGACCGACTTGAATCGGTCAACTCGGTTACTCCGTACTGCCCGGTCGCCGATGAGAGCAAGGCAGGCAACAGGCCCGCAATGGCTCGAATGGAAGGCGCCCGAGGCAGATCATTTCAGTTTCGGATCAACGGTAGTCCATCATGGCCCGCAACGCAACGATTGCCACATCGGCCGCCGCACCCGCCGCCTTGCCCAGATATCGCCACAAAACTCCAGTTTATGCCGGCCTTACGGGAGGGGGCCGCAATTGAGCACGGCCGCGCGCATCGCATCTGCGCAATGTCCCTGCCCTTTGCGGCAATAATCCCGCTTCGGCCAATCCGTTTGCCAACGGATAGTCTGCCGACCACTGGACAACAACACAGACCGACCCTGCCAATACGCTGGCTATAGCTGGCCGGGTCCAGCCAAGGACAAATCTAAAGTGACGCGTATTGTCTTATCGCTCCTGCTTGCCCTGTGCGCCGCTTCGGCCATCGCCACCCCATCCAATGCCCGTGATCCCCAGACCGTCATCAACGTCATGCTCAGCGAGCTGGGCAGCGTGCGGCCCTCGGGGTGTCCCGGACGCTGGTGCGCCTGCTATCTCGATACGGTTCTGGCCCGGGCCGGCCTTTTGCCAACGGGTTCGAACAAGGCGCGCGATTTCGCCAATTACGGCGAACAGGCCGATCCGGGCGCTGTCGGATCGATCATGGTCATGGCCAATCACGTCGGCGTGGTCGTGGGCGATTGCGGCAACGGCCAGGTGCAGATCGTCTCGGGCAATTACTCCAACACGGTCGCGCTGGGCTGCTACAGCCCCAGCCGCGCCATCGCCTGGCGCGCTCCGGTCACCCACTAGAGGCCTCAAACCGCGCCGGCGCCTTGTGCGGACGCTTGTGACAAAGAAGTGAAATTGCGGGCTTGAAATCGCCATCGTGTGCCGCTAAACAAGCGCCACTTCCTTCGGCCCCGCGCCGAAGCGAAACGCGCGGCACGCCCGCCTCTGCTGGGGAATAGGTTAACGGTAGACCCACGGACTCTGACTCCGTTAGTCCTGGTTCGAATCCAGGTTCCCCAGCCAATTCTTTTTTGTAAACAGAAACAATGACTTAGCAGGACCTCGTAGCAGGCGATCGTAGCACTTGTTCGATGCACTGAGCTGTGGATATCTTGGAAGCCCGGTCTCTTCTCTTCACCTATGCCCATGTCCAGGCCACGCTCCCGGCGATTACTCCTTCACAAACATCAGCGTGCCGCGGTCGATGTTCTCGATCGTCGTGTAAGGTCGTGACACGTTGAACTCGCCATTGACTGGATCGAAGATCGAGAAGCAAAAACCCACCATATACATGGCGATGGCCTCCTCGTATGTGAGCTTTGGATTTCGCCCGTCCCGACCATTGAGATGGATCGTATAGCGGCCCGGAATTTGCTCGTCGATTGGCGCAGGGTTGGACCTCATCGCGCTACTCTTTGCCGAACCGGCATGTCCGGCGCGTCCTCGTCGGTCAGGGCCCATTGGATGGTGGCGCCACTGGAGCCGCATTGCGGGCAGCGGGCCCAGCGCTCCAGCTTGGACAGACGACACTCGCTCCCATGGGTTGCCACAAGACTGCGCAGGTCCAGTTCGATGGGCGGACAGGCATTGACGCGCTTGAGGGCGTAGTGGCGCCGCAGACAGCGCAGGATCGGCCGCCATCTGTTGTGCTGGGCATCGGAAAGGCTGGCCCACCATGTCACGGACTCCTGAAACACAAAGGCCCGGCAATACCCTTCGGCCACGCGCTTGCATCCGCCGTCCTCGGCGACCTTTTTCTTCCACTCCGCCACCGTGATATCGGACCCATAGCGGCGGACGGCAGTGTGAATTTTCATCTCCCCGTGCCGCTTGCAGTCCTCGCATTTGATGACCAGGACCGGCGGCCCGAATTGTGTGATCTTGTCGGTTTCCTTGAACATGCCGCACCCGATGGACTCTCAAGGGACCGAGTCATAGAATAAGAACAAAATAAGAACAAGATTGCACGTGTTCACATTTTCGGTTGGTATGGGCGAAAGGGAGAAATCCGATGTGCAACCTTTATTCTGTGACCACCAACATCCAGGCCATCCGCGACCTCGTCAAAGGCTTCCGGGTGAACGAGGCGGCCATCGGCAACTTCCCGCCCCAGACGGCCATCTTCCCCGACTACCTCGCTCCCATCGTGCGCAACTTTGAAGGGGAGCGCGAGTTGACGCGGGTGCGCTGGGGCATGCCCACCAGTTCGTTCGTTCAATTCAAGGCCGCCAAGGCCCGAGCGGAAAAGCTGCAGAAAAAGGAAGGACGGGTGCTCAGCGAGGAGGAGTTCAAGACCCTGCTCGAAATGGAGCCAGATCGCGGTGTCACCAACGTGCGCAATGTCGACAGCAAGCATTGGCAACGATGGCTGGCGCCGCAGTTTCGTTGCGTTGTGCCCTTTACCTCGTTTTCCGAGTTCAACAAGGACGCCGGTGGCGATATCTGGTTCGCTTTCGATGACAGCCGCCCGCTGGCGTTCTTCGCGGGCATCTGGGCGCCCCAATGGACAAGCGTGCGCAAGGTCAAGGAAGGCATGGTCACCACCGACCTGTTCGCATTTTTAACGACGGAGCCGAATGCGGAAGTGGGCGCGATCCATGAAAAGGCCATGCCGGTGATCCTGACCGATCCCGACGACATCGAGACATGGATGACAGCACCCTGGGAGGACGCCAGGCGGCTGCAGCGCCCGCTCCCCGACGGCGTGCTTCAGATCGTTGCCAAGGGCGTGAAAGAGGATGGGGCGCAATGATGCTCGTGTCGGCGGTCGATCCGAAAACAAAAGAGCGCGCAAGGCTGCTTTCCCAATACCGCCTTCGTCCAACGACAAATGCGCCCATTCCGGACCAAAGGACCGGGAGAAATACTGTTGTCCACGAGCTTCTGAAGCGACCGAGACGGACGCCAACATGGCTGGCTGATAGTCGGGGCTGAAGACGAGGCGCTTGTTGATGGGCGGCCCATAAGGCCACTCTCGTGTCCCCTACTGAAGGCGATCTAACCCTTCTTTTGACCCACGCCCATCATATTCCAGGGCGGCTGGATCAGTTCTATCAGGCCCGCCTCAAGTCCAGCAGCTGTGGTGACGGGTAGCCCGTTCCAAGTCGTTGTTGGTGGCATTGCCAGATAAATCTCCACCTCTGTTCCAGCGCCAATATGCTCGAGAATGACAGCGTTGATCCTATGGCTCGTTCGCTGCCGAACGTGGCCCGCCCGATAGTTTTGCATCCGCTTGGCAAACCCCACGCGCGTGAGCCCGATATAGCGGACGAAGCCCTCGGTCGCGAAGGCATACACCCCAGGGTCGTGGGGTGCGGGAACACTCAACGCGATCCTACCTTTTTCATCAGAGATCCAGTCGCCCAGCTTGATGAAGCCGGCTTCGACCAGAACGCCAATCGGCGTCGGCTCTGGCACAATCACTTTTCGTAGTCGTCCAGGCGTTGCTGATGGAGGGGTTCCTCCACGTGACAGCCCGACGAGAATGCCTGCGTCCAGCATCACCTTGCGCGCGTGCTGATATCGTATGTCGAGGAGCTCGGCGATCTCCGTCCGCAGATACCCCTCTCGCGCCAGTGCCCGTATCTTGTCGGCTGTTTTCTCCAACCCCTCAACAACAACGGACGCTGGTTTGCGCTCGCTACTCATTCGCGTCGCTCTGTTTATATCGGCCAATACAGCCGGCGCAGCGGCAGGAGCTGTTTGGTCTCGTTATCCAGCTGCTCATAGTTATCGATTAGCGCCGCGACGAGTTCGTCGATATCCATAAGCGACAAGGGAATGTTGGCGCGCTCTGCTTCGTAGCGCGCGTCTTTTGAGAACCCACCAGTGCTGACATATAGACCTTTGTCGTCCTTGTGCCGCCCGCCTAGAAAACTGCGAATTTCCTGGCTGCCCATGGCGCCCTTACGGTGTTTCACTTCGACGACGATGCGTGGACTTTCAAAACCGAAACCATCGGGCGACGCCACAATGTCCTTGCCGCGATCCGGTCCAGCTGGCGAGATCTGAGTCTTGTAGCCCATCGCACGCAATAGGCCGGCTACGAGGCGCTGCATCTGCTCCCAATCGAGTTTTGCGGCCCGATCCTTGATGAACTCCAGCGCCCTGGTTTGCATGTTCTCGGCCAGCACCGCTTCCTCGGCCTCGATGGCTTCCGGCGGATCGGCCGGTGCTTGAGAGGTCATAGCGCGTCGCAAGTCTGCTGCGGCCTCTTTCGGCACAAGGAAAATTGTGGATATCGCGCCAAGGCTATTCTTCGTGTCTGCGCTCAACAAGTCGCGGCTAACTTCCCCGTCCCAACGAACCCTCTTGATATGAGGATGCTCCTTGCGCGCCGGGTCATTGAGCTACCCCCCAATCGCTGGACAGATTTCGGCGTAAATTAAGCTACTCGTTGCACCTGCTGGTCGGGTTGGTTTTGCTCAATGCGCTGCCAATAGATCACGGCAGGCGGTTTACCGCCAAGGGCGGAATGAGGGCGTCGATGATTGTAGAATTCCATCCAGTCGCGGACGCCAGCACGAGCCTGTGATCCAGTTTCCCAAGCGTGCAGATAGACGCATTCGTATTTGAGGGTGCGCCAGAGCCGCTCGACAAAGATATTGTCGAGGAACCGCCCCTTGCCATCCATGGAGATGCGCACTCCCATTCGTCGCAACCGATCGGTCCAGGCAAAGGACGTGAACTGGCTGCCTTGATCGGTGTTCATGACCTCGGGTGGGCCGAACTTGTGGACCGCCTCGTTCAATGCTTCGATGCAGAAGTCTGCCTCCAGCGTGTTCGAGATGCGCCAGGCCAAGACTTTGCGGGTGTGCCAGTCCATGATGGCCACCAGGTAGAGAAAGCCCCGGCGCATCGGAAGATACGTGATGTCCGCAGCCCAGGCCTGGTTCGGACGTTCCACCCTCAATCCCTTTAGAAGATACGGCCAAACCTTGTGTCCCTTGGCCGGTCTCGAGGTATTGGGCTTCTGGTAGATTGGCATCAGCCCCATGAGCCGCATCAGCCGCCGCACGCGCTTCTCGTTCACCAGGTGCCCTTCATTGCGCAGGTGCCAGGTCATCTGCCGGACTCCGAAGAAGGGTGTCTCCAGGAATTGCTCATCGATCCTGCGCATTAGCGCGAGGTTGATCTCGGTCTCGCCTTTCGGCGTGTAGTAGAACGAGGAACGCGAGAGCGACAGCAGCGTGCACTGCTTGCCAATCGAGAGAACGGGGTGATCAGGTTCTATCATCCCCCGTCTCACTTCCCGCCCCAGGGCTTGAGCTTTCGTGACAAAAAATCGTTGGCGACGGCCAGCTCTCCGATCTTGGCGTGCAGATCCTTGACCTGTTCATCGTCAATCTCTGGCTTTTTGCGCCCGCCACGCTCGAACACACCCGATGCCCCTTCGAGTAACGCCCGCTTCCATTGGTGGATCATCGTGGGGTGGATACCGAACCGGCTCGCCAATTCCGATACCGTCTCTTCGCCCTTCAATGCTTCCAGGGCGACCTTCGCCTTGAACTCGGGCGAATGCTGCTTTCGTTTCGACATCTCTGATCTCCATCGTCGAAGACCAGCAGACAACAATTCGTAGCTTACGTCAGCGTCCCATTTTCGGGGAGTAGCTCAGAAGGAACTGGCGCGCGTCACCGAGGAGCGCGACATCTTAAAAAAAGCCACCGCGTATTTCGCCAAGGATGCAAAGTGAGATACGCGTTCATTGCCGAGCATCGCCAGCAGTTCACGGTTCGGGCAATGTGCCGTTGCCTGCGCATCCGACCCAGCGGTTTCTACGCGTGGCTGAAGAATCCGCTGAGCAAGCGGGCGTTGGAAGATGCACGTCAGACGGAGCTCATCAGCAATGCCTGGAAGGAAAGCGGCAGGGTCTATGGCTACCGCAAGCTCCATGACGACCTTCTCGATCAGGGAGAGACCAGTTGTGCCAACCGCATTGCTCGTCTTGCGAGGCTTGCCGGGATCAAGGCGCAGATCGGCTACAAGCGACGGCCCGGCTCCTATGGCGGCAGGCCCTCGATCGTGGTCGACAATACCTTGGCCCGCCAGTTCGATGTGGAGGCTCCAGACAGGGCGTGGGTGACCGACATCACCTACATCAGAACCCAGGAAGGCTTTGCCTATCTGGCCGTTGTCATCGACCTGTTCTCACGTCGTGTCATCGGCTGGTCAATGCACAGCCGCCAGACAACCGACGTCGTGTTGCAGGCTTTGCTCATGGCAGTGTGGCGTCGAAAGCCCAAGAACAAGGTCCTGATTCATTCCGACCAGGGTTCCCAGTTCACCAGCATGGACTGGGCAGCATTTCTCAAGCATCACAATCTTGAGCATTCAATGAGCCGACGGGGGAATTGCCACGACAACGCTGTGGCAGAAAGCTTCTTCAATCTGCTCAAGCGTGAGCGGATACGGCGCAGAACCTATCGAACACGCCAAGAGGCAAGGCAGGACGTGTTCGACTACATCGAAATGTTCTACAACCCAAAACGAAAGCACGTCCGGAACGGGATGCTGTCACCCGTCGAGTTCGAACGACAGCAGGAAAACTAACCCGAGGGTGTCCACGAAACTCGGGGCTATTCAATGGTCGTCTGGTTGCCAGCCAGTTTGACTTTGGGGCGAAGCCAATATGTCAACGTGAGTTGACAAATTTGAGTGCCAATAAAGCGATGCTCTCATTGGTTTTGGCGTCGTAAGGCGGGCGCTAGCGAGACTGATAGACTAAAGATCGTTTTTCACGATAAGCTTCTGTGAGAACCATATTTCATGTGTTAGAATCAAAATTCAGGAAAAAGTAGTTTCTGACACCATACAACTTCGAGTTAGGCACGGTTTTCATGGCTTCGGCCTCTCAGAATCAATTTTCAGGCCCAGTTTCTGTTTTTCAGGAAAGACGCCTTCCTGAAACCGCGACGCCTGCTGGCTACAGCGCGCTGATTGATGCCTATGGGCTCGAAGTCCCCTTGCCGCGCACCCTTTGCGCTATAGGCGCTCATCACCGCATGCTGGAGCAGAGCAGCTGGCGGATCATGACACCACGCCATGCGCCAGACGCCAGCCTGGAAGGCCACCTGACCTTCGCCCTTAAATATGAAGGTCTCGATCTAGCAGTATTGAAACGCTTGTTCCTTTGTGTTGGGCCAGGCCCAATCGAAACCATCGCAAGGGAGAAGCCAGCCGGTACCTATGCGAGGCGCGTCTGGTTTCTCTATGAATGGCTGATCGGCGAGAATTTGGACCTGCCCGATGCCCAGACAGGTAAGTATGTTCCCGTGCTCGATCCTGACCTGCAATGGGGCATCGAAGGTGAAACAGCGCCACGCTACCGGCTGCGCAACAACTTGCCCGGCACCCCGGATTTCTGCCCGTTAGTCTTTCGCACCGGACGGCTCAAAGATTTCATCGCTGACGGCTTGGCGCAACGGGCCAGGGATGTCGTGGCCGATGTGCCGCGCGACGTCCTCGCTCGCACTGCCGCCTTCCTGTTACTCAAGGACTCAAAGTCCAGCTATGCCATTGAAGGGGAAAGCCCGCCCCAGGACCGCATTCAGCGCTGGGGCCGCGCTATAGGAGAAGCAGGCAAGCAGCCGCTTGATGAGCACGAACTGCTGCGCCTACAACGCATCGTTATCGGCGATGCTCGCTTCATCACACTTGGCTTTCGAGATGAAGGCGGCTTTGTCGGCCAACATGACCGGGAAAGCCGCCTGCCGCTGCCCGATCACATCAGTGCGCGGCCAGAGGACCTGCAATCCCTTCTTGCCGGTATGATCGCCTTCGATCATGGCCCAGCTCAACATATGGACGCCGTCATTGCCGCCGCCATCCTCGCCTTTGGCTTCGTCTATATCCATCCGTTCGAAGACGGCAATGGCCGCCTGCACCGCTATCTCATCCATCATGTGCTGGCCGAGCGCGGCTACAATCCGCCCGGCGTTGTCTTCCCGGTCTCGGCTGCGATCCTGGATCAGATCGACCAATACCGCGCTACGCTCGAATCCTATTCGCAGCGCTTGTTACCCAATATCCGCTGGAAGCCAACCGACAAATTCAATGTCCGGATTCTGGACGATACAGGCGATTTTTATCGCTTTTTTGATGCCACCCCGCACGCCGAATTTCTTTATGAGTGTGTCAAGCGAACCATTGAGCACGATCTGCCCTATGAGACAGACTTCCTGCGCCGCTACGATGAATTTCGACGCCATATCGAAGGCATGATCGACATGCCTGAGCGCACCGTCGATTTGCTGTTCCGATTTCTCGATCAGAATGACGGAAAGCTCTCAAACCGTGCCCGCACAAAGGAATTCGATGCGCTCACCGGGGAAGAAGTGACGCGGGTCGAATCCATCTATGATGAGATCTTTGGCTAGGTCGTGTTGAGAAAATGGTACACAAATCAAGTCAGTTCTGATTCAAAACTCCCCTTTATGGGGAGCGATGACGGCACGCGGCGCCACCTACCGCCATAGGCTTAAGGTACGCAGACGTTGCTCGATGCCAGCGACAACTGTGGTCAACAGATGTTGAGGAGTGTCCGGGGGTAGTGCGTCACTGACCGAAGCAATGCGGTCAGCCGCCAAGGTCTCGCCCGTTCAAAACCACCCCCAGTGGCGCGTTTGATCTTCGGCGCTCCATCAGATGAGATCCTCAATGTCAGAAGGGCTCGACTTGCGGCGCGGTTGCACAACCAGTTCAAGGTTGAGAGCCGCGAGCACTTCGGCAAGCGTTCTGAGCTGCGTGCCCGCCTCTCCATTTTCCAGCGCGGAAATGGTCGCCTGCCGGAGCTGTGTTCCGGCGGCTACGTCGGTCTGCGTCAGAGCGCCCTTCTTGCGATAGCGTCGCAGAATTGCGCCAAGCTGTTGGGGCGAGCGTGCGATGTCTATCTTATATCCTCCGACGCCAGTATACGGATTGGCGTATACCATCGCAATATACTGCTTGGAGTATAAAGACTCCTTATACGCCAGCGCGGATAAAATCGATCCATACGGTAGGGCGTATAATCTGCCAGCAGCACCCCTGCCAAAACTTTTTTGAAAGCCCTGCGCACTTGCCAACCCCCGCCCCCCTGCTGACCTTTCGCTAAATGGGCTCCATGCCTGTTCGCTCCCCTTTTTCGACCTGGACCCATGTGCCTGTTCGCTCGCTTTCAAAAATGGCGTCAAGCACATGCATTGAGTTAATAGCGTCCTCAATGCCATAATCACACTCGGCCTTGCCAAGCACGGCCAGCGCAAATGCGTTGGCCATCTCAGTATACTGATCGCTGGGGGCCAAGATCTCGCGACGCGACATATACCCATCATATGTCAGTCCTTGATCGATGATTAGCGCCGTGGCTTCATCTTGCGGTGCATTGTAGGGGATGACAATTTCGACACGTCCCTTAGTGCCGAAAATTTCGATCGACTGGCTGTTGACCAACTGGGTCGAGACCAGAAACACAAGCTGACGCCCCTTGCCAAAGTCGGCGATAACGCTGGCTTGCCGGTCCGTTCCAAAACGTGGGTCCCTGTCGATCAGGGCAATGACCCGCTCGGGCTCGCACTCGAAAAAGAAGCGCCCACCCGTCACCGGATAGCACCCAATATCGAGGATCGCGCCCCCACCAATCTCGGCCATGTTGCGCACGTTGTCCGGGTCATCGTTGAAATAGGAAAACACTGCACGCACTGCCCGCACGTCCCCGAGTTCCCCGGAGCGAGCAATTTCGCGGGCGCGCAGCCATTGCGCATGGAAGCGCACCATAAATCCTTCCATGATCAGTGCATCAGAACGACAGCCGCGCAGCAATTTCGCTTCTTGGGCACTGAGTGCTATAGGCTTTTCACACAGCACATGCTTGCCCGCGGCGTTCGCCGCGATCGTCATTTCAACGTGGCGATGATTTGGAAGCGGGTTATAGATCGCATCGATTTCCGGATCCGCCAGCATCTCTTCATAAGTTCCATAAGCCTTTTCAATCCCGAGTTTATCGGCAGCGGACCGCGCCCTGGCCAAGTCGCGAGAACAGATCGCCGTCACCTCGCAGTGCTCTGACTTCATGATTGCTGGCGTCACCTTCGTCATCCCGATATCAGCGGTCGAAAGGATCCCCCAACGGACTTTTGTTGCTTTGGACACGGATGCTCCTTGATGGCTCTGCTCACGAAATGCGGACGGATTTGACTGTAAGGGCCAGACGTCCCCGGGCCGTCGCCCACGCGATGTGACTTTCGGTCAGGACGTCGCCGCCGCTTGATGATTGAGGGCTTCGAACGCACGTGCCGCGCGCTGCCTCTCGCGATATCTGTTAAATTGCTGGTCGGCCAGAACACCTGCAAGAATGACGCCGCCCATCACCGCAAAATTGAGTGATGACGGGATGCCGAGCAAATTAACGAGGTTCTGAAGTTGCTGGATCAGCACAGCGCCCAAAATGACCCCGACAATTGAACCTTCCCCGCCCCGAAGCGAAAATCCGCCCAGAACGGCCGCAGCAATGGCATAAAGTTCATAGAAGTTGCCGTGCGATGATGGCTGGACCGACCTTGTGAACATCGCAAAGTAGATGGCTGCTATCGAGGTCAGCACTGCGCAAATGATATAGGCCGACGTGATGACGAGGTCAGTTCGCACCCCCGAAAAACGAGCTGCCTCTTCATTCTTGCCTACGGCATAAAGATGCCGACCATAGACGGATCGATGCAACACAAACCAAGCAACGACGCCCAAAACAAGCATAGCGATAAAAGAGTGCGGGACACCCAGTGTCCGGCCGATCGTAACCCATTCGAGACCAGGAAAGCTCGCGCCAAACGGAAAGCCTGCCGTTGCTTCCCCGGTATATCCTCGGGCCACACCTCGATAGATGAGCAGTCCGCAGAGTGTGACCACAAAAGGCTGCATTTTCAGTTTTGTGATCAACAGACCGTGGGCCAACCCCATCAGCGTGCCAGCCATCACAGCAATCATGATCGCCAACGGCCACGGCACCCCGAGCCGCCCGACCAGTTCGACAAACAACACCCCAAGCAGCGCTATCATCGACCCCACGGATAGATCGATACCGCCCGTCATGATGACAAAGGCCTGGCCGATGGCGAACAGCCCGAAAAGGCCGATAAGGTTGGCGGTATTTCCCAGATTGATCGGCGAAATAAACAGCGGGTTGCGCATATAAACGATCGCACCCACCACCAGGATCAATACGGCCAACCACAGATCTTTCTTGTGCATTTTTTGTGTTCCCTAATCTTCCGCGACGGCCAGCTTGAGCACATTGTGTTCTGAAAAGCTCGCACGCAGCAATTCGCCTGCAACCCGGCCCTTCCGCAGGACAACAATCCGATCGGAAACCCCAATGACTTCTTCCATGTCGCTTGAAATCATTACGACGCCGACCCCCGCATCAGCGAGTGCGCGCATGAGTTTGTATATTTCGGATTTGGCCCCCACATCGATACCGCGTGTCGGCTCATCAAAAATGATGAGCTTGGGCCTCATGGACAGCCACTTGCCCAGAACCACTTTTTGCTGGTTGCCCCCCGATAGCTCAGCGGCGTTGCGCAGGACGTCGCCCGACTTGATGGAGAGCCTTTCGCGCTGCTCGAGCGCCCGCACGACTTGTGCCTTGTGAGAAACGAACCCAAAGCGCGCAACAGAGCTCAGGTCTGCGAGCGAAATGTTTTCGCAAATCGAACTTTCGAGCAGAAGACCCGTTTTCTTGCGGTCTTCGGGAACAAGGTAGATGCCGGCGTTGATGGCATCGCGTGGCGAGCCGGGGCGAAACGGGTGTCCGGCCAACGCAAGCTCGCCTTCGATGATTTCGCTGATGCCGAAGATGGCCTCGGCAAGCTCGGTGCGCCCGGCACCGACCAGTCCAGCCACCCCGAGGATCTCTCCGGTGCGAACGTCCAGATTGACGCTTGCTTGCGGGTTGGCGGCAGTTCTGATGCCTTTAAGAGAGAGTATTGTGGACCCGACCTCGCGTGAGGGCGGCGTATATAGTGCCCTAAGGTCACGGCCGATCATCAGCCGGATCATGGCATCATGGCTGATCTCATCTTTTGCCAATTCACCAGCGACTTGGCCGTCCCGCAGCGCCAGGACGCGATCGGCGCACTCTTGGATCTCACCGAGCCGATGGGAAATATAGATAACCGATATGCCGTCGGCTTTTAGGGCGGCAATCACTTTCATCAGCGTCTGTGTTTCAGTCAGTGTGAGGCAAGATGTCGGCTCGTCCATGATCACGACACGAGCATCAATTGAAAGGGCTTTGGCAATTTCCAGCAATTGCCGCTCAGCCAGCGACAAATCCGCAACCGGTGTATCGGGCCCGAAGGTCGCACCCACGCGCATGAGCAGCGGCCTTGCCGCGTCATAACTGGCCTGGTTATCGACCAGACCGATGCCGCGCTGGCGGATTTCGCGGCCCAGGAATATGTTGGCGGCGACATCGAGATTGTCAAAGACGTTGAGCTCTTGGTGAACAAAAGCAATGCCTGCTGCCTGCGATTGGGGAACGCTTAACCGGTCGAAACGCTGGTCGACGAGTACGATTGCCCCCGAACTTGGCTCGATCACGCCGCCGAGCACTTTCATAAGGGTTGATTTGCCTGCACCGTTTTCCCCAATCAGGGCAAGGACCTCCCCTTTGTGAACGCGCAGCGACACCTCGGATAGGGCAACGACCCCAGGGTATACCTTGGAAATGTTTTCGAGCGACAGCATCGGCCGCTGTGTTTCGGTCATGATGGTCATTGGGCTGGTAAAATTCCCGGCGTTGCGCTGGCGAAAATCTTGATTGGGCGTTTTAAACCAGCCATGCCGCACCGGACCCTCGAAGGTCCCGTGCGGCACGGCAAATGATCAGCCGTTGATGCGTGCTTTAAGTTCAGCCTCGAACGCATCCACATTGCTCTGATCGATGACCTTTGTCGGAACGATCATCAGGCCGTCTTCGGGAATCTCCGAAGCATCGCCCTCAAGGAACTTTGCCATCAGGTGCATGCCCTGATAGCCCCACTGATAGGGATCCTGAACCACCGTTCCTGCAAAGGTCCCTTCGCGTACAGCCCCCAGGGTTATCGGATCCTCGTCAAACCCGATGACAGTGATCTCGCCAAGTTTACCGGCGGCCTGTAGGGCCTCATAGATCTTGGGCGGGTTGTATGAGTAAAAGCCGACCATGCAGTCGATATCGGGACTGGCAGCCAAAACATCATCAACGTTTGAGCGTGCACGGGCAAAATCTACATCGTCGCCGCGCACGTCCAGCAGTTCGATACCAGAACCCTCAACGGCCTGGCGAAAACCTGCGATACGCTCGATTGCGTTGTCGGCCCCCAAGAACCCGACAAAGCCCATGCATTTTCCCCCATCGGGCATCGCTTCAAGGGCAATTTCGCCCGCCTGAACACCGGCTAGCGTATTGGAAGAGCCAAGATAGGCAATGCGGTCACTGGTGGGGGCATCACTATCGGTGGTGAACAAAGGGACCTGACCGGCAATACGGTTGAATGCATCCACTGAGTTCTTTGGATCGGCCGAGGAGATCATAATCGCATCGGTACCGGCGGCAACAAGATCATCCATCAGCGCGTTTTGCAGCGCTGCAGTACCCTGGGCGGGATAGCGAAACTGTAGGTCGTAGTCGGGCAGTTCTTGCTGGGCCCTGTTCACGCCGGCTTCGGCGAGCTTCCAGAAATCGGACGCAGCGTTGACCACAAAGGCGAGCTGGGGCTTGTCCTGTGCTAGCGCAGGACCCGTGATTGCTGCAGCAAGAACGGCAACAGACAATGCAAATTTGAAGTTCATTCCTAACCTCCCAAATCGGCGACCAGTGGACATGCTCCGCTGGTCGTCATTTCTCCAATTGACCCGTCCCGCATTCATTTGCGTGAACGGTCGTACATATCCCTGGACGCCCGATCACACCGTGGCGCTGATAGCCACGCGCATCGGATCGTCTTGGATATTGCTGTTTCGAACCAGGCACTTCCGGATCATCCCGGGTACCAGACGGTTCGCGGATCATTGTCGGCGCGGACATAGCTCCACGCCTTTTCGATAAGGTGTTTGGTGTCCACGAGCGGATGCCAGTCAAGCAGCAGGCCGGCCTTGGCATTGCTGAGCCAATTGGAGAAATAGGGCGTAGCAATATCGGTTACGGGCAATTGGCGCGTCGCTTTCAGATGCGCTGCGATCTCAGCGTAATCGACCGGCCGGTCCATCGATATATTGAACAGCTGCCCCTTGGCCGCCGGGTTATCCAGCGCTGCAAGAATTGCGCTGACGAGGTCGCTGACATGCACGAAATTGCGTCTCAGAGGCGCACCATCTTGACCGCGCAGCAAAGGAATTGCCCCATCAGCGATATGGCGGCTGATCTCGGCTTGTGGCAGAAGGTCCTTCCAGGACGGGCCCCCAAACTGAGCCTTAAAGCTCAGCACATGCCGGAAATCGTCTTTCTCCATGATCCATGGCGCGCGAAGGCAGCAGCCATTAATGCCGTACTGGAACTGGTATTGTTCCAGCATGACCTCTTCAATGACCTTGGTTACCGCATAGCAGCCCGGGTAGGCGCGACGGGGCGCGCTCTCGGTGATCGGGTCGCGATAGTCATGGAAGATGTGGCCCACAGAGCAGTCTCCACCCATGAGGATGAACTGGTTTGCACTCTTAGAGCTGCGAAAAGCCTCAAGCAGGTTGAACATGCCTTTGACCCCGACATCCATCGCCAGGTCCGGGGATTCCTTGACTGCGGCCAGGTGCAGGACGTGGGTTACCTCCGACATCGCGGCCGCGACGTCCTCGCGGTCTGAAAGCGAGCCGCGAACGGACTCGACGTTGTCCATTTCAAGCATGCGGTTGTGGCACAAGGCTCTAACGGACCATCCAGCAAAGCGCTCGGCGCTCAGAAAGGCAGGCAGAAAATTTGAACCCACTTTTCCGGTCGCCCCGGTAATCAAAAGTTTCATTGCACTAGTCCTTGGTCCACGGCCGTCACCCGCACAGGTTCGACGTGTCATGGCCATCAGTCTGTTGGCAGGTTTGGGTGCGGGGCTTGTCGAGGGCATAGCACCCAAAGCGCCATGCCCTCTCACCCTTGGGCGAGTGTCGCGTGTCCGGTCCGCCCCGATTTACTGGGCGCAGAAACCCGGCTCTTCGTGGGTGCACACGTCAAGTCCCGTGTAGATCGGATCTTCAACCGCCTCGCCATTGATGAGTTGGATCATGACGTCAGGAGCGCGCTGACCCATTTCAAAGGGTCGCTGGCCGATCTGGGCATGGCTGCGGCCTTCATTAAAGGCTTGGACCTGTGGTGGCAGGGTATCGCCCGCCACAATGATCAATTCGTTGCTCTCAAGGCGGTCCATGACCTGATCGGTGACTTGCGCATAGGCCTGGGGCGCAAACTGAGCCCAGCCGCCGATCAAGATGAAGGCATCCAGGTCCGGATTGGCGGTGAATACGTCCGCCATTTGCTGGTTGGCCAAGTCGATCTGATCATTGGTAAAGACCGGACATCCTTCGATTTCGCTCCAGCCGCCTTCTCCGCTCAGCCGATCGGTACCCTCTGTGCCAGCGATAGTGTCGCGGAAACCGGCGGCGCGAGCATTGATGTTGTCGGCGGCGACGTTGCCCAATTGCAGGCAGATCGTGCCGCCTTCTGGTTTGAGCCGTTGGGCCTGTTCGGCCATCATCACGCCCATCAAGTAATTGTCAGTGCCCAGGAACGTGGCGCGCAGGGAACGATCGGCTTCCGAAAGATCAGCGTCCACCGTCATTACCGGGATATCGGGGGCGATCTCCCGCAGACGGTTGGCCATGGCGGGCGCGTTGGACGGGGAAATGGCAATGGCATCCACGCCCCGCGTGATCAGGTCATCCACGAGCTGGACCTGGCCGGCCTCATCGGCGCTTGACGCCGGGCCGGTGTATAGGCACTCAAAATCAGAGTCCGGATTGTTGGCTCCCCAATCCTGACACCCCAGGTTGATCTGCTCGAAAAATGGATTATCCAGCCCCTTGACCACGATGGCCAGGGTTCTTTTGTCCTGGGCAAGCGCCCCAGGGGCGACTAGCGCGAGTGTAACGGCAATAGCCGAAATTTGACGTACGTACCTCAACTTGAATCATCCTCCCAGTGTTGTACCCAGCCGCGCCCAATCCTTGGGACAATGGCCAGGATGAATTGCCGCTTTCGGGGTGTCCGTGCGCGGCAAAATGGTCCAATCGGCCCGGCTTCGCATTATCGCGCATTATTAGCGATCTTGAGCGGGTACGATTGATTATATAATATGCTAATATTATCGTTCTGCCTCTGATCGTCAAGCCCAATATTCGACATCGGGGGCCGAAAGGTATGTAGCTCTCCGCGCTGTGGCAGTGATAACGTGTGGTTGGTAGGGTCGCAGCGAGTTGAGTTCGGCCCGGCACCTGCAGGGCTGATTACGAGGGGCAAAAATGAGCGCACTCAGACTTGATAATATTAGTAAAAACTTTGGCGCAATTCACGCATTGGACAATGTATCTCTGGCCATTGAGCCAGGAGAGGTGGTTGGGCTGATGGGAGACAACGGCGCGGGGAAATCTACACTCGTTAAAGTCATTGCAGGAAACTTCGCACCCACATCAGGTCAGATCTTTATTTCCAATAAGCCTGCTGAATTTCACAAGCCGCTTGACGCGCAGCGGGCGGGAATCGAAGTCGTGTACCAGGACCTCGCGATCTGCAACAATCTCTCGGCCGCCTCCAATGTGTTTCTTGGCCGTGAGATGACCAAGCCGTTCGGGCCAATCCGCATCGTGGACTATGCCGGGATGCGCGCAAAATCAGCGCAGCTTTTCGAACGCATCAAATCGGAAACCCGGCCACGGGACCTGGTCCGGCGCATGTCGGGAGGACAACGTCAGGCCGTCGCGATTGCACGTACCCTGCTTTATGACGCCCGGATCGTGCTGATGGACGAGCCAACCGCCGCAATTTCGGTCCGCCAGGTTGCCGAAGTCCTCAAGCTCATCCGCTACCTCAGCGACCAGGGCATTGCAGTGGTTTTGATCAGCCACCGCATGCCGGACGTTTTCGAGGTCGCCGACAAGATTGCGGTGCTGCGCCGCGGGCGCCTGGTCGCAAGCAAGAAGGCGAGCGAATCTTCGCCCGAGGAAGTAACCGGGCTGATCACCGGCGCCATCGAGGCAGCCTGAACCAAGAGCTAAAATTCCGCTCCCAATTCCGCTGTTGCAAAAGACAGTCGTGGAGCGATCCGGGGAGAAAATATGTCCAATAGCAACGCTATCCACCAGGTGATTGATCGCTCCGAGCATAAGGACGCGCTCACGCGTCTTGCCAGCCACCAAACCTTCTGGGTGTTCATCGCCGCCCTCCTGGCGTGTCTCGCACTCACGATATTTACCGACACGTTCGCGACCGAACGCAACATCTTCAACGTCACCCGCAACTTCGCGTTCGTGGGAATTATCGCGCTCGGCATGACCGCGGTAATTGCCTCTGGCGGGATCGATCTTTCAGTCGGCTCCACGGTTGCGCTTTCGGCAATGGCGGTGGCCGTTCTGATGTCGTCCGGCTTGCCGATTTGGGTTGGCATCCCGGCAGCCCTGCTGGTGGCAGCGCTCGTGGGCATGGTCAACGGTGCGCTCATTGCCTATGCCGGCATGCCCCCCTTCGTTGTGACATTAGGCATGCTCTCAGTGGCGCGTTCACTGGCGATGGTGCTGTCCAACAACAAGATGATTTACGAATTTGGCCCCGACCACGCCCTGCTGTTGCAGCTCGGCGGCGGCGCCACCTATGGCATACCGAACCCTGTAATCGTGCTCGTTGTTCTAACAGCTCTTACCGCGTTTCTTTTTAGATGGACGCGCTGGGGCCAACATCTTTTCGCAATTGGCGGCAATGAACAGGCTGCCAAGCTGACAGGAATACCCGTCAAGCACCTTAAAATCTCGGTCTATGTATTTGCCGCGCTCATGGCTGGCATTACCGGGGTTCTGGAAGTCGGCTGGCTCGGCGGCGTCACCACAAATCTCGGTCAGGCGATGGAACTTACCGTCATAGCGGCTGCGGTTATCGGAGGAGCCAATCTTGCTGGCGGTGTTGGAACGGCCTTTGGCGCAGTTGTCGGTGCGCTGCTGATCGAGGTGATCCGCAATAGCCTCATTTTGTTGGGCATCAGCACTTTTTGGCAGGGCGCCTTTGTCGGCACCTTCATCGTAATTGCAGTGGCCTTTGACCGCTTTCGCAATTTTCGCTCATCGGAATAACCGCCACCCACGCAACAAGCGCCTCGCAGGACGCACGTATCACTCGGCAATTTCTCAGAGCCCAACCCGAAAAGAGTTGAGCAGTTTCAGCAGGTTGTGATTCAGTTCGGTTGCGAGACTGAACGGAGAACACAATGGCCTGGACCGAAACTGCCCGACACGAGTATGCGCGACGTGGGCGTCGTTATTCAAGCGATCTGACCGACCAGGAATGGGCGATCATCGCGCCCCTCATGCCGCCTGCGCGATCTATCGGTCGACCGAGGACCACGAATTTGCGGTCCGTGATGGATGCTGTGCTCTACATGGCCTCGAGCGGTTGCCAATGGAGCCTGCTGCCAGGAGAGTTTCCGCCACCATCGACGGTGCAGCGCTATTTCTATGACTGGCGTGACAGCGGTTTGCTCGCCATCATCAACCATCACCTGGTGATGATAGCCCGCGAGTGCGAAGGGCGTGAGGCTTCACCCTCGGCGGGCGTGATCGACAGCCAAAGTGTCAAGACCACCGAAAGCGGCGGGGTCCGGGGCTATGATGCAGGAAAGAAGATCAAGGGTCGCAAGCGCCATATCGTCACCGACACGCTGGGCTTAATGGTAGGGCTGGTCGTCCACAGTGCCGATGTCCAGGATCGGGACGGTGCTGCCACCGTGCTCCAATCGATCCGTTCGAGCTTTCCCTGGCTGCGTCATGTCTTCGCCGATGGTGGCTATGCTGGCCCCAAATTACGCGGTTCATTGGCCAAGATAGGCCGCTGGGATCTGCAAATCGTCAAACGCTCCGACACTGCCAAGGGGTTCGAGCTCTTACCGCGCCGCTGGGTCGTCGAGCGCACCTTTGCCTGGTTGGGACGCTGTCGGCGCTTGGCCAAAGACTGGGAAAGATCGGTCGCCAGCGCCCAGGCGTGGATCTTCATCGCACACATCCGAATCCTAACACGGCGGATCGCAAGGCACTGCAATTGCTCATAGAGTTTCGAGTCGGGCACTCAGGCGCTTTGGCGCGATCAACCGAACTGGGCGACGTCTTGCGAGGCTGTATCAGTCGATTCACGCGCGATTAATTCGCACGTGATTTTGGTGCGCGTCGGGGAAAGTTCCAGCCCCCCGACAGTATCGAGCAAAATTTCGGCGGCCGAGCGGCCCATTTCGTAAAGCGGCAGCACGAGCGTTGACAGCGGCGGGTGCAGGTACTGGGCAATTTCACGATCATCAAACCCGATTACCGCGACATCGTCGGGCACGACCAACCCCAATTCCTTGAGCGCATCAAAACATCCCAAGGCCGTCAGATCATTCGCGCAAAAAATTGCGTCTGGCCGATTATCTAGCTTCATGAGCTCATGCGTCATCTCGTACCCGGCTGAGGGCTCCCAGTTGCCCGGCCGCACCAGCGCGGGGTCGAATGGGATGTCATTGCTGGCCAGCGCTTGCTTGTATCCTTTTAGCCGATCACGCGCCGCATCCACTCCGTCTTGTCCATTGATGAACCCGATCCGCCTCCTGCCCATCGCCAACAAGTGCTCGGTGGCTGTCCTTCCTCCGATCAAGTCTCCTGGCAGAACGGAATGGAACTTGCGCTCGTCGTCATAACAATTGACCAAAACAAGACGCCGGCTGGCAAGCAATGGCGGCACCTGAACCCGCCGCGTGAGGATTGTCCCATACAGTACGCCGAGAATGGGAAGGCTGCCCAGTCCCGAAAGGATATTGGTCACGGCGTCGGCATCGCCGTGACTGACCGCTAGCAATACGCTGATGCCATATTCCAGTGCTTTGTCTCTGGCACCCTCGAACGCCAGCGACATCCACGGATCGGTGGATGTCTCGTCAGCGATGAAAACGATCGTTGACTTTCCATCCGGAGCCGCACGAGAACCTCGGCGGACAAATTTATAGTCCAGCTCCCGGGCGGCATCGAGAACCTTTCGACGGGTATGATCAGCGAGTCTCGCACCCTTGCTGCCGCTTAGGACGAGTGAAACTGTGGCTTGGGAGACACCCGCTGCGGCCGCAACGTCCATCATAGTGGCTCGCGCCCCCCCCGGTTTCTTATTGGATTTCGACATCAACTCCGTCGCGCTGCTAGAATTGGGATCAATTTGGTCTGGCTCCATCACGTTCGTATAGCACTATTTCGAGCGTACCCGGCAATTGCGCGGTCGCCAGTGAGCAAAGCAGAAACAAAGCCTCGCTCCCGACTCGATCAGTGGTCTGATCTCTGGATCGGCCATACCGGAAGCTGGTAAGCGAAAAGGCAGGTAAACCATCGGGGGCAGAGGAAACGCTGCCCCCATTTCTTCGTCCTTCAATGAGTAACAGTATGCTGTCTCGCCGCCCGTTGCCTACTTCGGCCAACACCCACGCTTTATATGGCTCGGTCTGGCAGGCTGCCTTACCTTTGATGGTCTTGGCGCTAGGCCACACAATCTCCAACCTCGTGCGAACGCTTCCGGCGGTCTCTGCTGATCTGGTCGCTCAGGACCTGATGGTATCCGCGGGCGATATCGCAGCAATGACCGGATTTTATCATTTG
Source organism: Pelagibacterium flavum (assembly GCF_025854335.1). NCBI lineage: Bacteria > Pseudomonadati > Pseudomonadota > Alphaproteobacteria > Hyphomicrobiales > Devosiaceae > Pelagibacterium > Pelagibacterium flavum. The sequence goes on from NZ_CP107716.1 coordinate 2,747,225, forward strand.
GCGTTCGCTGCCGGACAGATTCCGGTAGGGGTTGCCCTTGACCGCTACAGCGTCAAAGCGGTCGTCAGCACCCTCCTGGGCATCGTTGTCGTAGGGTCGGTTTTTGCTGCGCTCGTGCAAGGGCCGGCAGGCTTTGTCACAACGCAGATTGTTCTGGGCATCGGATGTTGTGGCATGCTCCTGTGTCCCCTCACTTATGCCGCACGAACGACCGACCCGAGCCGGTTTGCCCTCTGGTCAGCCGTGATTTTGGCGATCGGCAACACCGGCATGGTGATTTCGGCAAGCCCGATGGCATGGCTCATCGAGCAGTACGGCTGGCGACTAGCCTATGGTTTGCCCGCACTGTTTGCGCTGATCGTGCTCGTCACTGTGCAGCTGACCATTCGGCCGGTGCGCGCATCGCACGAACTGCCCGCCAGCGTGGGTTCGGAAATTAGAGAAGTGCTGAAAATTGGCATTTCGCCAGTACTTCGCGGTGTTATCGTCCTCGCCTTTGTATCTTTTGCGGTCATGATCGGCGTCCGCGGCATGTGGGGCGGACCCTGGCTGATGGGGGCCAAGGATATGGCTAGGGTCTCGGCAGGCAATGTATTGCTTGTCTTGACGCTCATGCTGATTGCCATGCCGATGATCGTTGGACTCATCGAAAGACGTTTTGGCCGCAGTTACATGTTGTTGGCGGTTGGCCATGTGCTGGCCGGTGTGGCCCTTGTTCTGCTTCCGGCCGGGGCAGAAAACGGCTTGCTTGCGCGCGTGATGGGCGTTGACGTTCTCTCGGCAAGCTTTGATATCACTTTGATTATTGCATTCGGTATCGTGATTTCGGTTCAGCCACTCTTGTTCGCGCTCGGACGCGCCTCCGTCGAACCCCGGCATGCCGGCAAGGCGCTTTCCGCGGTCAACCTGTCATTCTTTGTCGGGGCGGCCATTGTTCAGGCGGCATCAGCTCCAGTGAACGCCTCATTTGGTCTGGCGGGGGTCCTGGTGTTTTTAGGTGTACTCAGTATGCTGGGTGGATTGGCCTTCTGGTTCCTGCGAAAAATTGGGGCCGAAGATGTCCGATGACTTGGGCAGAGGAAAAATCGTCTTGCTCACGAGACCGCACGGCCAAGCATACGGCATGATGAATCGGTCCGGAAGCTCGGATTGGCTGCCTATAACGAGCCGATAGTGGAAATCGAACCAATTTCCGGACCGATGGGATGGTCATCCAACCTTGCAGCGGTTGTGGTTACCTCGCCAAATGGGGCACGATGTTTGGAAGGCGTCGCCGGTCTTGGCGAAACCCTTATCCCAGGATTTGCGCAAGCGGCTTGTCGAGGCCGTTGAAGAGGGCAGTTCGGCGCGGGCGGCGGCTGCGCGCTTTCAGGTGAGCCCTGCGGCGGCGGTCAACATCGTCCGGCGCGCCCGCACCTGGATGACCCGGACATCCACGCCGTCTTCCAGTAGATGGGTGGCAAAGCTGTGCGTTACGCAATCTGCTAAACGAGGCAGTTGCTTCCCGCTGCGCGGAATGATCTCAGCCACGTCCCGGCAGGGACGGCTCGGTGCGTTCGGTAAGGAACGCTGTCGGGTGAATGTCGGCAAATTCATCGGAGGCAGCGCAACTGTAAAATCAGGCAGGGGCAGGCGTTCCTTCGTGCCGATTGAACATCTCGCCTGTTTGAAGCATGGTATGCATGATCACTGCCAACTTGCGCGCCAGGGCGACGGCCGCTCGCTTGAAGCCAAGCCGTTCTTTCAGGCGCAAAGCCGAGACTCGCAAGGTGCTGTTATCCCTCGACCGGTTCAGAAGGACGGCGGCCGCCTCGTATAACAGACCGCGTAGATGACTGTCGCCACGACGAGAGATATGGCCGTCATGATCAATCTCGCCTGACTGGTAGCGCCTCGGGGTCAATCCCACCCATGCGCCCACGGCGCGAGAATTTCTGAAGTTCGCCGGGTCCTCCACGGCGGCAACGTAGGCGGAAGCTGTGACGGTGCCTACACCGGGCACTGACATCAGCAGGCGACAACGTTGGTCTTCACGTGCCATCGCGACGAGCTGTTTGCTCAACTCAGCTGCCCGGTATCGAATATCACTCCAGGCCTGAAGCATTGGCACAACGATGCGCGCCAGCGCTTTTTCACCTTGCAGAAGGTCGCGAACATTGCGCTCGAATACGCTACCCGCGCCTTTAGGCACAACGAGGCCAAAGGTCTTCATCAACCCATGAATTTGGTTGGACATCTGCAGACGCATCTTGAGAAGATGGTACGTGCGGTAATCAACGTGCGGATCAACATGCTGTCGAACCCTTTGACCCGAACCTCTCGATAGAACCCCACCTCGGCAAGATGTGCCAGGCCATCGGCATCGTTCGCATCGGTCTTGTTTACCGCCATGTCGAGCGCGGCCTTGGCATGCCGCGCATCGATACAGATCGCCGGCAGGCCCTCTGCCGTCAGCGCATGGTAGAACCATACCGACAATGGTCCCGTCTCGAACACGACCCGCCGGGCATACGGCGCGCGCTTGCGGATCACTGCGGCAATCAGTTGCGGATCGGACGCGCACTTGCCCCGCCAAATCCTATTGCCGTCCTTCCGGATCGATACTGCCGTCTCTTTCATGGATACGTCGAGACCGATATAGTGCTGCATGGCTGTCCTCCGTTCGATGCCTGGGCCCGGTTCTCATCGTGAGCCCGTACTTCATCCTACCGGGGGACAGCCAGCTGGCCAGACATTCCAACATCGCCGCCATATCAAACGGTGGCCGCCGCTCCCCGCGATTACATCATGTTCGTTCACCCCACCCCATAGCGTTCGTTGCAGTCCACTAGCCCATCCCGAATCTGCTATCGGTTGCCTCAAAACGGATTGGCGACGGAAAGAGACCGACCATGAGACCGAGCCTAAGGGCAAAAGCTATCTCCGTCTGCGACGATAAGATCGTGAAGAAGGGTGAAGGCGTCGGATTGTCATTCTACGCGTTCTTTGCGAACAAGAATGATAACCCTGATCTTCTTATGGAAGCTGCTGAATGGTGGATAAAAACCCATGGCCTGGATCACTTCGAAAAAGCGATCAAAATCCGTGAGATGATCAACGCCGGGCGATAAGAAATGGCTCACCAGGATAGGTCACCGAGCATGAGAAACCATCTGATTCGTCACGGTGCACCCGATTGCCCGCCACAGCCATCGCTATCAAGCAAGGAGTATCGCGGTTGGATGGACGCCTACCGCGCTGCGGGCATCATCGACAATCCTCCCGACTCTCTCAGAACGTGGTTGAAGGCAACTGGGGTGCAAAGCGTGTTTTCCAGTGTTCTGCCGAGATCCGTCCAGTCGGCGAGGGCCCTGGTAGGGTCGGAATATGTGCGAAGCTCAGCCTTGTTCAACGAAGCCGCTATCACAATCCCCCCGCTCTCGTTCCGCATGAAATCTTCTTTTTGGACCACTCTGGGCCGGATTATTTGGTTATGCGGCGGGGCTGCCGAGGAGCATGTTGCGGAATGCCAAGTGCGCGCACGTGCAATCGCAGACGTGTTGATGGAAGCCGCATCCGAATCTGAAACGGTCCTGATGGGTCACGGCTGGATGAACCGGATGACCGGGAAAGAACTGCGCAAAAGGGGATTTGAACGACTTACAGTCACGGCAAACGGCTTTTGGTCTCGCGCCAGTTTTCACAAACCCTCCCAAGCGTTTGGAAACGCATAGAGGGTGACAAGAGCTGCCAGACTGCAACGCACCGCAATCTGACCACGGGTCGCCGGCTGCCGCGACCACCGGCCTGGTTCTGGTGCACGAGCGGCTCGAGGGCTGCAAGTTCGTCTGGCCTCAGGTTCGCAATGGCGTTTTGACGCTTTCTCCCTCCCAGTTTTCTGCTCTGTTCGAGGGCATTGACTGGCGCATGGTGCGCCCGGAAGCCGAGCGTCGACCAACGGTGGCCCAATAGCTGCGGCTCAATGACTCAGGACGCTTTCGGCGATGGCGTCAGGGGCATTGTTGTGCATGATCAAGGTCATGACCGACGCCGCCCTTGCCCAAGAAAACGCCCGCCTCAAGGCGCGCCTCGCCGAGACCGAGGCTGCCCTGGCGGATGCCGTTGAGGCGCAGCGCCGGCTCGAGAGCATCATCAGCGAACTGCGCCGTGATCGGTTCGGGGCGCGCTCGGAAAAGCTCGATCCAGAGCAGTTCAATCTGCCTCTCGAAGACGTCGAGATGGCCCAGGGCATTCTCGATGCAGCTCAGGAGAAGGCCCAACGCGCCCTCAAGGGGGAGAAGGCCGCTCCCAAGCCTTCAGTCAAACGCGATCGCGGCCATCTCCCGGCACATCTGCCGCGGATCGAGAGGGTCATCGAGCCGACCAGCACGCTGTGTCCATGTGGCTGTGGTGAGATGGCACGGATCGGCGAGGACGTTTCGGAGCGGCTCGATATCGTGCCGGCCCAACTGCGTGTCCTGGTCACTCGGCGCCCGCGCTATGCCTGCCGTCGCTGCTCGGGTTCTGTTGTTCAGGCCCATGCACCCGAATACGTTGTTCCGGGTGGATTGCCGACCGAAGCTCTGATCGCCCAGGTCATCGTTTCCAAATTCGGCGATCATCTCCCCTTTTACCGACAGGCCGACATCTATACGCGTCAGGGGGTCGATCTCGACCGGGCAACGCTGGGCAATTGGGTGGGGCGAGCCAGCTTCCATCTCAAGCCGATCGTCGAGCATATGCGCTCCCATCTCCGAGACGCCGATCGCCTGTTCATGGACGAGACCCGCGCGCCGACCCTTGATCCTGGACGAGGACGAACCCGAACCAGCTATTTCTGGGCTGTCGTGCGCGATGATCGCAGTCACGGCGCCGCCGGGCCGCCCATTGTGATGTTCCACTACGCCCGAGGGCGCGGAGCCATCCATGCAAAATCCATCCTCGAAGGCTATCGCGGGCGTTTCCTGCAGTGCGATGGCTATGAGGCCTATGACAAGCTCACCGCCATCGATCGTCCCGAGGGAGGGTGGCAGCTGGTGCGCTGCTGGACCCATGTCCGGCGCCGCTTCATCAAACGACTTCAAAACGATGGTTCGCCCATTGCCGAACAGGCGCTGCGCCATATCGGTGAGCTCTATGCCGTAGAACAATCGGTCCGGGGATTTGCGCCCGAGGTTCGCCTTGCTGCCCGCCGCGAACTCTCGGCTCCCATCACTGCCGCGTTCCGTCCATGGCTCGAGGCCCAGCTCTCGCGCATCCCCAGAACCTCGACGCTGGCCGAAGACATTCGCTACACCTTGAGCATATGGCCTGATCTCATCCGGTTCCTCGACGATGGCCGGCTCGAGCTGGACACCAACCCGGTCGAGAACCAAATTCGGCCCCTCGCGAAGCGTGTTTCATTATGCACTCCATTGCTAAGTGTCTGTAAACATTGGAAGCGTGTTCGCGTCGACGGTGCGACACGGGCGACCTTTCCGGGCTATCGCGGTTTTGATCGTCTCCGACGCCAGGTCTTCGGCACGGATTTGGTACGGCGCACCGCGCACTACCTGAACAGCTGGGAGGGTGCCGGTCTTGATAAGGCGCCTGATCGCGTGGCGTGTAACGCCTAAAGCCTTGGCTGCCTCGGTCATGGTGAGCCATTCGCCATTTTTCTCAGCCGAACGGTAGGCATGGATGCCGCGAACCCGCCGAACCGACGAGACGCGGTGCGCCGTCCAAGTTTTTCCGTGGCCGGTGGGCAAACCCATCCGATTGAGCGACGCGGCGATATGCTCGTCAGACCAACGACCTGCCATGCTTCTCATTACTGCCAACGCATCTTCAGCTGTCGCGCAACCGTGTTCCCCCGCTTGGGGTTTGTGAACACGCAGTTCTGAGTGTTGGCCGCCCCGCCAGTGGATCGTGAGGACGACGTCCCGCACCGCATCGTCAACATCGACGATGATGTCGGCGATCAAGGTCCGGAGCAACTGCTGACGGGCACGCATCGTCACATCAGGCGCATCCCATGCCGCGGAGAGGTTTTCGGCCAAGTTGGCAAAAGCGCTTGGATCAACCTCGATGGTTGATGGGCTTCCGGGCGGTTGGCGTACTTCCAGATCCCGCACCCGGCGTAGCGCTACTTCCCAGTTTTTCTCCAGCTGGGCGGCAATCAGTCGATTGTCTGGATCACAGGCGGCATAGCGGCGCTCGGCGAGATTGGCCTCGTAACGGGCCTGCTGAAGTTCCAGATCGCGGATCTGGCGCTGATTATCTTGTCGTTCCCGGTGCATCCGCTCAGCCTCGAACGCGGCCTCGATCGCCAAGGGTTCTACCGCGCGCAGCAGCTCACGCGCAACAGCCGCGTCCACCCGAGGGCCTCCAAAGGTCATGCATCGGGGCAAGCCCATCATCAGGTTCGGCTTGTCGCAGCGATAGACGGGTCGGCTCTGCGGATTGCCGGTATAGGTGACCGACAGTCGCCGCCCGCACCGGGCACACGTCATCATGCCCGAAAGTAACGCCCGGCCGCCTCGGCCCGATTTCACACCACCGGCGCGACCGTAGTTGTTGAGGGCCAATTGCTGCTGGTTTCGCTCGTACTCGTCCCAGCTGATATAGCCTTCGTGGTGGTCTTTGATGAATACCTCCCACGTCCCGACCGGTTTGCTGTGGCCATAGCTCCGCCGCGCGCGCCCATCGACGATGGAGGTTCGTTTCTCGCTTTTCCCGTAAACATAAACTCCAGCGTAAAACGGGTTTTTGAGCACGGAGATCACGTTGCGATAGCGGATCGGCAGCCAGGTGAAGCTGGTCATGCGCCCTTCATCCGAAGGTCGAGGAAAGTGGATTTGATCGGCCGTCATCGATAACAACACTTGGCGCGCGCTGCCAAGTTCGCCGAAGCGGGTAAAGATGAGCCGGATCACCTCCTGCAAGCGCAGATCAGGGTCGAGCCCGAGACCCGCTTCACGGTGCCAGATGTAGCCGAACGGGACTGACAAGCGCAGTTCGCCACGGCGCGCCTTCGACCTGACAGCATCGTGCATTCGCGTTCTGAGCACGCCGAGCTCGAATTCGCTGATGCTGCCTTTCATGCCCAGGAGCAGGCGATCATTGGGTTGGCAAGGATTATAAACGCCGTCGTGATCGATGACACGGGCCTCGACGAGGCCGCAGAGCTCCAGAAGATGGTGCCAGTCACGGCCATTTCGCGCGAGCCGTGATGCATCCTGACACAAAACAGCGCCCACATTGCCCGCACACAGCCATGCGACCAGCCGATCAAAGCCGGGGCGCGCCACTGTTCCGCTCGCGGATCGCCCGAGATCGTCGTCGATCACCTCCACATCCATGAACCCGTGCTCGCGGGCAATGTCGACGAGGTCGTACTGCCGCCGCTGGCTCTCCAGATTGGTCATGACCTGGGACTGCGATGATTGACGCACATAGACAACTGCCTTGCGCTTCAGGAGTTGGGTGGGGATCAGATCAATTCCGTTCATCGCCGAGCTCCTCGACGATCAGACCGGCGGCCTGCATCAGAAGGTGGGCGAGTGCCCTCGTGGCCTCCGCTTGCTCCACCTCCTTCATCGCGTCCACCTTGCGGGGTTCGAACACCAGGCTCATCTGCCTGCCCGAGGTCGGCACAGGCGCGTCGTGCTGTTTCATCGACTTCCTCCCTTGCGATTCCATTTTCGCCCAGGGAGTGTGTGGGAACAGAAGTCGGCGTGACCAGTCTCTTGAGATCTGACAGTGCCGCAAGATCAACCTGCGGCCCGCCAATTCTCATCTCGGCACAGATCAGGGGGTCCACCATCCAGCCAGGAATCGAGATGATGGTGCCAGAGGGACCGTCAACTCTCAGAAACTGTCCCGTGGCCCGCTGCTGAACCTGCCGAACGGTTACCTTCTGTCCGAAATAGGGATGCCAGCGATAGTGAATTTGCCGCTCTTCCCCGACATGGGCAGAATGAACGGGCGATGGCATTGACCAGAAAAAATGCGTTATTCGCTGGAAACGACGTCGGCGCCGAGAACTGGGCGCTGCTCGCTTCGCTCGTGGCTACCTGCAAAATGAGCAACGTAAATCCCGTCGACTATATCGCCGACACCCTCCGAGCCTTGCTCGACGGCCATCCGAAAAGCCGTATCGAAGAGCTCATGCCATGGGCCTTCAGAAAAGCGTCAAGCCTCGCCGCATAGGGGAGCTAGAAAGCGCTTACACATCATCTGAAAACGGCGTCATCGGGACGTGCGCAGCGAGAATTAAGTGTCCGTCAAACCTATCCAAGTGCGGCTCCCCCGGATGAACGCGGCGTCCCAATGTTCCGATTGCCAGTTTAGTCGCTTTAAGGAATTTCCAGAGCAAAGGGCACAGTGATAACGTCGCCCCCGCCAACAAATTCCACCCAAAGCGCGTAGGCACCCGCTGCAGGAGGTGTGACATGAATGGCCATAGTCGATGAGACAGATCCGACAGCTTCAGCCGCGCCATGCATGGCGTGCTCATCATGGTCCATGGTTCCCTCAGCGCCCATCCCGGCTTCATCGCCCTCAACGTTCGCTTCCTCCGCTCCCGAAGGCATTTCGTGTTCAACAGGTTCGTTTGACGCTGGGTGGTGACTGTGTGCGTGCTCGTGGTACTCGACTGTCTCGGCGTGATGCCCATTCCCGTTGGGCCCGTCGGTCATAGCGTGAGCGTGGACGTAGGCAAGATCTTGGGCACGAACGAAAACAGCGTGCGCGGCAACTCCCAGATAAGGTTCAAGATCGGAGGCGGGCTGGCCGTCCTTTTCAACGGCAAGGGTGATCATCCCCTCCTTGCCGGCCTCCAGATCGGGCGCGCTTAATGTCACCCTATATCCTTGATCAGACGAGACAATCGGCCCATCTTTCACATCGACTGGCGGGGAGCCCAACAGCGTATCGGCTTGGGTGTCCAGATTCCCATTTTCTCCGACCTGCAGCTCGAAGCGCAACACCTGCTGGCCCAAGCCGGAGGGGGCTGCATCGGTATAGATGTGGTACCGGCCCGGTTCGGGAAAGTGAAGTTCGGTTGTAAAACGGCCGTCATCGCCGGCCGCCTTTACGTGTTCGTGAACAAGGTGAGACAGACCAGCATCGGTCGCGAGCAAGTGCAGCTCCTGGGTGAGCTCGACCTCGTATTGGGTGACTCGCTCACCAGTGTGGATGTCAGAATAAGACAGCTCGATGTGTCGAGACAATGGCCCGGTCTCGCTGACAACCATTTCTCCCGAGACCGCCGGTTGAACATTTGGCAGGGCAAAGCTGCCTTCCAGGATCTGATCTTGCGCCAGAGCGGGACCGACCCCTAGAACAGCGATAACCGCAAGACGCGTGGCAGGGACGAGTTGAGGGCGTTTCATGGTGTCTTTCCTTGTTTGGGACTGAAGCTCTTTGGAAGCGGGAGGTTCGTTGGCACCTGACAGTCAAAGCGATTGGGGAGCCGGGCAAGTGCTGGCACAGCCTTTGCCATCAGATAACGCCCAAGGCACGCATCGCCTCGGCAACCCTGACAAATCCAGCTATGTTGGCGCCCAGCACGTAATTGCCGGGGGCGCCGTACTCCTCTGCAGTGCTGGCGCAGGTGTCGTGGATTGCCCGCATGATCTCGGACAAACGCGCCTCGGTCTTGTCAAAGGTCCAGCTGTCGCGCGAGGCATTTTGTTGCATCTCGAGGGCTGATGTCGCGACACCTCCCGCATTGGCTGCCTTGCCAGGCCCGAACATGACGCCGGCGTGTTCAAATATGCGTATCGCTTCGGGCGTGCACGGCATATTCGCCCCTTCTCCCACGGCAACGACACCATTGGCCACCAATGTCTTGGCATCCTTGCCGGTCAGCTCATTCTGAGTCGCCGAGGGCATGGCCACGTCACACGGGATATCCCAGATCGACCCTTCCCCTGACTTGACGAAAAGGGCTCCGTGGGTTTCCCCTTTGAGCGCAACATAGTCGGCGATCCGACCGTGACGGATTTGTTTGACTTCCTTGAGAAGGGCGAGGTCAATGCCGTCTTCGTCAACGACATAACCAGAACTGTCGGACACTGCGACAACTTTGCCACCGAAGGACTGAACCTTTTCCACGCTGTATGTTGCAACGTTGCCCGAGCCCGACACCACCACGGTTTTGTCCTCAAAGCTCAGCCCACGAGTGGCAAGCATGGCGCGTACAAAGTAGGTGTTTCCATAGCCAGTGGCTTCGGTCCTGGCTCGCGATCCGCCGTAAAACAGAGCCTTGCCAGTCAGCACACCGGCTTCATAGCGGTTGGTGAGCCGCTTGTAGCAGCCGAACATATAGCCAATCTCTCGCCCCCCCACACCGATATCGCCTGCCGGAACATCAATGTACTCCCCGATGTGGCGGTGCAACTCGATCATGAAAGATTGGCAGAACCGCATGATCTCGCCATCCGAGCGCCCTCTTGGATCAAAGTCCGAACCACCCTTGCCACCGCCAATCGGCATTCCGGTGAGCGCGTTCTTAAACGTCTGTTCAAAGCCAAGGAATTTGATGATCCCCAGATTGACCGAGGGATGAAACCGAATGCCACCCTTGTAAGGGCCAAGTGCGGAATTGAACTGGACCCGAAAGCCACGATTGATCTGCACCGAGCCTTGATCGTCCACCCAGGGGACCCGGAAAATGATCTGCCGTTCAGGCTCGCAAATGCGTTCGATCAGCGCGTGCTCGAGATAATGGGGATGTTTTGCAATTACCCTGCCCAGACTTTCAAGCACCTCTCGAACCGCTTGTTGGAATTCAGGTTCCCCGGGGCTGCGTCCCAGCACCTGCTCAAGGAGCGGCTCTAACTTTTCGTCGATCATCGCTTACTCCGACTTTGACGCCGCGCTCATGAAAAAGGGATCTGCTCGACCCGGGCTCAGCTTATGTTCCAACGCGCAAGGGCTGCACAGCTATTGCCCCACGAATGCCAGAGCCTCGCACCATTCTCTTTGCGCCAGCGCAAAGATTGAATTGACCGACCAAACCGTGGCGATGGGTAGCGTCAAAGCCATAGCCTGCAATATCAAAGCGTGACGGCGCTGCCTTTATCCCGTGCTGGCGCCCTGGCATGCCGGTCGCGCTGATTGCGCGTACTTGCCCAGAACCCCTCCAGTGTATTTTGGAGCCGGTCGGCGCCAGACCGCTCGCCGCCGTTGCAGCTCTTGATCCTCGACGTCGAGCTCGAGCAATCGCGCCTTGGCGTCAATGGTGATGAGATCGCCCTCTTGCACCAGAGCAATCGTCCCACCCTCGAACGCTTCGGGCGCGACATGGCCCACAACCAGCCCCCATGTTCCGCCCGAGAACCTGCCATCGGTAATCAGTCCAACGCTCTCGCCCAGCCCCTGCCCCACCAAGGCCGATGTGGGCGCAAGCATTTCGGGCATGCCCGGTCCTCCACGAGGCCCCAGATACCGCAGGACCACAATATCGCCGGCCGATATTTTGTTGTCGAGAATGGCGCCTAGGGCCGATTGTTCGTCGTCAAATACGCGGGCTGGACCTTTGAGAACGGTTTTAGATAGGCCAGAAATCTTGGCGACTGCTCCATCGGTCGCGAGATTTCCTTTCAAAACGGCCAGGTGCCCCTCTGGATAGAGTGCTGCGTCCAGGGAAGTTATGACATTTTGCCCCCGAGGCGGTGCCGCGGGCACCAGCTCGAGTTCCTGCGCCAATGTCCGGCCAGTGATCGTGAGGCAATCCCCGTTCAGCTTGCCCGCATCAAGAAGCATCTTGAGCACCTGCGGAACGCCCCCAGCCTGGTGTAGGTCAACTGCCATATATTGGCCAGAAGGCTTGAGGTTGCAGATGATCGGAATCCGCTTGCGAACCGTTTCGAAGTCATCGAGTTCCCATTCCACCCCCGCTGCACGAGCAATCGCCAAATAATGTAGGACTGCATTAGTGGAACCCCCAGTTGCCATGACCAGTGCAACCGCGTTCTCGATCGATTCGCGTGTCACGATGTCGGACGGCTTGAGCCCGTTTCTGACCGCTCTTGCCAAGGTCCGAGCGGATCGATCTGCAGACGCACGCTTTTCCTCATCCGGATTGGCCATGCTGGAGGAGCCAAGCAACGACATCCCAAGCGCTTCAAAAGAGCCCGCCATGGTGTTGGCCGTATACATCCCGCCACAGGACCCGGTGCTAGGACATGCATTGCGTTCAATTCCCTTGAAATCCTCCTCACTCATCGTCCCTGCCATATAAGCACCAACAGCCTCAAAGGCAGAGACAATGGATAGGTCCTGGCCCTTCCATCGGCCAGGCTTGATCGTCCCCCCATAAACATAGATGGAGGGAACATTGGCTCGAAGCATCCCGATCATGCCCCCAGGAAGGTTCTTGTCACACCCGCCCACGACCAGCACGCCGTCCATCCACTGACCTTGCACCGACAATTCTACGCAGTCGGCAATCACTTCGCGGGAGACCAAAGAATACTTCATTCCCTCGGTGCCCATGGCCATACCGTCCGAAATGGTGGGGACGCCAAAAATTTGGGGGTTGGCTCCTTCTTGCTTGATGGCTGCTGCCGCTGCATCAACAAGGCTCTGAAGGCCCGCATTGCACGGGGTGATCGTGGAATGGCCATTGGCAATGCCAACAATAGGTTGATCGAAATCTTTCTCCTCATAGCCCAGAGCATAAAACATGGCTCGGTTGGGTGAACGCGCGATGCCGTGGGTGATATGACGGGAGCGATCATTATGGGCCATTGGGTCCTCCTTGGCAGACTGTGAGACACCTTGATGGTGAGGTAACGGTGAGCTTTCTGGTTTGGTTCGACAGCGCGGACAGTGCGAGCCCGTGTTGGTCCAGACCGCGGGCCGATCTGACCGAGGGCCGAGCGCCCAATCGCCGCTTAACCCGCTAGCGTCATATCGATGTCGCGCTGCTTGTTAAGCAGCACTGAATGGGTGGAACGAAACACCCACCCGGCACAGTTGCACAAAGCACATGGCAAAAATGGCAACCCTCGATCCACCAGGGTTGGCCATCTCAAGCGGCTGCAGCGCGGGCAATTTCCATCCGCCAGCAAAAAAGAGTGGCGTGAGGGCCCACGGGCGGGCCTGACCAGAGGGCGCGGGCTGGGCAAAATTGTAACGCCCCTCCACGTTCATCAGCCCAGTCGCAGCCAGCACACGGCAGTTGGCTGGCCGAAAGTGTGGTCTTGATCCCACCCTGGCCAGAGCAATTCACTGCTCGCCCGCCATGGATGCCCGCCCCGAAAAGGATGCACGCACTTCCCAATCGCGCTGTTTTTTGCCCGAAGGTAGCGAACCGAGTGGATCGGGCACGGGCATGACAACGCCACAACCCTCAACCCCTATTTATCAGTCGGGTCCAGCGTCCTTGGTCGAGATCAGAACTCGTTCCAATCGCTATCGATGGCGGCGTTACCCAAAGAGAGATGGGCGGCCGCCGCGTGTTTTCCATTGTGCTGGAGACCGTGCTTGTCGGTAGCGATGGGCCTGACCCGATCGGCACTGGCAACAGCAGGGGCCGGCTTGTGCGACTGGCTGGTCGCGGTCGCACCCTGGATACGGAAGATCTCCACGATCCGGTCGAGCGCAATTGCCTGCTCCTCGGTCTGGGCGATTGCGGCGTTGGTCTGTTCAACAAGTGCGGCGTTGTGCTGGGTCATCTCGTCCAACTGACGCACCGCGGCGTTGACCTCCTCGATCGAGGCGGCCTGCTCGCGGCTGTCACTGGCAATGGTCTGCATCTGCCCGGTGTTGGCCCGCGCTGCCGCGAGCATGGCCACAAGCTTTTCTGCCGCCTGCGCCACAAGACGTCTGCCGCCATCGACCTCATTGGCCGATTGCTCAATAAGCGTCTTGACCTCCGAGGAGGCTACCGCCGCCGACTGCGCCAGCCGCCGCACCTCGACAGCCACCACCGAAAATCCCTTGCCCGCTTCCCCGGCCCGCGCCGCTTCCACAGACGCATTTAGCGCCAAAAGATTGGTCTGGAAGGCAATGTCGTCGATAAGCTTGATGATGTCGGACACCTTGGCCGAGGATGTGGTAATCCGCTCCATGGCCGAGGTCGCCTCTTCCATCACCTGCCCACCCTCTTCAGCCGACTGGGTGACCGTGGCTGCGGTCTTTGAGGCTTCCAGGGCCCGCTTGGCGTTTTCCAGAACCGTCGCTGCCAGCTGCTCCATGGCCGCCGAAGTCTCCTCGATGGTCGAAGCCTGGCGCGTGGTGCGTTCGGACAGGTCATCGGCGCCCGACAGGATCTCCCCGGTCGCAATCTTTAGGTTCCTTGACGTGTCGCGCAATTGCGCCACCATATCGCTTAGACTTTGCGCAGTGCGGTTAAAGTCAGCTTTGAGCTCATGCCACTTGCTCGGCATATCTTGGGTGACACGATGGCAAAGATCTCCTGCCGCAAGCGCCGACAGACCCTGCGCCAAGACCGTAGCGGCCACTTGATCGGCTTGAGCCTCGCGCTCCTTTTCCTGGTGCGCTGTGGCCCGCTCTTGTTCGGCAGCCATCCGATCGGCGTCGTGACGCTGCCGGGCTTGGGTGGCTTGGGCTTCTGCGGCGCGTTTCTCGATCCCGGCTTGCTTGAAAACTAATACCGCCCGTGCCATGTCGCCGAGTTCGTTTTTTCCATCGGTGGCTGGGACCTCAACGCTGTCGTTACCCGCGGCAAGTTCGCTCATGGCGTTTGTCAGCGCATTGACGGGCCCGGTCACGGACCGGGTAATGGCAAAGGCCGCCCCACCCATGATGGCGACACCTGCCAACAACGCCGCGCCGAGTACTTTTACGTTGTCCCAGAACATATTGGTCAGATCGTCGATATAGACCCCTGTCCCTACGACCCAGCCCCACTCTGTGCCCTGAACGTGGGAAAGTTTGGGTTGAGCCAGATCACTGCCCGGCTTGGGCCACAGGTAATCGACAAAGCCGGAGCCGCTCGCTTGGACGGTCTTGACGAACTCGACAAACAACAGCTTGCCCTCAGGGTCCGCGTTGTTTGAGAGATCTTGTCCATTAAGCTCGGGCTTGAACGGATGCATTACCATCGTGGGGCCCATGTCATTGATCCAGAAATACTCGGTTCCGCTGTAGCGCATGGCTGCAATGGCAGCGATTGCCCGCTCTTGTGCCTCCGGCACGGTCAACTCCCCGGCCCCGGCGCGCGCTGCGTAAGCTTCAACCACCGCGGTTGCACTGTCGGTCAAGACCGACAGCATTGCCTTGCGATTTTCCACCATTCGCTGCTGAGTATTGTGCAGCGAGAAAACGGTGCCCGCGATCATCATGGCCAGCGCTAGCGCGCCCATGATCAACAGCTTTGTGGATATGCGCATGGCCATGATGAGATCCTTTGATATCTGCTCTTTGATGTTGTCCAACAGATGGAGTAAACAATGCACTAAGCAGATCAGCCGACAGTCCTGAAACCGCGAGACAAGCCCCGGTCCGCGCTGTAGAAATACGTATCGACACAGTGTCGCAGGGCTTTTGACTCGAAGTTGGTGGAAATCAGCTGGTTATCGATTGCCTCAAGGCCTTGGTTGCAGGCGGGTGGCGAAAATAAGCCGGTGTCTCTAATCTGGGCCATGGCGTGATCTCGTGCCGATGCTAGACCCCGGCTGGGTGGTTTTGAGATCACACCGAGATTGCACCCTTAAACCTTAACCGGCCCGCTCGATACGGCCGGTTTTTCGTTTGTGTTTGTGCCAGCTCAAAGTTCGATTGGCACGGGCTGGGTATTGAGAGGGCGAACATAACGTTCACCAAAACTCATGGAGACAAAAATGATCAGGACCGCTCTTACCGCCTTGATGCTCACGGTCGGGCTTGCTGGCGCCCCAGCATGGGCCGCCGATCACGAGGTTCAGATGCTCAATCGCGGTGATGCGGGGCCAATGGTGTTTGAGCCTGCTGGCATCAAGATCGAGCCCGGTGACACGGTAACCTTCGTGGCCACTGACCCCGGACATAATGCCGAGACCATCGCGGGCATGTTCCCCCAAGGGGCTGAAGCCTTCCGCACCACGATCGGGGAAACAGTCACCGTCACCTTCGATGTCGAAGGGGTTTATGGCATCAAATGCACGCCTCACTACGCCATGGGCATGGTGGCCTTGATCCAGGTTGGGGACGCGCCCGAAAATCTCGAGCAGGCAAAAGCAACCACGCTTCCTCCCAAGGCAAAGGAGCGATTTGAAGCAGCTTACCAAGAACTGGGGCTCTAGCTTCAAAAAAGGGGGCGCACAAATTACTGCCGCCCCCTTCTTAGCAAGGATGATCGATGCCCGAATTTGCGCTCGCACTCACACTATTTGTCCTGTCCCACCTCGTCCCATCGCTCCCAGGGGTGCGCGCGCGCATCATCGCCATAATCGGCCGCAAAGCCTATCTGATCGGCTACGCAACCCTGTCGGTTGTCCTTCTCGCTTGGGTCTTGCTTGCAGCCGTTTCTGCTCCCGTGTCGGTGTTGTGGATGCCAGCTGGCTGGCAGGCATGGATCACGCTGGTTGTTTCTCCCATCGCACTGTTTCTCATCATAGCCGGACTGATTTCACCCAACCCACTCTCTTTAAGCGCGCGGCGAAGTCAGCTTGGTGAGGCTGGTGCCGTAGTAACAATCACGCGCCACCCCGTGTTCTGGGGATTTGCCCTGTGGAGTGCATCTCATATTCCCCCCAACGGTGATTTGCGGTCACTTCTTCTATTTGGTAGCCTGACCATTCTGGCCGTCTCGGGTTTCTGGCTGTCCGATAAACGAGCACGCAGGGCGCTGGAAGGCCAGTGGCAGGCGCTAGCGCGAACCACTTCGATCATCCCGTTTCTTGCTGTCATTTTGGGACGTACCCGCTTGCGGTGGGACAGCTGGCTCACTCTCGCCCTGTTGCTTGCAATCGCTTTGACATCCTGGCTTGTCCTGGGAGGCCACGCCGCTCTGTTTAGTGCCGATCCAATCAGCGCCACGCGGTATTAGTCGGCTAGCCCTTTTTTTAAAGCCGCGCGGATCATTAGACCAAACCCCTCAACCATATCGTCATAGCTCCAAGCCCATTGATGACCCGCACGTGTGAAACGGTCCAGCCAGTCACCGGGCGGATCTGCCAGGAGCATATAAGCAACGCCACCGCTCCCAAGGCTCTCCACGATATCTTCAACAGCTGCAACCGCAGTGGCGGTATCATGCTTGCTCAGATCGACAAGTCTTGTTGGATCTGGCCAGATCGCAACGTCATCGGCCAGCGGCGAGACACTCAAATTGCGGCGCGGCTGTGGTGTGAAAGTAACCTGCCAACTCCCGTCCGAGACACGCTCTGATCGGCTTTCAAATCCCTTGCGCGACATAACATCCAACAAAGGCACGGGCTTGAATGGTGCTATGAGTACCAAGCTCTGTTGAGGCAATAGCTCCCCGACTACCTGCATAATTTTTGCAAAAGGATCCTGGCCGCTTGCCAGTAGCGGACGGACATCCAGTTTTAAATCACTAGCCACGACAAACGTCCTCCAAATCTAACACCTGTTTTGTGCGCAAACACGCCTTGCTTCTTTTTTCCAGATCAACTTTCCTATCCATTGTGCCGTGCTAGGAATTTGATCAAGGAACCGGCGGCTAGGGCAAAAGTTTCCCAAAGGTTACCTTCAACAACATGGAGAACGCTTGAAATGAAAGTCAAATCAGACCCCACCGATCGCCCCGATGATCACGTGGCATCCAAGCTTTTAGACCGGCGGTCTCTGTTAGCGGGATCAGCCGGGCTGGGACTGGGCGCCCTTCTCGGTGCGCCTCCGGCCCTTGCCCAGCACAACCACAGGATGGTGGTCGCAGACCACGACCACGCAGGCCCGATGAGCGATCGCGTCTATTCGGTCAATCCGGTGCATCCAGACATGGCCGATATTGCCGAAAACCCCGCCAATGTGCCCCCTCCGATCGAGCGCACTGAGCCGGCCACGATTGACGTCGAACTCGAGACTATCGAAGTCGAAGCTCACCTTTCTCACAACAGCACGTTCCGCTACTGGACATTTAATGGGACCGTGCCCGGCCCCTTCATCCGGGCGCGCGTCGGGGACACAATCAACGTGACGCTCAAGAATCATCCCGACAGTTGGATGATGCACAACGTCGATTTCCACGCCGCGACCGGCCCGGGTGGCGGCGCTGAGGCGACATCGGCAGCACCTGGCGAGGAAAAGAGTTTCAGCTTCAAGGCCCTCAATCCGGGCATATACGTCTATCACTGCGCTGTCCCGCCCGTGGCGCTGCACATCGCCAATGGCATGTATGGGCTCATCCTGATCGAACCCGAAGAAGGGCTGCCGCCAGTCGACAAGGAATTTTATGTCATGCAGGGCGAAATCTATACCAATGAGCCCTTTGGCACATCCGGACTGCTTACGGAAAGCTATGAAAAACTGCTCGATGAACGTCCAGAATACTTCGTGCTGAATGGCCACGTCGGAGCGCTTACCGATCATTACCCGATGCGCGCAAATGTCGGTGAGACCGTTCGCATCTACTATGGCGTGGGCGGCCCCAATTACGCATCCAATTTCCATATCATCGGGGAAATTTTCGACAAGGTCTACCTCTATGGTTCGCTGGTCAGCCCCCCGCTCGAAAGCGTGCAGACAGTGATGGTCCCAGCCGGCGGTGCTGTCGCCGTGGAACTTAAATGCGAAGTCCCGGGCCGCTACGTGCTGGTCGATCACGCCCTGTCACGGGTTGAGCGTGGACTTGCTGGCTATCTTCTCGTGGAAGGCGATGCCGCGCCAGACATCTTCGATGCGCCCGAAGAAGCCGAATAAGAACGCGTTGGGGCGGCCATCGGGCCGCCCCAAAAGTTCAACCGCTCACGCTGACCCGACACTTTAAGAGGAAGAGCAGAATGGCGCTTTCCCATGTTGAACCCGGACACTCGCGAAACCTGCTTGGCGACCCTCAGACCACCAGGTCGTCCGCGCTGGTTAAAACCGATGCCTTCGAGGCAATCAAACTCATCGTTCCTCAGGGCCGCTTGATAGCCCCCCATGCTGTTGAGGGCCCAATGACCCTTTATTGTATTTCGGGCCGTATAGCGCTCATCGTCGACGAAAAAGAGGTGGAAATGAAAACCGGCGACTGGCTCTACCTTGAAGGTGGAAAAACGCACGCGGTCCGCGGGATCGAGGACGCCAAATTGATCCTGACGATCATGTATGTTGAAAAATAATGCTAATGGACTTCTACAACGCCCGGGGCTCCTGGACCAAGTCCACCGAGAATTTCTCGTTCACGCACTTGCGGACGTATTCGGCCAGTAACGCCACATCTTGCTGACGAGCACCACCATGATTGATAAGCACCAAGCCATGATCGGCACTGATGCCGGCCCCGCCCCTTCGCATGCCCTTGAGCCCGCACTGCTCGATCAGCCATCCTGCCGACAGCTTGACCCGACCGTCCGGCGTCGGGTGAACGGGTATAGTGGGAAAGTGATTTTGCAGTCGAAGCGCATGGGTTTGCGCTACCACCGGATTGTGGAAAAAAGAGCCAGCATTGCCTATCTGCCGCCAATCGGGCAACTTGCGTTCACGCAAGCTCACCACCGCGTCCTTGATTTGGTCCGGAGTGCCCTGCTCGAGACCCTCAAGCCCACTGTAGCCAACACGCGGCTGCCATTCGCGCGGCAATCTCAACGTCACCTCAACGATAATGAAACGCCCAGGCTCTCTCTTGAAAATGCTGTCTCTGTAGTCAAACCGACACGCCGGACCGTCGAATTCGCAGAACTCAAGTGTGGCAGTATCCAGGGCAACCAAAGACTCGAAAAACTCGGCAAGTTCGACCCCATATGCCCCTATATTTTGCACCGGCCCAGCGCCAACCGACCCAGGAATACCCGCAAGATTTTCAAGTCCGGGCATGTTTTGGGTCAGGGTCCATTCGACCAGCCCATGCCAGGATACCCCAGCCCCGACAGTGACAAAATCGGCCACCCGGGTCCTATCGGTGATCTCACAACCTCCGATCCTCATCAACAAGACGAACGCTTCGATGCGTTCGCTCAAAACGACATTGCTCCCCTCCCCCAGCACGTGAAGGGCAAGTTCATTTCCTCGCGCGTGACGCACAGCATCGATCACGTCAGCCCGACTGTATGCAACCGCACCCAGGCGCGCATAAGACGTAAGGCCGAACGTATTGTGCATGGAAAGTTCAAAATGGCTTATGGGCAGCATCGACTCACACGAGGATGGGAACAGCGGGATGTGGCAAGTCGCCACACGCGCCCGCGACATGAAGTGGACGGTATAGCAGCAGTAGGTAGTATGATAAATCGGACTGTTGACGGACTTTTCCTCCTCGCTATGGTTGGTTTGGGGCCCGTTGATCTATTCCTGGGGGAGAGTTGATTTATGCTAGCGCAACTCACAAGAGCGGAACGTCACAGCTGTATCGCTTTGGTTCTGGTGGTGCTCGGATTGGGCGCTACATTAACGATTGCTGGACTGCGTGATCCGCTCGGCACCCATGGCCTGCTCATCGTAGCCCTCTGCCTGGGCGCGCTGGTCTATCTGGTAAAGGGGTACGATTTGCCCCAGCCGACCGAGGATCGCACAAACGCCTATTATGATGATCCAACCCGGGTCGGGATAGCCCTGACGATGGCATGGGCAATCTTTGGGATGTTCATGGGGGTCTGGGTCGCCGCTCAGTTGGCCTGGCCCGAACTCGAATTCGGGGCTGCCTGGTCCGGCTTTGGACGGCTGCGACCAGCCCATACGACCGGCGTGATCTTTGGGTTTGGCGGCAACGCGCTCATTGCAACATCGTTTCATGTGGTGCAGCGCACCTCGCGCGCGCGCCTTGCAGGTCAGGTCCTGCCCTGGTTTGTTCTTTTCGGTTACAACCTGTTCTGCATCCTCGGGGTCACCGGTTATTTCATGGGCATCACCCAGTCCAAAGAATACGCCGAGCCCGAGTGGTATGCCGATCTTTGGTTGGTGGTGGTCTGGGTCGCCTACTTCGTTTTGTTTCTCAAAACGCTCGCCCGGCGCAAGGAACCTCATATCTACGTCGCCAACTGGTATTATTTGGCTTTCATTGTCGTTGTGGCCATGCTCCATATCGTCAACAATCTCGCCGTGCCGGTTTCGTTGGGCAGCGCCAAGAGCTACGTGGTCTGGGCGGGGGTCCAGGATGCCATGGTCCAATGGTGGTATGGGCACAATGCAGTTGCATTTTTCCTCACCGCCGGATTCCTGGCGATGATGTATTACTATCTGCCCAAGCGGGCCAATCGTCCGATCTTTTCCTATCGGCTTTCAATTCTCAGCTTCTGGGGCATAACCTTCTTTTATATGTGGGCCGGCTCCCACCACCTTCACTACACCGCCCTGCCCCATTGGGTGCAAACACTGGGCATGACATTTTCCGTCATGTTGCTGGTGCCCTCCTGGGCCTCGGCCGGCAATGCATTGATGACGTTGCGCGGTGCCTGGCACAAGGTCAGAGATGACGCGACTCTAAGGTTCATGGTCGTTGCCGCAATTTTTTACGGCCTTTCCACTTTCGAGGGCTCGTTCATGGCCATCCGGCCCGTCAACTCCCTCTCCCACTACACCGACTGGACGGTGGGACACGTGCATGCGGGCGCACTGGGATGGGTGGCTCTCATCACCTTCGGAGCGCTTTATACGGTGGTTCCTTCGCTCTGGAATCGCGCGGGCATGTTCTCCAACAAACTGGTCGAGCTGCATTTCTGGCTCTCGCTGGCCGGAACCCTGATCTATGTGTTTGCAATGTGGAACTCAGGCATTGTCCAGGGCCTGATGTGGCGCACCTATACCGAGGGTAACACTTTGGCCTATTCCTTCGTCGACACGCTGGTGGCCATGTACCCCTATTATATTGCGCGTGCCTTCGGAGGGCTGCTGTTTCTGATCGGAGCAATCGTTGCCGCCTACAACATTTACATGACGGTAAAGAAGGGCCCGGCCATGGTCGAGCAGGCCGATGACACCCCCTTGGGCACACTGCAACACCAGACAAATCCGGCGGAGTAAGAGACGTGGCAGAACTGTTTCACCGGAAAATCGAGCGTACTGCCATCGGATTTGTCCTGGCGATTATCGCGGCCGCAAGTGTGGGGGGGATCGTCGAGATCGTCCCGCTTTTTACCATCGATGAGACTGTGGAAGATGTTCCCGACATGCGGCTGTATACGCCGCTCGAATTGGCAGGGCGCGACATCTATGTTCGAGAGGGATGTTATGCATGCCACTCCCAGATGGTGCGCACCCTGGTCGATGAGGTCGACCGCTACGGCCCCTATTCGCTTGCCGTTGAGTCGCAATACGACCATCCAATGCAGTGGGGGTCCAAGAGGACCGGACCCGACCTCGCCCGCGTCGGCGGCAAATATTCCGACATCTGGCACGTGGCGCACCTGATCAATCCGCGACAGGTAACCCCCGAGTCGAACATGCCTGCCTATCCATGGCTCATGGAGACCGAGCTTGACGTCTATGAGCTGGCCGGCCGACTGAATGCCCAGCGGATGGTCGGCGTGCCCTATACCCAGGAAATGGTCGAGAACGCAGCCACCGATGCCATTGCCCAGGCCGACCCTGAGAGTTCATTTGGAACCGGGCTCGCTGCACGTTACGGCGAAGAAACTCAGGTGAGCTTGTTTGACGGTGTAACAGGAACAGTCACCGAGATGGATGCATTGGTTGCTTATCTGCAGATTCTGGGTCTGCTGACCAATGCGGCCTATGAGCAGAGCCCGGACATGCAGGAGGCGCCCGATGTTGCGGGTGAAGACGCTTCGCAATTGATCTCCCCATCGGTCGAGGAGTGAGGATATGGAGTTTGACCACAGCACGCTCGTTGCCTTTTCCAAGAGCTGGGGCCTGTTCTACCTCATCGCCATGGCCATAGGTGTGATGATTTATACCTTCTGGCCGCGAAATAAGGACAAGTTCCATCGCGCCAAACACAGCATACTCGACAAGGACGACCGGCCATGAGCGAGAAGGAGCGCGACGAGGTCACAGGGGAACAGACCACCGGGCATGAATGGAACGGGATCAAGGAACTCGACACGCCCGTGCCGCGCGGCATTTTGATCTTTGTCATTGTGACCCACGTCTTTGCGGTGATCTGGTGGGTGCTGATGCCAGCTTTTCCGCTCGGTTGGACCTACACACCCGGTGTGCTGGGCATCAATCAGGTAAACAGTGCCAATGAAGCCATCACCGAGATTCAGTCGTCACGCGAAGCCTGGAGCACGGCCGTTTTGGAGTTGCCGGAAGACGAGATCCTGGCGGATGCAGCCTTGATGGAACAGGTCACTGGCGCCGGCCATCAGTTGTTTGGGGACAATTGCGCAGCCTGTCATGGCAGGGATGCCGAAGGCGGCGTGGGTTATCCTGACCTGACCGATAACGACTGGATATGGGGTGACGGCAGCGTAACTGCGATTGCCGATACATTGCGCATCGGCATCAACGCCCAGCATGTCGACACCCGGTTTGCGCAAATGCCGGCCTTTGGTGCCCAACAGATGCTGTCGCGGCCCGAAGTGATAAACGTGGCGCGCTATGTCTACTCGCTGAGCAATCCAGACTATTCCACAGCGGAAAATCTCGAGAGCCTTCAGGCCGGACGCGAGAGCTTTGCAACCAATTGTGCGGGATGCCACGGGGAAGACGCCACGGGCTTTCCTGAGGCCGGCGCGCCCAACCTTGCCGATGGCACCTGGATTTATGGTGGTGAGCTTACCGACATCATTGCGTCCGTGCACGGTGGACGCGTTGGCCATATGCCGTCCTGGGAAGAACGGCTGACCCCAGCCCAGATCCGCACGCTGGCTCTTTACGTGTATTCCTTAGCCAATCAGGTGCCCTGATCATGGGAGACGGCACACCTGCACCAAAGCGAATTCGCACAAGGACATATGTGATCCTGGGAATCGGTATTGCAACGGCGCTGTTCGTGGGCGCCAACGCCCACCTTGTCTTTGTCGCCTTCAGTTCGCAACCTGCATGTGTCGATCACGTCAAGGTCGGCGAGTCCGGGGCCGGGCAGCTCAGTGCTGCCAAGTCGTCATGTTAGTTCTGGAGGGCACCAATGAGTGAAAGCGAAGAACACTACTGGCTGCTAAGTAGACCATCCGGCATTGAAGAGACTCGCAATCCGCACCTGCAGCGCCACTTGCCGCCCTCTCGCGTCTTTTCATGGATAAGATCTGGAGCGCGCGACCTCACCGCCAATCCACTCTCCAGTCTGGTCTACGGGCTTTTGGTCGCGGTCCTTTCCGGGCTTCTCATTTACACGTTTTTCGAATTCAATCTCGACTATGTCCTGTTTCCTGCCCTTTCAGGCTTCATGATCGTTGCGCCATTGGTGGCCATGGGCCTTTATCAAAAGAGTGCCAAACTGGCACAGGGCGAGCGTGTGCGGCTTTCCGACATGTTGGCCGTCAAGGCGCATTCGGGCGGTCAAATGCTGTTTGTGGGGCTCCTGCTTACGCTGCTGGCGCTCATCTGGCTGCGGGCTGCAGTGCTGGTCTACGCCCTGTTTTTCGGCTATCGGGCATTCCCGGGCGCTGACGAATTCATACCACTCATCATCGGCACCCCCGCCGGATGGGGAATGCTGGCCACGGGCATTGTCGTGGGCGGGCTTTTCGCAGCGCTCGGCTTCGCCGTGAGCGCCTTTTCCATTCCCATGCTGCTCGACAGGCGCACAGACGCGCTTTCGGCAATGGGCACCAGCATGGCACTCGTTTGGAACAACCTCCCGGTAATGGTTGCCTGGGGGGCCGTCGTCCTGGTTATGGTCGGCATATCGATCGCGACTTTCCTGTTGGGGCTCATCATCATTTTTCCCCTTCTTGGCCATGCGACTTGGCATGCCTATAGGGATATGATGCCCGAAGGATAAAGGAGCCAAAAATGGACGCTCCGGCTGCACCGCTCGAGCTCGGCAATACGCAAACTGGCAGCGCCCGCGATCTGCTATTCGCAAGTCAGAGTTTGGGAAGCGGACGCTTCCGAACCAGCCTGTCGGTGCCCGGCATGCATTGCGGGGGATGCATGAGCAAAGTGGAAAAGACACTCTCAGCGCTACCCGACGTCGAGATGGCGCGCGCCAATCTGTCCACCAAGCGTGCGACAGTCGAGTGGAAGAGTGCGACGGTGCCGCCTCTGCTCGAGGCACTGGAAACCATCGGTTTTGATGCGCATCTGGTCGATAACGGACCACGTGCCGATCCCCATTATTACCGGCTCATTAGAGCTCTGGCCGTCGCTGGGTTTGCGGCTGCCAACATCATGATGCTTTCTGTCGCCGTCTGGGCCGGTGCCGATGCCGCCACGCGCGAGCTGTTTCATTGGCTTTCGGCGGCGATTGCCATGCCGACTCTGCTCTTTTCAGGTCGCGTGTTTTTTTCGTCGGCGCGCAACGCGTTAAGGCATGGGCGCTCAAACATGGACGTCCCGATATCTGTAGGGGTAATTCTTGCCTTTGGCTTGAGTCTTTACGAGACTGTCGTGGGCGGTGAGCACGCCTATTTCGATGCCTCGGTTACACTGCTGTTTTTTCTTCTTGTTGGCCGAACGCTCGATCATGCCATGCGCGAGCGGGCACGCAGCGCCGTCAAGGGCCTGGCCAGTTTGACGCCCCGCGGTGCCAGTGTGGTGCAAGAAGATGGCAGGTACGCCTATTGTCCTGTTTCCGAAATTGTCCCCGGCATGACGCTCGCACTGGCTGCGGGCGAGCGCCTGCCGGTTGATGGCACTGTCATGTCCGGAACCTCGCTGTTCGACTGCGCAATGGTCACAGGAGAAGGTCTGCCAGTTTCTGTGGGGCCAGGGGATCAGGTGCGCGCGGGGACCCTTAATCTCCAGGCGCCTTTGCACATAAAGGTTCTTGCTGCGGCAAAAGATTCATTTCTTTCCGAGATGATGCGGCTGGTCGAATTGGCAGAGAACGGTCGCAACAGGTATCGTCGACTGGCTGACCGCGTCTCGGAACTCTATTCACCTATCGTGCACCTGGCAGCTTTGCTCACGGGCCTGGTATGGCTGATGGTTTCGGGCGATTGGCACATGGCCGTGACGACCGCCATTGCGGTTCTGATTATTACATGCCCCTGCGCCCTTGGCCTGGCTGTGCCGATCGTACATGTTGTGGCGGCGCGCCGGTTGTTCGAAACCGGCGTGTTGACCAAGGATGGCTCTGCCATCGAGCGCCTCTCGCAGGTGGATACCATCGTATTCGACAAAACCGGGACTTTGACTTCCGGCCACCCGGTGCTCAAGAGCTCGAGCGAAACCAGCCCGGAGATTCTTTCCATCGCCCTTGCCTTGGCTCAAGCCTCCCGACACCCCCTATCGGTATCTATCGCGCGGTCGATTAAATGGGCCGGTTCTATCCCCAGCATCACCGACGTCAATGAAGAGCCGGGCGCAGGTGTTAGCGCCCGGATCGGAGAGACGTCCTATCGTCTCGGGAAGCGTGTATGGGCGTGCGAGACGGGCAAAACGCTACAGAGCGGACCCGATCCCGAAGTCGTCCTGAGCCGGGTGGGTGTCGAGCTAGCCACGTTCCGGTTCACCGATAACTTCCGCAGCGGCGCACACGAAACAGTTGCCAAGCTAAAAAGGGACGGGTTCAAGGTTTTGATGCTCTCGGGAGATCGATCTGAACCCGTTGCGCAATCAGCAAGGGAGTTGGGAATAGAGCAATTTCACGCACAATGCCTGCCTCAACACAAGGTTGAGATCCTCGACCAACTCGCCCAGGAGGGCCGCACAGTGCTCATGGTCGGGGACGGCCTGAACGATGCGCCGTCCCTTGCGGCCGCACACGTCTCGATCGCACCGTCGTCCGCGGCGGACATTGGACGCCAAGCCGCCGACATGGTCTTTACACGCCCCAGCCTGACCTCCGTTCGGGAAGCCATTGTCACCGCCCGAAAGGCGGATCGGCTCGTTCGCCAGAACCTGGCAGCTGCTGTCCTCTACAACGGCATTGCCGTCCCCATTGCTGTACTGGGATACGTAACGCCACTTGTCGCTGCGCTGGCAATGTCGCTTTCATCGATCATTGTAGTGGCCAACGCCATGCGCCTGAGCCGCAGCGGAACAGCAGTGAAAGATCCAGAAGCCGCACGTTACCACCTGCCGCTCGAGGCAGTATGATCCCATGGACGGCGTGCTCTTTCTCATTATCTTGGGGGTCCTCATGGGACTGGCGGGTCTGACCGCATTTCTATGGTCCCTCCAAAGCGGTCAGTATGACGATCTCCAGGGGGCGGCCGAGCGCATTTTGCTTGAGGAGCAAGGCTCCCCCAGCGAGAGCTCGACATCGAGTTCAATTCCGATTCACCAATCGCAAGGAGAGCGGGTGCAGGACAGCACCCGGAAACACAATGATTCTTACCCGCCGCACTAGAGATCGCATTATCATTGCGCTTGCAGTCATTTCCGGAATCATCGTTCTCGTTCCCAGCATGATTTCAGCTGCAATGAGCCTTGTGGGAATTGTCGTCGGCCTGATCTGACCCCCCTCCCGCCCAATGAGCCATCGTATTCCAAAATGAAAGGCCGTCATATGAACAAGACATATGGCGGCCATTTCTCCTGGTGATGAATCAGGGCGGTAAGAGCGACTTCTGCTAATTGTCCTGGTTGGACCCTTCGCTTCC
Source organism: Pelagibacterium flavum (assembly GCF_025854335.1). Lineage (NCBI taxonomy): Bacteria > Pseudomonadati > Pseudomonadota > Alphaproteobacteria > Hyphomicrobiales > Devosiaceae > Pelagibacterium > Pelagibacterium flavum. The sequence goes on from NZ_CP107716.1 coordinate 2,774,914, forward strand.
CGAAAGCGCCTGTTCAAATAGCACGGCCATTCGTTCCTGGGCAGCGGGCGGCATGGTGACGTTCTGTGCTTCAGCCGCGTTGGTCTCAGAGTCTCCGACCTCAATAAGCCCGATCATTCCCAATCCGAAGTGGGGCGCGCATTTGTAGCCGTAAAGCCCCTCCTCTTCAAAGGTCACCGAAATCTGTTCGTTGATCTTGCCCTTGAAGGCTTCCGCCCCCTCGGGAAGCATGCCCAAGATAGTTTCGGCGTTATGAGTGGGATCAGTGGGAACGAATGTCACCGTGTCACCTGGCGCGATCTGAAGATAGGCCGGCTCGAAGACCATCATCTCCCCATCGTCTCCACGGTTGAGCATCTGGACTTCGAATTCTTCGGCAAGCACGGGTGTTGCGCCCATGCTCAGCAGGGCAACCACGGCAATTGCTGTTTTCTTCAGCATGGTGTCTCCTTGTGTTGGGTGTACGATGCAAATGCCACCCCAGCGCCCCGTGTTCCATCGGATAGCTTGCGATAATGCCCTGCGGGTCAGTCCGTTTCGTCGTGTATATCGGAGCCACGCGTTGGACCCGGGCAAGCGAGCAGCCGCAAACACATACGAGTTTCAAAAGCGGCGGGGGGCCGAAGCCGTCGGCCGTTCCCGGATAGATTACCTAAGAACTGTGGGTTCGACTGGAACGTAAGATCGTCTCTATAGCCTAGATCTGCGATGCCAGCCGGACCGCCCCTGCGAATTTCGATCGTCGGCATCGATGCCGAGACCAACGGCACCAGACCCATTGCGTGGGTTCCGACGCTCAGGTTCCAGATGGAAACGTGCGTATGAAGTTTCTCACGTAACCGAGCGGGCTTTCATACAAATGCCGCTCCCGTACGAGGCGCATGCCGAGATAGTCGGGCGGCATGCCGGCGGCGCATCCTCCCGATATCGCGTCGCGCATAAATCCCGAGAGATAGGCGATGTGCTGGCCTTGCAGGACCCGAACGCCGCAATTCTCGGTTCGCGATATCTCGGCGCCATCGACGGCCAGCCGGACGCGCGCATAGCAGGTGCTCGTCCACTCCCAGACATTGCCCCCGGTGTCGGCAACGCCGAAAACATTTTCTTCGAACGATCCGAACGGCATTACCGCGGTGCCTGTTTCGCGAGGACGCTGCGCCCCCTCACGATAAGAGCCCAGCCATTTGTCGACGAACGAGTTTCGGGCGTCCGTTTCCCGGACTTCGGGGCGATTGTTCCGAAAATAAGCCGCTTCTTCATCCGTAGGCAGTCGCCAGTGCTGGCCTGTTACGGCCGAAAGCCATTGGGCATAGGAGACGGCATCGAGATAGCTGAGGCCAGTGGCTGGAATGTCGGTCCGAGGAGGAGCGCCGGCCTCGCGGGCCGCACAGGCTCCGTCCATCACGCACAGGTCGTAGTCGGCGGTCGAAACCTGGTATTTCATGACTTCGATGCCAGCTCGCACGAACCGGGATGTGACCGGACCATCTATGACATGGCCTGCGACCGTGAACTCGCCCGGCTCACGATATTGGAACCAGCCGCGCGGGATGCTTATCGTTTCGACCTTGAATTCGGGGGCCGTTGTCCACCCCTCTGCCCTCGGATTGGTCATGGCGATGATGGCGATGCCCAGACCCAGAAGAATGATGAGCGGAGCCGCGATGGTGGCGACCGACAGAAGCTGTGAATGTGTTCTCATGGTCGTGGTCCAAAAAAATGGGCGGCCATCGGTTTCCCGATGAGCCGCCCCGGTTAGCCGTCGATCCCCGCGACTACTGAATTGGCCGCGGCTCAACCAACTGCGTCATGAGGTCGTCATTCCATTCGCCCTCGACCACCATGTGAGCTGTGGCGCCGAGCTGCTCGGCCTCAATGAGGTTGTGATTGACGTACCCATAGACGCCGGGTTGGCGGAACGTGTAGATGGCCGCACCGGCGGCGCCGCCGGGGATATGCCAGGTTTCGAGGTCGAGCAGAGGCGGATTGTTGAAGCTGCCCTCGGCCCAGACATAGTCGCCGTGCCCGCCGATAAGGTGCGGACGGGTATCGCGTATGGCGGTGCTGTGAACGAAGAGCACCGTTTCCCCGACATTGGCGGTCATGGCATTGTCACCTGTGAGAGCACCGACAGCGCCGTTGAACACCACGTGGCTTGGCGTCAGGGTCTTCATCGCGTCCATTGTGCCGCCATACGATTCCCCGAGCGAGGCGAAGCTGATGAACTTGCCGTCTTCATCCTTGGGCACGTAGAAATCGTTCTCGCCGATATAGTAGGCGCGATCATAGGTGATCGGCTCGCCTGCCCCGTCGGTCAGGCCCTCCCGCGGCAGAACCATGACGGCACCGCTCATCCCCGAGACGACGTGCCAGGCAATCATGCCCTCGGGCGCGCAGTGATAGACGAAAACGCCCGGGCGCGTAGCCTTCCAGCGCAGAACCACCTCTTCGCCCGGGTTGACGTGGGTCAGAGCCCCGCCACCCAAGGCACCCGTCGCTGCATGGATGTCGATATTGTGCGGCATCGTGTTCGTCGCAGGGTTGACCAGCGTCAACTCGACATAGTCGCCCTCATGGACCACCATGAGCGGACCGGGCGTCGAGCCGTTGAAGGTCATCGCCTGCACGGTTGTGCCCTGGCGGTCGATCACCTGGGGACGCTCTTCAATTTCAAGCCGAAACTGAACAACGCGCGGCTCACCGGCTGCTGCCTGCTCGTGCTCATGGATGAAAGGGGGGGCAACCAGTTCGACCTGAACGCGCTCGAGCGCCGACACATCCACCGCCTCATCCTGCGCAAAAGCAGGGAGCGACAGCGTCAGCGGGGCAGCAATCGCCGCCGATGCGACGCCAACCAGGAAGGTGCGGCGGAGGATTGCTGTAGTGTGGGTCATATCCATTCTCCTGACTCAATCGGATCATCGCGATCCGTGGTCAGAATGTGGCAGATATGTGTTCGTCCAACTTTGTTCCAGATCAACCAGCGCGAAATACTTTCGTATGATCTAGATCAATTAGTGAGATTGCCGTATTAACAGAAAGGGAAGAGCGTAGCCTCAACATATGCAACCTGGCGTTGCGTCCATTGCACACCAGTCAAAGCAAAAGTGGATATTTGCGGCTCTACGACAAGATAGCATTCTCACCTCTCGTGCGGCATCAACTTGCTCGGTCGGCTTTTCAACGTTGAAACAGAACTGAGATTTCGCTGTGCGAAAATCGGTGCTGCCAGGCTTGACCGGTGTACGCCCGTTCACCAATCGGAACCTTCAAAAAGGAATCCGCATCTTTTGGACATAAACCGTTTGTTGCAGCAGTCTCACTTCAGCCGGTCTCTGAAGTCGATCAGGACCAGGGATTGAACCTCCATACTTGCGCCGACCAAAATGCAGGTCACCAAATCCTGAACCTCCCTAAAGTGCGGCCCCTTCTGGTGCTTGGGCAGAGCCGTCTTGTCCCGGCTGTGCGGGTCGGAGGAAGGCCTTTTCAACATCGCAACATCTCTCCTTTGTTGTCTAACGCAAACAATGAGCCGTCACCCCAACGGCGTCATTGTGCCAGATCAAAGAAGCCCAAGACCCAGGGGACAATATGGGGTTCCCCAGACTTGACCGTGAGCCGACATGGACAACGCAAAAACGATCACGCCAACCGATGTTCCAGATCAAGACGACTTGGCAGGTAAACGGGCATTCGTCCTGGCACTCTGCGCCCGTCTGCGCAGCCATGGACACCTCAGCAATCTCTTCACTCACTTGTCGGAGGGACAATTCGATAGAATTCAGAGCGCCTTTGAGTTCTTGTTTGCGCCGACCCTTTCCGAACGGGAACCGGGCGACTTGGGCGGGGCCAACAGCATTCTTGCCAGTTGGGCTGGCAAAGGGCGTCCTGGTGCCATGCCGAGTGCGGGCTTGCCTGTGCATCGACTTCACCGGTGCGGTGGCTAATGGACATTGCAACCGCGTCCCCAACATTGTTTTTTGAGGATCGAGATCTGACAGCGGTCGTTGAAGAGTTATCGCATCGCGTGCGATGCGATTCCCAACTCGCCCCGATCATGAAGCAAATCGTCGGTAATCGCTGGTCCGAGTTGGAGCTTGGAACTGTGGAACTCTTTTTGGCCATGCTGAAGATGAGATCCCTTCCGGACCTCTCCATGGACCGGCTCAACCGCGCAATTGCGCTACTTTCGCGTCAAGACTGCCGGCGACTGCACGCCCTGTTCCTCGAAGCGGTCTTCACTCACTTTCCATTGCACGACGCCAGCAATTTAGTCGAAGTGGCCGACGACATTCTCGGCTGGATTCAACCACTGCTCGAAGAGACGGAGCTCGGCCGGCGGCAGCGCAAGCTGCTGAATGGAATGGAGCGATGGCGGTCAAACACTATTTAGCCAAGGCGGCTTTGCTGCCGTGACGCCCCAAGCTGGCTACACGCGCAACAGTGCGTTTACGCTCCGCGACGGCGATATTACCTATCCGCCAAGCATGGCACTGCTGTTCTTCGCGTTTGCGCTGGCCAGCGTTCTACCCCTCCCCTTTGTCATTGTCGCTTGGGGTGTTCCAATTCCCGCACGCTGGTGGCATCCACATGAGGCGGTCTTCGGCCTCGGCAGCGGGCTCTGCTCGGGTTTCCTTTTAACGGCGCTGCCTCACTGGCTCGGAACTAAGAGACCTGGCAGGTTGGCCGTTGGTCTGGTTCTGGGCGCTTGGTGTGCGGGGCGCGCTGGTGCGCTGACCTGGGCCTATGGCTTTCAGACAGCATTGATTTTTGGCGACACGGTCGTCTGGACTGCTCTGGCGTCATATGCCATTTGGATCACCCACCGCTCGTCTCGCGTTCGGCCGCGGAAGGTCGCTTGGATTTTGGCGGCCGTCGCCGTCGCGAGCCTCAAGGCGAAGCTGGATATCCTGGGGGATAACCATCCGGCTGCCGCGCTGCGGTGGGGGGAGGCGGCACTTGGTCTTCTCGTGCTGGTTATGCTCGGAAGAATGCTGCCCTCCTTCACGTTCGAACAGCTCAACAAACGTGACCTATCTGCCGTGAGGCGCCGAACCGACAGTCTGGATCATTTTGGCCTCCTTACGGCGGCCGTGTGTCTGGTCAGTTGGAGTTTCTGGCCCCAATCGGTTCCGACCCAAGTGCTGGGCGGGGTCGCGACAGGCCTAAACCTAGTGCGCCTGATGCGACTCAGGGGATGGCGATGCGGCTGGGATCCCAATCTCACTCCGTTTCACATCGCAATGGGGTTCTTCACGCTCGGGCTTTGCCTGATCGCGGCGCAGGGGATCGTTGCCGAGGCGTCACCAACTCACGCCATGCTGGCCGGCAGCATGACCTTGTCGGCGATTGCCGTGGGAGCGCGGATGCTTGAAGGGCATCTTGGAATTAGGGCCCATAAGAGGCTCAGCATGGCAGTGGCGTTCGTCCTTGCCGGCATAGTGCTCAGACTGTTCTCACCGTTCCATCCGCCTGTGTTGATCTGGGCCGCTGGAACCTGGATGACTGGCTTCGGATTTCTGACATTGGCGGTGTACCTGCCAGCGATCGCGCGAGCTATGAACCTGCGCGCCGCGCGATAGTCAGGCCGGCGGAAGCGGCCGAGACAATATGAAGACGGCGACCAGAAGCAGGACCGAACTTTGAATCATCAGTACCGAGACAGAGACCTGCATCAGGGCCGAGACGAGAAGAGTGGCAGCAAGTGATGCCACAGCAATGCTTTTCGCTCGCGCCGAGATTGCACCATAATTGCGCCAGTTCTCAAGCTCCGGACCAAATACCGAATTTCTGGTCAGCATTTCATTCAGTCTCGGCGAACTCTTTGAAAAGCAGAGCCCACTCAGAAGTACGAAGGGCGTGGTTGGCAGCAGGGGCAGCACCGCTCCCAGAACGGCCAAAACCAAAGACACGGCACCGACTGCGATAAGGATCAGCCGTATCATTGCTATGCCCGCTTCGACAGACGCGGTGACATCAGAATCGGCAGGTAGGCCGCTGTGAAGGCCGCAAAGGCGAAAATCCAGAGCAGCCCGCTCACCGAGAAGATGAAGTAGTAGTGTTGCGGGAAAACGGCCACGAGCGGTCGTATGGCGGCGGCAAGAAAGACGTTGACGTAGGCAGCAGTGGCGAGTGCACCCGCCCGTATCGGCCGGCCAGTATGCCCCAACGAGGCGCGCGTCATGACGGCCAAGGTCATCCCGCCGACACAGCCGATCAAAAGCACGTGCATGGCTGCCGCGTACTCGACTATCTGCAAAGCGGACAAGGCGATCATGACCAGGCCGACAACCAGGAAAAGATATGCGACATGCAGCACCAGAACGATAGGTTCTGACGTCGTGCTGTACCCCCGCCAGCGGACCAGTCGAATGAAATTGGCTGCGGCTGCGAGGCACGAGAGAGCAGCCGTTGCGTACCCCTGGGGCGCGACTGTCCAGGCCATCAGCGCAACCAGCAGCAGTACCACAGATAGCTGATCAAATCGGCCGAAGGGGGCGGGCAGCTTCTTGTTCCCGTGCCGGGACATCCAGTTGCGGGTAAAGCTGGGCACGATGCGACCGCCGACCACGGCGATCAATACGACCCAAGCCCCGACCGCCAGCCGCGCGGCGGCCGAGGGGTCTTCTCCGAGATAGACGGATGCAAGGAACCAGATGTTTGCCGTGGAAAGAGTGAGAAGTCCAAACAGGATTTTGAGGTTCTTCCAGTTTCTGCCGGCAACTATTTCACGCATGGCGACGACGGTCAGAGCCGGCAGGAACGCTGCATCGACGACCAAGCTCAATTCCAATCCCGCCAGATCCGGCGCCAGTAAAGCCAAGCGACCGGCCAGCCACACAAGCACCAGAGCGAGAAGCGGAAGGCCGGAAACCGGCAATCGTCCGGTCCAGTTAGGGATAGCAGTCAACATGAACCCGGCCAGAACGGCGGAGGTGTAGCCAAAGACCATTTCGTGGGCATGCCAATTGACACCCCCCAGTGCTCCTCCAGCGGGGAAGCTCGTTGTAAGGGTAATCACCCACATGACCATTGCAAGCACGGCCCAGATGCCGGCCAATAGAAAGAATGGCCGGAAGCCGTAGGAGAGAACAGCCGGACCGGACTCTGCAAGCCCTCTCGGAATTCCGCCGCTTGCCGCCTTTGCAAAAAACACGCACCACTCCACATCTGTTGGTGGAGTGTTTCTCGCCGAAGCGTTCTCGAACGTCTTTGACCTATCGCAAAGACTGCCGGAGCAGGGTGCTTAGTTTTCTGCCCAACCGACGACTTTGCGGGGATCTCGATGATCGCTTCGGATGTGACACTAAGCCAGGATACGGTGATGCGGCTGTCAAAGCCCGTCCCACGCTACACAAGCTATCCCTCCACTCCACACTTCAATAATGATGCCGACGGTGAATCGTACGGCAACTGGCTTAGCGAACTCAACGAAGCGGCCACGCTGTCGCTCTATCTCCACATCCCCTTTTGCGACCGGCTGTGCTGGTTCTGTGCCTGTCACACCAAGCATACGCTGAAATATGCACCGATCAGAAAGTACCTCACCGCCTTGCTGGCCGAGATTCGGTGGGTATCGGAAAAGCTCGGTGGAAAGGGAAAAGTCACCAGCATTCATCTGGGGGGCGGATCGCCGAGCCTGCTCAAGCCGGAAGATCTCGAAGAGTTGAGGGTGGCGCTGCAGTCCGGATTCCGCATCGATCCGGACGTGGAAGTCAGCATCGAGATGGACCCAAACGACCTCACGGGTGAACAATTGGACGGCATGGCCGCGTTCGGGATGACCCGTGCGAGCTTCGGCATTCAGGATTTCAACCCGCAGGTTCAGGCCACCATCAATCGAATACAGACTTTCGAACAGACAGCCAATTGCATCCACGCGGTGCGGGAGCGAGGCATCGGTTCGATCAATCTAGATGTGCTGTACGGTCTGCCCCACCAGACGACAGAGACGGTTCTCGATACAGTCGCGCAGGTTCTTTCACTTGCTCCTGACCGGATCGCGTTGTTCGGGTACGCCCACGTTCCGTGGATGAAGAAACACCAGACGATGATCGAGGAACGTGTGCTTCCTGGTGTGCTCGAGCGTTTCGAACAGCAAGCGGCGGCGGCCCGGCTCATCTCGAGGTCGGGATATGAGAGTGTCGGTTTCGACCACTTTGCCCGACCCCACGACAAATTGGCATTAGCTGCAAGGACGGGCAAGCTCCGCCGGAACTTTCAAGGTTACACCGACGATCGGGCCAGTGCCCTTATTGGCCTGGGCGCATCGGCGATCGGCCGTTTTCCGCAAGGTTACGTTCAGAACGTGACGGCGACATCTGTCTACGAGGCCCAGGTTCTTGGCGGGCGCGCGGCCACTTCAAAGGGTCACTGCCTCAGCACCGAAGATCTTCGCCGCGCCTGGCTGATCGAAGAGCTCCTGTGTCGGTTTCAGGTCGATATCGACGCCGCAGCTGATGGCAACCCGGACCTTCTGAGGGCATTCTTGAGGGATATCGATGTTCTGACAAACAGCGAGGCCAGAACTTTGCTGAGTTGGAACGGAAAGACATTTGGCCTGGCCGAGCAAGCCCGCCCTTTTGTCAGGCACTTTGCGGCGGCGTTCGATAGCTATCTTGCCCGCCAAACCTCCAGACATTCGTCGGCCATCTAGATTCCTCGTCCGCAAGGCTGCTCAAAGAAAAGCTGCGTCCGTGATCTCGGCTTGGAAAAAAAGGGGAATGGGGTGGACGGTTCCAGAGGGCTTGCCATTCCCACAATCTTGGGGATGATAGAGCCATGGAACATTCCCTCAGCTTCCGCCGTCCCGCAAAGGGCTGCAGCGACACTGCCTTGATTTGTTTTCATTGCTCTATCGCATGGCGCTTACTACAAGCGCTTTCCGTCCTGTCCCAAGGTGATCTCCAACGGCTCAAATACAGAGCGAGCAGGATTGGCATGCCCGACAAAGTCGGCGATGGGCCGCTCAGCCATGGCAGTGTTGGTGCGATTGGAAACGGTTGCAAAAGCAGCGGCGCCAGCCACGATTACGGCCAATTCTTCCAACGCGACAGTCATTATGCTCCATCCTGGCACGGCTCGAACTTTCGCTTGCTGGCCTTCTTTGACTCATTTCAGGCGGATAAGCCCTCCCAGCCTCGAGCGAGCTTAGCCACCGGCAGTCGGAGCCCATCGATCATTCTGCACGCGAGCTGGTCTATTGCCTCGTTCATGGTCCTTGCGAGGTAGAAGGGCGGCGAGGGCGGAAAAATTACCGCGCCACTCAGTGTCGCCGTTCGCATCAACTCGATATGGCCAAGGTGAAGGGGCGTTTCCCTAACGGCCAATATCAGTGTACGTCTTTCCTTCAAATGGACGTCGGCGGCTCGGACCAGAAGATTGTCATTGAAGCAGTTGGCGATTGCCGACAACGTTCGAATGGAGCACGGCACGACCAGCATGCCGTCCGTATCGAACGAACCACTTGCTATCGCGGCGCCGATATCATGGATTTCATAGATGTGGTCAGCCATAGCCACAGTCTCGGCCAACCCATTTGCGCCCAGCTCATGGGCAAAATTGATTTCCGCGGCCCTCGAGACGACGAGATGGATTTCGACGTTGCCTTCACTGTGTAGCCGTTCGACGACCGCATGCGCCAATGCCGAACCCGATGCTCCAGAAACTCCCACCACGACGCGGATGGGCCTGAGCAGCTTTCGTGCAAAATCACACTGGCTCATCGGGGGATTCCCAGGTCCATCCAGATGTCATCCACTCGCTTACGGACCGACTCGCTCATCTTCAAGGGCTTGCCCCACTCTCGATCGGTCTCAGACCCGATCTTGTTGGTCGCGTCGAAGCCGACCTTGGTGCCCAGTCCCTGCCGAGCGGTAGAGAAATCCAAGTAGTCCATGGGCGTGTTCTCGGTCAGGAACAAGTCTCTTGGGGCTTCGAATCTGGTGGAAATGGCCCAGATCACGTCCTCCCAGGACCGCACATCGATGTCGTCATCGACAACCACCATCAGTTTGCAGTAACTGAACTGTGGCAAAACAGACCAGAGTCCCATCATGACGCGACGCGCCTGCCCCGCGTAGCGTTTTTTGACCGACACGATCATTGCCCGGTAGGAACAGGCTTCCGGCGGCAGCCACAGGTCTTCGATTTCCGGGAAGGACGTCTTGATCAGCGGAACGAAAAGCGCGTTGAGTGCAACCCCGATGCGCGAAGGTTCATCGGGCGGACGCCCCGTAAAAGTGGACATATAGATCGGCTTCTCAGGCAGCGCCATCGACGACAACACCACTTTGGGAAACCGCGCAACCGAGTTATAGTAGCCGGTATGGTCGCCAAATGGCCCTTCGTCCAGTTCTTCGGAAATCGAGACCCGACCTTCAAGGACAATTTCTGCGGATTGTGGAATCGGGAGGTCCTGTGTCTTGCCTTTCATGACGCCGCAGCGCCGCCGTCTTAGAAGCCCCGAAAATCGCAACTCGTTCATGCCATCCGGGATTGGCATCACCGCAGACAACATGACGGCGGGATCGGCTCCGACGACAATGGCAATGGGCATATTTTCACCCAATGCCTGCCAGGCTCTGAAGTGTCTGGCTCCTCCCCGGTTTCCCAACCAGCGAACGATGAGCGAATCTGCCGAAACCACCTGCATCCTATAAACACCGACGTTGATGTCGGAAGCGTCGTGGGGATCTCGGGTGATTACCAGGGGCCAGGTGATGAGAGGCGCGGGTTCCCCAGACCAGCACCACTGAATCGGCAGCAGCGACAAATCTATATCGTTACCGCGAAGCACTTTGTGCCTGCCTCTCGGCCAGGTTGCGGGGCGAATACCCATCGTAAGCGCGGCACGCGCGAGAGGGATTTTGGCAACAGCGTCATCGAACGATTCAGGTGGCTTCGGTCGATTGAGGGCAGCAAGGTTCTGGCCCAGACCATCAAGGCCATCGACAGTGCACCCAAGCGCAAGGGCGACCCTGTCCACTGTGCCAAAGACGTTCGTCACCAGCGGGATCGAGTATTCCCTGCCCTCCTGATCGGTCGGCCGTTCGAACAGCAGGGCAGGCCCGTCTTTCTCCAACACACGGCGATGAATTTCTGTGATTTCATGCACGACGGAAACGGGTTGGTTAACTCTTACCAGGTCTCCACGGGCCTCCAGCAATGCCAGGAACTGCTTCAAGTCTCGTGCAATGGGAAGGTTTGGCATGCGACCGCTTTCGTTTTCCGCGGATCTTCAGCCTACCGGTGGACGCGTCTTTGACGCAGCGCAAGTAACTCTGCCGAGCTTTGGAATAGGTTCGCCAAGTCGATGCTCTGAAAGGGACCTGGACAATGACTATTCCTCCTCTCGCCCAGCGCCTGATGGCCGCACCTTCCATAGCGCTTATCGAGCGGATCGCTCAATGGGCCTTTGCGACTGTCTTGGATCGACACCCCGGCATTGTAAGGCGCTTGGGCGAGTACGCCCACCGCCGCTATGCCATTGCGCCGACCGATATCCCCTTCGGCTTTCTGGTTTCTCCCGCCGACAGGCGGATATCGGTCCGGCGTTCTCACATGCTGAAGTCGGCTCATGCGACTATATCGGGGCCGATCGTGGTCCTGCTGGCATTGTTGGAGGGCCGCGTCGACGGCGATACCGCATTTTTTGCCAGGCAGATATCGATTCGAGGAGATACCGAGGCGATCCTGGCGCTGCGCAACGTGCTCGACGATGCTCAGATCGATCTGGTCCGCGAACTGTCACCGATGGCGGGGCCGGCCTCACCAATCTTCGCCCACATGGGCACGCATCTTCGCGGATATCTGCTTAAATCGGACCTGGGCCAATGGAGCTGATATGTCCGGCCGGAACGCCGGCCTCATTTCGGGACGCGGTCTCTGCTGGCGCCGACGCGGTATACTGCGGGTTCGCCGACGAGACGAATGCCCGCAATTTCCCCGGCCTCAATTTCTCCCGCGAGGAAATGGCCGAGGCAATCTCATTTGGCAAGCAGCGAGGTTGCCGCACATTCGTGGCGATCAATACGTTCATGAGAGCCGGTGACGAGCGACTTTGGCACCTGGCTGTCAACGATGCGGCCAGCCTTGGCGCCGATGCCCTCATTCTCGCCGATATAGGTCTGATGGCCTATGCGGCCCAGAATCATCCGGATCAACGTCTCCACGTCTCGGTCCAAGCCGGCGCCTCCAACGCCGAGGCTATCGATTTCCTGGTCCAGTCCTTCAACGCCAAACGTGTGGTGCTGCCGAGAGTGCTGACCCTCGACGAGGTCGAAGCCATAGCTCAGGACGCCGCATGCGAGACCGAGGTTTTTGTTTTTGGCGGGCTGTGTGTAATGGCTGAGGGACGATGCTCACTTTCTTCCTATGCCACGGGAAAGTCACCCAACATGCATGGCGTCTGCTCTCCAGCAAGCCACGTTAGTTATCGCGATTCGGGCAAGGAATTGGTTTCCAAGCTTGGCGAGTTCACCATCAACCGGTTTTCGGCGGACGAGCCGGCGGGGTACCCTACGCTCTGCAAAGGGCGCTTCAACGTCTCGGCGGATCCCGGTTACGCGTTTGAGGACCCGGTCAGCCTCGACATCCTCCACGAAGTCGATCGCCTGGAGCGAGCCGGGGTCAAAGCACTGAAGATCGAAGGCCGACAGCGCGGAAAAGCGTATGTGACCAGTGTCGTGGCAACGATCAAGGAAGCTCTGGCAACGCCAGCGGATGACCGCGCTCGACTGGTGGAAAAACTAAGACGCCAGAGCGAGGGCCAGAAGACCACCTCGGGTGCTTATGAAAAGCGGTGGAGGTAGGATATGTCCGGGAACGGCCAATTGGTCCTTGGGCCAATTCCATATCTTTGGGAGCCAAGCGTTTGGCGTGATTTCTACTTCAGGATCGCCGACGAAGCACCAGTCGATACCGTTGTCGTGGGCGAGGTCGTGTGCTCCAAGCGGCTCCATTTCCACGCCCCGCACGAGGAAGTAGTCGTCAATCGGTTGAAGGACGCCGGCAAGTCAGTCCGGCGTGCCGGATTGGGGCTGACAACGCTCAAGCGCGAACGCCAGCACCAGGCAAAGCTTCTCGAGAACGCAGTCGATCCGATTGAGGCGGCAGATATCTCAACATTGCTAGGGGTTTCAGGCCGCCCGCACATTATCGGCCCGATGATGAACACTTACAGCGCAGCCACGGCAGGCGTCTATGCAGCACGTGGAGCAAAGCTGATCTGTCTTCCCCCTGAGCTGCCCCTTGCATCGATCGAGGAAATCGCCAGGCACGCAGCGGATGTCGAGATCGAAGTGCTGGTGTTCGGTCGTACGCCCCTGGCGATATCAGCCCGTTGCGCTCACGCCCGTGCCAAAGGTCACACCAAGGACGACTGTCGGTTTGTCTGTGGGGAAGATCCCGATGGCATGCCCGTCAGAACTCTGGACGGTCAGGACTTTCTCACCTTGAATGGGGTGCAGACCATGTCACACACCTGTCATCTGGTGACAAGCGAGCTCCCACGGCTCAGGCAGGCCGGCGTGCTGCATTTCCGGCTCTCGCCGCAGAACTGCGACATGGTTGGTGTCACGCGCATTTTCCGGTCGTTGCTGGACGGCGAGACAACCTCAGCGGAAGCAAAGAGCCAACTGGAAGCGGTCTATCCAAACGTCCCGTTTTCGAACGGGTTTCTCTACGGTCGCGAAGGAGCAAAGTGGATCAATGCTGGTGCTTAGCCAAAATATCGATACAGAAGCTTCCAAAGACATCACATCAAGACTACGCAGCATTCTGGCGGACTTGGCACCGCAGTGTGCCTGCCATGACGAGCTGGATGCCGCTCTGGTAAGATTCACGCAAAGCGAACGAACCGACGATCTGAAACGCCGCCTGGCTCAGGCTCGTGATGCACGCGACCTCATCCGAGGACTTGTCGAACTCCTCGCCGAACTTGATGAGATCGATGCCGATGAACCTGACAAGACCGCATTCGACGAACTGGGGCTGCTATTTAAGGATATCGAAACTGCTGCGTTGAGAGGTGCGAGGCTGCTAACGGAGACCTTGCTCGCCCCAAACCCCTAACGCTCCGGCCCGCTTTCCGCCAGATCCAGAAGCCGGTCATGATCGCACACCAGCAGCTTTTGCCGACCGGTCGAAACCAGCCCCCGCTCCTGCCATCCGCTCATGATTCGCGAGACCGTATGCAGTGTCGTACCCGACATTTCCGCCAGATCCTGCTTGGAGATCGGGAAGTCAATTCGGATACCCCCGGACTCCGGCTTACCGGATTGTTCAATCAGCCGCAGCACCGTGTGTGCAACGCGGCGCTCCACTTCCTCCGTCGCCATTTCCCTGAGACGGGCATGTGACTCCTGCAGGCGCTGCCCCACTGTCTGCATTGCGCTGACGGCCAGTGCAGCATCCTTTTCCACGAACCGGTCCCAGTAGGACATTGGCCAAGCCAGAACACTACTGTCGACAACAGCAGTCGCTGTTCCGGGATAGTCGACTCTCTGAAGAGCCCGCGCAATACCGAACAGATCGCCGGGCACCACGATCCTGATGATGACCTGCTGGCCATCTTCAGTGACTTGTGAAACCTTCAGCTTTCCCTGGACGAGCACATAAAATTCCCGCGCCTCGCCGCCTTGCTCAAAGACTGAGCGCCCCGTTGAATAGTTTCGTGCGCTCGCGGCCGAAAGGATTTCGTCAAAAGCCTCTTCGCTGAGCCGTTCGAACAGCGAAAACTGCCGCATCTGCTCGCGGGATAAAAGGCTCATTTCGGTGGACTTCGGATGCATCGGTAGTCGAACGCTAGCTGGAAGGGAAGGACAGCGCAATCGAAAACGCGCCTTGGGCCAATCCGCCGCACGAGCAGTGTTCTGTTTGTTCCCCGACAAAGTCGATCTCTATCGGCTCGCCTATGTTTCGGCTTCGTATACTTTAATCCGGAGAACATAAACATGACGAACGAAGCTGCAGCCGATCGGGAGATCGACGTGAGGACACTGGTGCCGGCCCAACGGCATCAAACGATTTTCGCGGTCATCGATTCGCTGGCACCGGGCGACGGATTTGAGCTGATCAACGATCACGACCCCAAACCCCTAAGATATCAGTTGGAGGCCGAATATCCGGGCTATTGCTCCTGGACCTACCTTCAGCAGGGCCCTGAAGTTTGGCGGGTTCAGATTCGCCGGATCACCGCAGCCGCCTGATCTTTCGGCGCCGGATTAACCGGCGCCCCCCTTTTTACGGTTCGATCCATGCCCGGTTCTACGCTTTCAAGATGGTCAATGGGGTTCTTTGCAACCTCTGTCGCCTTTCTCATCGCCGGCCTGGGTTTACTCACTGCCGGCTACGGTTACCCATTTGCTCCTCTGCGGGCACCCCAAACGCTGGTCGTCGTGCATATGCTGGCTTTGGGATGGCTCAGCATGCTCATGTGGGGCGCCTTGTTCCAGTTCGTTCCTGTCCTAGTGAACGCTCCCCTGCAGGGCGAGAACACGTCACTTGCCGTGCTGGGCTTACTCGTCGTCGGAACTGTGCTGCTTGTGTCCGGCTTTGCGCACATGGCGGGGACCGATTACCTTTCCCCGGTGTTGCTGCCTGCCGGGGCATTTTTGCTCTGCTCCGGGTTTAGCTTGGGAATCTATGGCATCGTTCTCACCATTCTCCGAGCTTCCTCGGTTCCGGTGTCGGCCGGGTTTGTTGTTGGGGGACTCGCCGGCTTGGCAATGACTGCAACTCTGGGCGTAGCGTTCACCCTTGGCCTGTCCGGAATGAGACTGGCCGAACCGGTTGCAAGGATAACCGCCGTCGGTGTTCCGATCCATGCCGCGCTGGGTCTTGTCGGTTGGCTAACTCTGACGGCGGCCGGAGTCAGCTATCGCCTGCTTTCGATGTTCATGCTCGCTCCCGAGGTGAGCCAGCGCCGCCAGAAAAACGTGCTAACTCTTGGGGCAATTGCACTGGCCGCGACAATGGCTGGTGCCCTCGTCCTGTTCGGTGGCGCCGACGCAACTGCACTCTTTTGGTCAGCCGGTGCTCTAACGGTTGCGGCAGTCATTTGCTACGCCGGTGACATGTTCGAAATTTACAGAACCCGCAAAAGACGGATGCTGGAGCTTAACAATCAGGTCGCTGCAGCAGGTCTCGCATCCCTGGCCTTCACCACGCTGTTCGCGATGGTTGCCATTGTCTCCGGCACTCTTGGTGACTGGCTGGGGGCACTGGTGTTCCTGTATGCGATGAGTTGGCTCACGACGCTTGGATTAGGGAAGCTATACAAAATCGTCAGCTTTCTGACTTGGCTAGAAGTGTTCGGCCCGAAACTGGGCATGGGCGAAACTCCGCGCGTCCAGGATCTCGTCCATGAGCATAGGGCCCGTTGGTGGTTTGCAATCTATGTCACCGGAACCTGGATCGCCGGCCTCTCCCTTATTGCTGCTGAACACCGGCTTTTCCGATTGGCGTGCGCCGCGGCCCTGTTAGCGACGATGGCGATCGCCGTCGAGATCTGGCGGATCAGAAAGTTGAAAGACCTGCGCGGGAAGTGGCGGATGCTTGCCGTCGAGAGCCCGCACCTTTTGTCCACCTCCATCAACAGGCAACAGAGGCAAGGAGTGCTATGATGAATGACATTGTTGAACTTGATGTCAGGCCCATCCTGGAAGCGGGCGGCGAGCCGTTCGGCGAGATCATGACTGCCATTGCCGCGCTTGGACCCCATCAGCAATTGCGGCTTCTGGTGAACTTCAAGCCTGTTCCGCTCTTTCAGGTGTTGCAACAGCAGGGCTTCGAGTATGAAGCCATTCAGGATGAAACGGGCGACTGGCATGTGACTTTTAGTCGGTCAAGTACCGATCCGGCTTCGGTCACCGATATAGATTGGTCCGTTCCAGCGACCGTGTTAGTGAGCTACTCCCCGAAAATGGGACGCTGACGTAAGCTACGAATTGTTGTCTGCTGGTCTTCGACGATGGAGATCAGAGATGTCGAAACGAAAGCAGCATTCGCCCGAGTTCAAGGCGAAGGTCGCCCTGGAAGCATTGAAGGGCGAAGAGACGGTATCGGAATTGGCGAGCCGGTTCGGTATCCACCCCACGATGATCCACCAATGGAAGCGGGCGTTACTCGAAGGGGCATCGGGTGTGTTCGAGCGTGGCGGGCGCAAAAAGCCAGAGATTGACGATGAACAGGTCAAGGATCTGCACGCCAAGATCGGAGAGCTGGCCGTCGCCAACGATTTTTTGTCACGAAAGCTCAAGCCCTGGGGCGGGAAGTGAGACGGGGGATGATAGAACCTGATCACCCCGTTCTCTCGATTGGCAAGCAGTGCACGCTGCTGTCGCTCTCGCGTTCCTCGTTCTACTACACGCCGAAAGGCGAGACCGAGATCAACCTCGCGCTAATGCGCAGGATCGATGAGCAATTCCTGGAGACACCCTTCTTCGGAGTCCGGCAGATGACCTGGCACCTGCGCAATGAAGGGCACCTGGTGAACGAGAAGCGCGTGCGGCGGCTGATGCGGCTCATGGGGCTGATGCCAATCTACCAGAAGCCCAATACCTCGAGACCGGCCAAGGGACACAAGGTTTGGCCGTATCTTCTAAAGGGATTGAGGGTGGAACGTCCGAACCAGGCCTGGGCTGCGGACATCACGTATCTTCCGATGCGCCGGGGCTTTCTCTACCTGGTGGCCATCATGGACTGGCACACCCGCAAAGTCTTGGCCTGGCGCATCTCGAACACGCTGGAGGCAGACTTCTGCATCGAAGCATTGAACGAGGCGGTCCACAAGTTCGGCCCACCCGAGGTCATGAACACCGATCAAGGCAGCCAGTTCACGTCCTTTGCCTGGACCGATCGGTTGCGACGAATGGGAGTGCGCATCTCCATGGATGGCAAGGGGCGGTTCCTCGACAATATCTTTGTCGAGCGGCTCTGGCGCACCCTCAAATACGAATGCGTCTATCTGCACGCTTGGGAAACTGGATCACAGGCTCGTGCTGGCGTCCGCGACTGGATGGAATTCTACAATCATCGACGCCCTCATTCCGCCCTTGGCGGTAAACCGCCTGCCGTGATCTATTGGCAGCGCATTGAGCAAAACCAACCCGACCAGCAGGTGCAACGAGTAGCTTAATTTACGCCGAAATCTGTCCAGCGATTGGGGGGTAGCTCATAGATCTTCGCGAGCTGGAACCTCCCGAGCCAATGAAGAGAGTTCTGGAGGTGCTGGAAACGCTCGAGGACGGTGCCGTTCTTCGGGCAGTTCTGCTGCGGGAACCCCTGTTTTTGTTCCCGGAGCTAGCTAAGCGCGGCCATATTTGGAAGGGGTCATCAAACGGGTCGAACAGCTATGTGCTTGAGGTTCGAGCAACTCTCAGGGACAGGTCTCGAACCTGAGCGCCGCATGTTCATCCAAACCGAAGAGCTACCGGATTCCGAGGCCATGCTTTTCTGGCCAGGCACTGAAGTCTGTTCCGATGCTCCCGTTCACTTCCTGCGTTCCCACAGGATCGCCGATCACCGGCTCGCACGAAAGTTGCTAGAAATTCGAGGCGTCTCGTCCGTCACACTGCATACAGATTCTGTCACAGTCGAGAAATCAGGGGCGGCCTGGTCACAGTTGAAACCGGCCATCCTGGCAGCAATTACCGAGCATTTCCGATCGTGCGCATTGCGAAGCGAGGATGAGATTCTTCTGGCTGAAATTGAGGCGGCACTGCGTCAAGTGATCGATCCAGAGCTGGGGCTGAACGTTATGGACCTAGGGCTCATTTATGCCCTGCAGCTGGGTAAAGCTGGCCAGGTTCTGATTACGATGACGACGACAACCATCGGCTGTCCCGCCACCACTTACCTGGTCGATGGCGTTCGCGCCGCAGCAGAATCGGTTGCGGGACGCCACGCGGTAAACGTTGAACTGACTTACGATCCTCGATGGACGCCCGAACTCATACGAGATGGCACGCCATATTGAACTTGTCGCGGCGGCGGCCCTCATGAAGCAGTTTGATCCCGATCAAGGATAATGTTCTGCGCCGCGGATATAATTATCGAATGCAACGGAGGATGAAATGGACTTGAGACACTGGGACAATCGTATTGAATTGATGAAGCGGATGGCAGAAGCTTCTGGTCGAGATTTGTTTCTCGCACTGGCACGCGGAAAACTCAGCGGGCTTCAGTTGCGAAGTAGTGCTTTCCGTTGCATCCGCTGCGATCACAGCGACGCCTGCAGAAAGTTGCTTGAGAGCAGTGAACGGGTGACAGCAGTTCCCCAATTCTGCGCGAACAAGGCTGTGTTTGACGCCTTGCCGCCTCTCCAATCAGAGGTCCGAGACTTCAGGAGTGTTTTACCATGAGCAAGACCAAACGTTCTGACCTCCGCAAACCGCATGTGGCTGGAACATTCGGGCGATGCCGCCCATCCAGCGCTGGCTCCTAACCTGCTGTTTTTCACCTCGGCATTGGAGACACGGCCCGTACGGCGGCGGTTTCCCAGCTGGCGTGCGTCGGGCGCAACGATCTCGTTTTCGGTCGGCGGCGTTCAGCAACAGCAGCGCTGGAGTGGGGCTGGACAGCCGCTGGCCCAGTCATTTCTCATGTCTTGACAGCAAGTTACCATCGGGTTTCGCTAACCAAACGCAGTCGTGACTGGAGTTGCTTGGGGCCACTACACCGCGATAGCGTGCTGGTTGGTCCAAGGCGATCGGGGATGGGAACAATACGGCGTTTTTTAAGGCTGTCATGGCTGAGCTCCTTAAGGTGCCAACAGGGTCGTGGCCTTGGCCTTGGGCAAGAGCATGAGAGAAGCGTTCTGCCGCGTGGCTAGCTGTGGCAGACGAAGCGCTCCGCAGTGGTGTGCGCGTATGCTCACTCTACTGGCTTTTCCGCACAGCCGTACAAACCTAATTTGATCAAAGTTTGCGCCTTCGCAAAGACGGAAGGTCGAGCCGGTGCGAAAACTCGGTCGTCGGCATTTAGGCTCCGAGAGCGTAATGCTCGCGTCCAGATGTTGCTTTTCCCGTGGCAGCTTGCCCTCGCGTTCAGGACGCAGGTCGGTGCATTGAGGCTTATGTGACCGTGCTCGCACTCATAAAGACAGCATTCCCAATCAGGTTTTGCTTCTGCCGCGGAGCCAGGTCCCTGTTGTTGCCTCACCGTGGCCCGGGGAAACAGAGCAGTATCCGGCCAACATGAGAACGGCGGTGCAAAATTAGTCCACGGTAGCGGCTGGATTGTCCTGCTGCGGGCGGCTTAAAAGTCGTCCACCTATTTTCCTTCTGCAATTTGTGCGGGAGGGACGAGGGATCTACACCGTGGACTTATATTTGAAGGTTCGTCTGGCTTGCGATGGCGGCATGAGCCAGCGCGAAGCAGCCAGGCATTTCGGCATCTCGCGCGATACGGTTCGCAAGATGATGGCGTATTCTGTTCCGCCGGGCTATCGGCGGCAGGCGCCGGTGCGACGCCCGAAGCTGGACGCGTTCATCGCGATCATTGATCGGTGGCTTGACGAGGACCGGGCGGTCCCGCGCAAGCAGCGTCATACGGCCAAACGCGTTTTTGATCGCCTTCGTGACGAACATGGGTTTGCCGGCGGCTACACGATCATCAAGGACTACATGCGCGAGCGGGACCGGCGCGGTCAGGAAGTATTTGTGCCGCTGGCCCATCCTGCCGGACATGGACAGGCCGATTTCGGGGAGGCTGTGGTTATCATCGGCGGGGTGGAACAGAAGGCGCACTTTTTCGTGCTCGATCTGCCCCACAGCGACGCCTGCTATGTCCGGGCTTATCCGGCAGCTGTGGCTGAAGCATGGGTGGACGGCCATATCCACGCGTTCGCCTTTCTGGGCGCAGTGCCGCAATCGATCGTCTACGACAACGACCGCTGCCTGGTGGCAAAAATTCTTCCTGACGGCACGCGCAAGCGGGCAACGCTGTTCAGCGGGTTTTTGTCCCACTACCTGATCCGGGACCGTTATGGCCGCCCCGGCAAGGGCAATGACAAGGGCAGTGTTGAAGGACTTGTGGGCTATGCCCGCCGCAACTTCATGGTGCCGATCCCCCGATTTGCAACCTGGGACGCGTTCAACCTGTGGCTCGAGGAGCAGTGCCGCAGGCGCCAGGGCGATCGGCTACGCGGGGAGAGCGAGACGATCGGCGAACGGCTGCAACGCGATCTGGCGGCGATGCGGCCGCTGCCGGCATCGCCCTTCGAGGCCTGCGACCAGGCCAGCGGCCGGGTCTCCTCCCAGGCGCTGGTGCGCTACAGAACCAACGACTATTCCGTCCCTGTTGCCTATGGCCATCAGGACGCCTGGATCCGTGGCTATGTCGATGAGGTGGTGATCGGCTGCGGCGGGGAGA
Source organism: Pelagibacterium flavum (assembly GCF_025854335.1). Classification (NCBI taxonomy): domain Bacteria; kingdom Pseudomonadati; phylum Pseudomonadota; class Alphaproteobacteria; order Hyphomicrobiales; family Devosiaceae; genus Pelagibacterium; species Pelagibacterium flavum. The sequence goes on from NZ_CP107716.1 coordinate 2,796,289, forward strand.
CCATCGCCCGTCATCCGCGCAGTTATGGGCGCGAAGACATCGTCTTTGACCCACTGCATTACCTGCCGCTGATCGAGCACAAGATCAATGCGCTCGACCAGGCGGCCCCGCTCCAGGGCTGGGAACTTCCCGAGGCGTTCGCCACACTGCGTCGCCTGATGGAAGCGCGGATGGGCAAGCAGGGCCGGCGCGCCTATGTGCAAGTGTTGCGTCTTCTGGAAAGCTTCGATCTGGCCGACCTGCATGCGGCCATAAAGCAGGCGCTGCACCTGGGCGCCATAAGCTTCGATGCCATCAAGCATCTCGTCCTGTGCCGGGCCGAACGCCGGCCACCCAGGCTCGACCTTGCCATCTACCCCTATCTGCCCAGAGCCAGTGTCGAGACGACCTCGGCCAAGGCCTATATGGGTCTGCTGGACCGCGAGGAGGAACTGGCATGAGCAGCGATGCTCCCGAACTCCTGCTTGCCAGCCACCTCAAAGCGCTCAAGCTGCCGACCTTCCTGCGCGAGCACCACAAGCTTGCCCGCCAATGCGCGCTCGAGGACGTGGATCATGTCCGCTATCTTGCCCGACTTGTCGAACTCGAACTGATCGACCGGGAACGGCGCATGGTCGAGCGTCGCATCAAGGCCGCCCGGTTCCCGGCCGCCAAAAGCCTCGACAGCTTCGAGTTTGCCGCCATCCCCAAGCTCAACAAGATGCTGGTGCTGGAACTGGCGCGCTGCGAATGGATCGAAAGGCGCGAGAATGTTATCGCGCTCGGACCCAGTGGCACGGGCAAGACCCATGTTGCGATCGGTCTTGGCCTGGCAGCCTGCCAGAGGGGATTGTCCGTCGGCTTTACCACCGCAGCCGCCCTGGTCAGCGAGATGATGGAGGCGCGCGACGAACGTCGCCTTCTGCGCTTCCAGAAGCAGATGGCTGGCTACAAGCTGCTCATCATCGACGAACTGGGCTTCGTGCCGCTGTCCAAGACCGGGGCCGAGTTGCTGTTCGAGTTGATCTCGCAGCGTTACGAGCGCGGCTCCACCCTGATCACCAGCAATCTGCCTTTCGACGAATGGACCGAGACCTTCGGGTCCGAGCGCCTCACCGGCGCGCTCCTCGACCGCCTGACCCATCACGTCAGCATCCTCGAGATGAATGGTGACAGCTATCGCCTCGCCCAAAGCCGGGCACGCAAAGCCAGCCGCACGTCCTGAAAAACGCAATGTTGGGGGTATCGAACACCGCTCGGGCTACGCCCTCCCGGCGCTCGATACCCCCAACATCAAGTGGCCTGGTTTTGCGCCGCCCAATGGCCGACTTTTACCCCGCCGTTGACAGATCAGCCTGACTTCGGAGCAACAGGCACAGGGCTGGGATGCTGATCAGAACGAAGCCACCATGGTGTTCGAAATCGGATCCGAACTCCGCGTAGGCTATGGCGGCTACGTCGCCTGTTCTGCTTAAGGGTCGAGGAAGGGCCGGCAAACCAGCGCGCCCTTCCTCGTCTGCCGCGTGCATTGATAGCCGACACCGCTTTCCCTCGGCCGCGCAACCCATCTCCGACGGGCTCGTCCGAGCAAAATCTGTCTATCGCGTCATGTCGAGCCGCCGTAGCAACTGAGCGTTGATCGCAACGATGACCGTGCTGGCAGACATTAGCACCGCCCCCACCGCGGGCGCCAGGACGATACCGGCCCAATAGAGCACCCCGGCAGCGAGCGGGATCGCAACAATATTGTATCCGGCGGCCCACCACAGGTTCTGGATCATCTTGCGATAGGTCGCGCGGCTGAGGGTTACGATGCGGGCGATGTCCCGGGGATCAGAACGCACCAGCACCACATCACCGGCTTCGACAGCCACATCGGTTCCCGCACCTACGGCCACTCCGACATCGGCGGTGACGAGAGCGGGCGCGTCGTTGACGCCATCGCCCACCATGGCAACGCGCTTGCCCCGGGCCTGCAGCTCTTTGATCTTGTCGGACTTCTGATCGGGCAGCACGCCGGAAAAGACTGTATCTATCCCAAGCTCTCGACCCACAGATCGCGCAACGGCCTCTGAGTCCCCCGTCAGGATGACGACCTCGATACCCATCGACTGTAGCTTGGCTACTGCCTCCCTAGACTCCGGGCGTACCTGATCGGCGATCGCAAAAACGGCCAAAACGTTCTCGCCCTCCAAAAGATAGATCGCGGCCTGCCCGTTGTCACCAAAGCGAAGGCTTGCGTTCTCCATGTCATTGTCGAGCTCGACATTGCGTTCCCGCAACAACGCCGGCCCCCCAACGGACAAGCGGCGTGCCTCGACAACAGCCTCGACGCCCTTGCCAGCTGCCGCCTCGAAACTCGACGACCGCGGGAGCGCGAGACCTTTGTCTTCTGCGCTCTTGAGCAATGCCTGTGCGATTGGGTGTTCGGAGTCCCGTTCGACTGCTGCTGCGAGCGACAATACCGTATCCGGATCATTTTCCTTCGCGGCGACAATCTCGACCACCCGGTGGGAACCAAGCGTCAATGTTCCGGTCTTGTCGAATACGACCGTGTCGAGATTTCGCGCTTCCTCAAGACCGCGACGGTCCCGAATGAGCAAACCATTGCGGGCACCCAGGGTGGTTGAAATGGCCGTGACCAGTGGAACGGCGAGCCCTAGGGCGTGAGGACAGGCGATGACGAGCACGGTCACCACCCGGGTAACCGTAAAATCGATCTCGGCACCGAGCAGCGACCATGCGGCAAGGGTCGCGACACCGGCAACGATGGCAACGATAGTGAGCAGAAAGGCGGCCCGGTCGGCCAGCGCCTGGGCGCGCGAGCGGGATGATTGTGCTTGAGAAACCAGCCTCATGATGCCGGCCAAGGCCGTCTCCTGACCTGTTTGAAGCACGCGCACTCGAAGGGAGCCCTGCCCGTTCACGGTGCCGCCGAGCACTTCGGATCCATCTGTCTTGTCGACCAGTTGAGATTCCCCGGTAATCATGGATTCGTTGACAGCGCTTTTGCCCGACATGACGACGCCATCGGCCGGAATCGAGGCCCCTGGTCGCACAAGAACGACGTCATCCGTCCTGAGGCCCGACACGGGCACCTCTTCGGTCCTATCTCCTTCAATTACCCGTACAGCCAAATCGGGCAATAACTTCGCCAGTTCGTTGAGTGCGCCTTGCGCCTGGGAAATCGAGCGCATCTCGATCCAGTGTCCCAGCAGCATGATGGTCACCAATGTGGCCAGCTCCCACCACAGCGGGTGACCGTCGAACCCGAGCAAGACGGCAACGCTGTAGACAAACGCAACGGAGATGGCCAGCGAGATCAGCGTCATCATGCCCGGGAGCCGCGCCTTGAGCTCACCGATTGCACTGTTCAGAAACACCCACCCCCCGTAGATGAAGACAACCGTCCCAAAAAGGGCGGGAATGAATTCGGATCCTGGAAACCGTGGCGCCGTATACCCGAACCATTCCTGGATCATCGGCTCCCAAAACACCGTCGGAACTGTGAGGGCCAGTGAGAGCCAGAATTTGTCACGAAACATTGCCACCGAATGCCCCGCATGCTTGTCGCGTGCCGTGATGTCTTCGGTCTCGGCAGTGTCATGGACATGACGGTGTTGTTGGTGCTGATCCATTCCAATCCCTCTTCGCTCTTGCAACAGCCCTACATGTTTTCAGCCACGAGCACTGATCGCGGGTGAGACAACCTAAGGGTATCGTGCTCCTTCCAATGCTGGGAAGGTCAAGTCCTATTCGCGTCAATCCTTTGTTGATGCCGCCAGTGTTAGGTGGCGAAACCAAGGGAGGTTTCCGGTGTTCTTTGCCGTTTCGCAAATTCTCGACTTCTTTCTCACGCCGTCCAACGTTCTGTTGCTGGCCCTTCTGGCGGCGCTGGCGTTTTGGGTCATGAAGATCCGGAAACTGGCTGCCGCACTCGGGATCGTTTCGATTTTGGGATTGGCCCTTGCGGCTTGGTCACCTCTTGGCCCGTTCGCATTGGGCGTATTGGAAAACAGATTTCCCAGGACTGCACTACCCGACGATGTTGCAGGCGTCATCATGCTCGGTGGTGCTGTCGATACGCACATCTCTTTCGACCGGGACACACTCGTTCTCAATGAAGCCGGCGAGCGCATTGTTGAGACCCGCATGCTCGCAGCGCGCTATCCCGAGGCCCAGATCTTTCTTTCTGGCGGTGGAGGACACCTGTCGAACGATGGTAGCCTCACCGAGTCCGAACTGGCGCGACACGCCTTGATCAGTTCTGGGGTTGCCGCCGAACGCCTCACCATGGAAGAACTATCCCGCAACACGTGCGAGAATGCCCGAGAAACGGCCGCCGCTCTTGCTGGGCGCGCGTCCGGCACCTGGGTTCTTGTGACCTCGGCCAGTCACATGCCACGCGCTGTTGCTTGCTTCAGGACCACGAACCTGACGGTTGTACCCTACCCGGTCGATTACCGGACCAAATCCGCAGGCGGCACCTGGCCTGGAACGGCGTCGAACGGGCTCTCAACAACCGACCTGGCGGCCCACGAATGGGTCGGCCTTTTGAGTTATCGTCTGGCAGCGTTCACTGAAGAGACTTTCCCATCGCCGCGGGATTGAGACTGAGCCTTGCTTGGGTTCAGCATCGACTCACATTTGCGAACCACCTGGCTGCGTATCGTAGGCTTGCTGTTGATTTCCGCTGAGAAGTGACCCGGTTCAGGGAGATTTTTCCACTGAGAAGTGACCCATGTTTGAACGCTATCCTGCTCGTTTTGGGCGGGAGATTTAGGAGTGTTGGACATGGCGTTTTTGAGCGTTATCCGGCGCTGGCATTTCCGGGACGGTTTATCGATCCGGGAGATTGCGCGGCGCACGGGCCTGTCCCGGAATACCATTCGCAAATACCTTCGGACCGATACGGTTGAGCCGAAGTTCCAGGTTCCAGATCGGCCAAGCAAGATCGATGCTTTTGCCGAGAAGCTGTCAGGCTGGCTGAAGGCCGAGAGCCGCAAGCCGCGCAAGCAGCGGCGCACCATCAAGCAGATCCATGCTGATCTGGTGAGCCTCGGTTTCGAAGGCTCTTATGGTCGTGTGGCGGCCTTTGCCCGTCGATGGAAAGAGGAACGCCAGCGCGAGCAGAATGTGAGCGGCAGGGGCGTTTTCGTTCCTCTTGTTTTTGAGCCTGGCGAAGCTTTCCAGTTTGACTGGAGCGAGGATTGGGCACTGATCGGGGGCGAGCGGATCAAGCTCCAGGTCGCCCATACCAAGCTCTGCTACAGCCGGGCCTTTATTGTGCGGGCCTATCTGCTCCAGACCCACGAGATGCTGTTTGATGCCCACAACCATGCCTTCCGAGTTCTGGGCGGCGTCCCGCGCCGGGGCATTTATGACAACATGAGGACGGCCGTGGACAAGGTTGGCCGTGGCAAGGCACGTCAGGTCAATGCCCGGTTCTCGGCCATGGCCAGCCACTTCCTGTTCGAGCCCGAGTTCTGCAATCCCGCTGCCGGTTGGGAAAAGGGTATGGTGGAAAAGAACGTGCTCGATATGCGGCACCGGCTTTTCCAGCCCTTGCCACGTGCAAACTCGCTCGATGAGTTGAACGTCTGGCTCGAGCAGCGCTGTGTGGCTCTATGGGAAGAGATTGCTCATGGCGCGGAACCGGGTTCGGTTGCCAATTCCTGGTGCATCGAGACGCCGTATCTGATGACCGTGCCGCGGGCCTTTGACGGGTTCATCGAACATACCAAACGGGTCTCGCCCACCTGCCTGGTTCACCTCGAGCGCGTTCGCTATAGCGTTCCGGCCTCGTTCGCCAACAGACCGGTCAGCGTCAGGGTCTATCCGGACCGCATTGTCGTTGTCGCTGAAGGCCAGGCGATCTGCGAGCACAAGAGGATTATCGAGCGGCATCATGGGCAGGGTCACACCGTTTATGACTGGCGCCATTATCTGGCGGTGATCCAGCGCAAGCCCGGTGCCCTGCGCAATGGTGCACCCTTTGCCGACATGCCCGATGGATTCCGGCAACTTCAGCGCCACCTTCTGGGCAAACCCGGTGGCGATCGTGAGATGGTCGAGATCCTGGCTCTGGTTCTCCATCACGACGAACAGGCGGTGCTGGCCGCGGTCGAGATGGCGCTGGAGGCCGGGGTGCCCACCAAGACCCATATCCTCAACCTGTTGCACAGGCTGATCGATGGCAAGCCGGGAACGGTGCCGCCAGTCAGGGCACCGCAGGCCCTTGTGCTGGGCAAGGAACCGCAGGCCAATGTCGAGCGCTACGATACCCTGCGCGCGGACAAGGAGGTGCGCCATGCGTCATGATCCGGCAAGCGCGGCCCTGATCATCATGCTCAAGAGCCTCAAGATGGCAGGCATGGCCCAGGCAATCAGCGAACTCACCGAACAGGGATCTCCGGCCTTTGAATCGGCCGTTCCGATCCTCTCACAATTGCTCAAGGCCGAGATGGCTGAAAGAGAGACGCGATCCATTGCCTATCAGCTCAAGGTGGCGCGCTTTCCAACCTACAAGGACTTGGCTGGCTTTGATTTTGCCAGTAGCGAGATCAATGAGGCCCTGGTGCGCCAGCTTCATGCCGGCGCCTTTATCGACAAGGCCGACAACGTGGTGTTGGTGGGCGGGCCGGGAACCGGCAAGACCCACATCGCCACGGCACTGGGCATTCAGGCCATCGAGCATCACCGCAAGCGGGTTCGCTTCTTTTCGACCGTCGAACTGGTCAATGCGCTGGAGCAGGAAAAGGCCCAGGGCAAGGCCGGGCAGATCGCCAACCGGCTCATCCATTCCGATCTGGTGATCCTTGATGAGCTCGGATATTTGCCCTTCAGCGCTTCAGGAGGAGCATTGCTCTTCCATCTGCTGAGCAAGCTCTATGAGCGCACCAGCGTCATCATCACCACCAATCTCAGCTTTGCCGAATGGGCCAGCGTATTCGGCGACGCCAAGATGACGACCGCGCTGCTCGACCGGCTGACCCATCACTGCCATATCCTCGAGACCGGAAACGACAGCTTCCGGTTCAAAAACAGCTCGGCCCAAACCGTCAAAACCAAAAAGGAGAAAACACCCGGCTTGACCACCTGACCAATCCCAAATCATATCCATGAGGCGGGTCAATTCTCGGTGAAAATACCGGGTCACTTCTCAGCAGAAATCAACAGTGCGGCTCAATTTCCAGAACCTGATCATAGCCTCGAGCGGCTTCGGCCGGCTTTTTCTCGCGCCACAACTCGGCCGACCGGCGCAGGACGAATGCAAGGCTGCGTGCGTCCAGGCTTGGGGCGCACGCCTCGCGATCCTTGGGCTCGACAAGCACGGATTTGAGATGAAACTCCTGCGCTCCAAAGGAGTATTTGTACGGTTCATTGCCGCGCAGGAAGTCGTATTTGACCATGCCCTGGGCAATGGCATGGCGGATGGCGTAGCCGTGCATCACAAGTCCGGCGGGCAAATCCTGGAACGCCTCGTCGCGTCCGCCAATTAGAAAGTTGTAACTCCCCTTGCGCTGGTCGACGAGAATGGCGAGGGCGCAAATGGCTCGGTCGCCGTGCCAGAGCACGGGCATGAACAGGGTGCCGGTCATAAAGGCGTGCTTGAGCATACGGCGGTTGGTATCCAGGATTGCGGCCAGCCGCTTGCCCTTTCTCTTTCCCCACCTCTGGGTCCAAAGCTCGATCAGCAAGTCCATGTCGCGTTCGAGCGTCGCCGCATCGGTATGGGTGATGCGATACACGTCCGACCCTTCGACCTGGCGCATGTAGCGCCGGATCTTCTGGCGCGTGTTGGAGCTCACGCGCGTCTGCAGGAAATCGTCCCAGTCGCTGGACAGCAGGGTGAAAGGGCAAATGCCGTTGTCCACACCGTCGGGGTTGACCATGGATATGTCGGAGAACCCGAACTCCTGCGGAGAGAAGCGGTTCATGAACAGTTCGGCCCGCCGCGACGAAGCCGCAAGGCTTAGAAAACGCAGGCTGCCCCAGGTCATCTGCTTGAGCCGTTCAGCCATTGCGGGAATGGCTTGGTCCTCATACTCCGGCCGGCAGATGAACCCGTTATAGTCGGACACGTAGTTGCCCGAGAAGCCAAACTCGGTGCTGAACCCCTCGGAGCCGTGCTGGGTCCGGCATCGCAGGGACGTAAAGGCCACCAACGGCGATTCCGGCCCCTCGGCACGTGCTGCCAGTACCAGACCGGTGTGGCCGGGACCGCCCCGCGTGCCGAACAGCCAGTCATAGGAAAGAAAGAATTGGGCTTCCGGATCGGAATCGTACACAGCGATCCAATCCTCTCGCAATGCCCGGAATGCATCAGCCCCCTCAATGATTTCCACGTGCATCGCCTGATCCTCGCATTCAACTTTCTTGCTTTGGACGCCCGAAACCCGAGCCCGAAAGACCGACTGCGCCCAAAGGCCCGTGCCGGGCGCGGTCAGTCGAAATCATGATCTCATTGGCCCGGAGGAGGTGCCTTCCCCCCTGCCCTTCCCGGCTTCCCTCAAACGTGCTGCCCATTTTTTCCAGGACCCTCATTTCAGTTTTCCCGGAAGGCACGCGTCATGCTGTCGGCTATGGGCTTGCTGAGATATTCAAAGAAGGTGCGCTCGTCTGTTTCGATAAGAATCTCGACCGGCATGCCCGGAGTGGGGGTAAAACCGGTGACCCGCTCAAGCTGTTCAGGCGCGATGGTGACGCGCGCCACATAGATCTCATTGGCGGCGTTGCCATCCTCGATCGCATCGGCCGAAATATAGTCGACCTTGCCCTCGAGTATGGGCGTCGTGCGTTGATTGAGCGCGGAAAGCCGGATGTCGGCCGTCTGCCCGAGTTCGAGTTCATCAATCTGCATGCGGGGGATCTGGGCTTCGATGATCAAAGGCACATCGGACGGCAGGATTTCCATTATCGCGCTGCCGCTCTCAATCACTCCGCCCGAGGTGTGGTAGTGCATGCGCACGACGATGCCGTCGGATGGAGACGTGATCACGGTGCGGGAGAGAACGTTCTGGACGCTGTTCATTTCTTCGCGCAGTGTTTCAAGTTCTGCCGAAACGTCCTGGAGTTCAGCCAATGCAGTTTGCCGTTCGGCAGACACAAGCTGGGTAATCTCGCGGCGATGCTGCTCGATTTGAGCAAGGGTCATTTCCGCCTCTGCCTCCATGCGGGCAATATCGCCGTCGGCATCGGCCAGGGCCCGCTGGAGCGAGTTTACGGACGACAGCGTTGTCAGCTGGCGGGCAAAGAGTTCGTTCTGGACGTCGCGGTCCTGCTCCAGGAGCGTCACCTGGCGCTGGAAAGCGGCCAGTTGCGAAGTGATGCCGGTGTGCTGGAATTCGAGTGCCCTGACGTTTTCGGTCAGCACATCGACCCGGTTCTGGATGGCCAGGCGCGCCGTGTCGAAACTCTCTCTCTGGCCGTCAATGATGGACCGGACTTCAGGGTCGTCGATTTCCTCGAGAACCGAAGCAGGAGGCACATAGGCATCGGCACCGTCGACCTGTCCCTGAAGGCGGGCTCGCATGGCCTCAAGCCGGAGCAGGCGCAAGTGAAGTCCGCGCGCGTTCGAAAGCGCGGTTGTCGGGTCGAGGTGAACAAGGTTCTGGCCCTGCACGACCCGGTCGCCCTCCGTCACCAGGAGTTCGCGGATGATGCCGCCCTCAAGGTGCTGGACAATCTTGTTGGCCCCCGTGGCGACAAACGTTCCCGGCGCGATGACTGCGGAAGCGAGCGGAGCGGTGCCTGCCCACACGCCGAAACCGCCGAACGTGACACCCATCAACAGCAAGCCAAACAGCGTCTGCCTGCCGATCGAGCGGGGGACCTCGGAATACCATTCAGGCGCCTTGCTGACTGAGACTAAGGTCATGGCCTACTCCTTGGAGATGCGCGGGCCGGCATTGCCGCCGCCTTCGATGCCCTGGGTCAGGGCCTTGAGAACCTTGGACCGCTCTCCGAACATCGAAACCGAGCCGTTGTTGAGCACCATGATCTTGTCGACAAAGTTCAGCAGGGCGGTGCGCTGGGTAATGGTCACCACCGTTATCCCCTCTTTCTTTGCGTGCAGAAGCGCTTTGGCCAGCGCCTGTTCACCCGGCGAATCGAGATTGGAATTGGGCTCATCGAGCACGACCAGCCGTGGCCCGCCATAAAAGGCACGGGCCAGGGCAATACGCTGCTTTTGCCCACCCGAAAGCGGCGCGCCGTCGGCAGCGACGACCGTTTCATAGCCCTGCGGCAGGGAGGCGATCATTTCGTGCACATCGGCGAGAACGGCAGCGGCATAGATGTCGGCATCGCTGGCATCGTCGCGCATGCGGGCGATATTGGCCTTGATGGTTCCGGGAAACAGCTGCACGTCCTGCGGCAGGTAGCCGATGTTCTCGCCAAACTGGCGCTCGTCCCAGTTGCGCAGATCCATCAGGTCCAGTCTCACGCTTCCCGAAGTGGGCAGGATCGAGCCAACCAGCATTTTTCCAAGCGTGGTCTTGCCGGCCCCCGAATTCCCGATGATGGCCATGGACTCGCCCGGTGCGAGGGAAAACGAGATGCCGTTAAGAATGACCTTCTTGGTGGGAGGGGGAACGTAAAGGATGCGTTCGCAATCGAGACGGCCCTGCGGGTGGGGCAGAAGAAGACGCTGGGTATTGAAGGGCGAGCTTTGCAGCAGCCCCCGGATCTTGCGGAACGAGCCGCGGAAATTGGTGAAATGATGCCAGCCCTCGATAGCCCCCTCGATGGGGGTCAGGGCACGCGCCGCGATGATCGAACCCGCAATCACCATGCCGCCCGTCATTTCCCCCAGAAGCGCCAGGTAGGCGCCCCAGCCGAGCATCGCCACCTGGGTGAGCATGCGGAAGGCCTTCGAGACCGTGGCAATCGTGATATTGCGGTCCTGTGCCCTGACCTGGGCGCGGAGCGACAATGCGGTATCGCGACCCCAGATCTTGACCGCTTCGGGGATCATGGCCAACGCATTGATAATCTGGGCATTGCGCGTCATGGAATCGAGGTGGAGCGTGGCGCGGCTCAGGAAACCGTTGGCATCTGCAAAATGCCGCGACGTCATCCTTTGGTTGATGGTTGCGAAAGCAAGCAGGGCCAGGCACGCGCCGACGACGATGAAACCGAGATGGGGATGGATAAGAAATACGGCCAGTATGAAGATGGGTGCCAGCGGCGCGTCGAGGATCGAGATGAGCGTTCCCGAGGTGATGAACGAGCGCATTTGCTGGAGATCACCCAGCACGTGATATTCCTTGCTGGTGCCGTTGAGGGATGCGCGTGCGGCGGCGCTGAGCACCGGTGCGCCAAGCTGAACTTCAATTTCGACTGCCGTTCGCATCAGGATGAAGCGCCGAACGGCGTCAAGAATGGCCTGGAGCACGACAGCGCCCACAACGACAATCGTCAGCATGATCAAGGTGTCGACCGAGCGGCTGGTCAGCACGCGGTCGGAGATCTGAAACAGGTAGATGGGTATTGCGAGAACAAGAATGTTGGTCGCGACGGTGAAGATCATCACGATGATCATGTTGTACCGGAACGCGTTCAGACCCCGCTGAAAGCTCTCGGCAAAATTGGGCATCGGAGCGCGTTTGTGAAATCCGGATTTGCCGCCGCCACCGCCGCCGCCTCCGCCGGGCGCTCCCGGGCCACCGCCACCACCCGATGTCTTTTGCGCCGGTACCCGTGCGCGCTCGGCGTCGAGCACCGGTGCCATTTCGGGGACTGATTTGGCGAATGGCTCCGTGGTGTCGGTCCGCCCGTCTTCGCGGGCCTTGGCCGTCTCGCGCTGATCGGGTTCCACAGTGTCGGAAGAAGGTTGTGGTGCCTCGCCCCGTGGCGCTGGTTTGTGCGGGGTTTCGGGTTTCGGCGTGGAAACCCGTTCAGCTGCAGCCTGCACCGTTGTCGTCTCGGCCGCTTCGCGCACGGGGCGGTCGCTCCCGGCATCGGCGACTTCGACTTTAGCGTGCTGGGTGGGAATGTTCCGAAAGGATTGAGCCGCGTCTGCAGCGTCCGACAGGAAGTTCCGCGCCGGCGCAAGCGGCCGGTTGCGGTGTGGCTCAAGCTGGGTGACGACTTTGGGCGCAGTCTCTGCCCGATCTGCCGAGTCCGAGATCCCCGGCTCGTCGGCTCGGGCCACAGCTGGACGCGGCGCCGCCGGGGGCACGGGTTCGGCGCGATCAGGGCGCAGGCGTGGTGCCTCAGCCAGTCCCGCAACGGAACGCGGCGCAGGACTGAAGGCCATGGCCTCAAGATCACCGACAGTCCTGTCGATCTCGGCCATCGCCCTGTCGATGGCACTTTCGTTACGGGATGTATGGCGGGACTTCTCGGCGGATTGCGGTGTATCCAGAACTGCGGACATGGCTGGGTCTTTCACTTCAAGCGAGTACGGAATCCATCACATCTGTGGTGGGGCCGAATTCGGGGGCGCCGATGGGGTCGATATCGGGGGTGCTGTTGGCGGGGGTGTCATCGTCAAGAAATGCGATGACTTCATTGGCAAGCGGTTCCTGGCCCGGACCGCTGGCGGGGCCAGCCTCCTCCACCAGGTTTGCCTGGATCAGCATTGCTTCCGAATAGCTTTGGCCCTCGACATACCAGGTCGCTCCATTGCTATCGTAATCGACGATACCGGCGACGTTGACCGCAGCGTTGCCGCCGGTTTCGACCGTCCAGTTCGCGCTCTTGTCGAGAGATTGGCTGTAAAACGCGAGTTGGTCGGCGTCCGAGATTACGTTGACCTGTTCGACATAATTGATGTCGAAGACATTGCCTTTGACGTACAGCACCTTGAGGTTGTCGTAGCCGGCAAAATTGGCATCGGAACCAAAGGCCCCGGGCATCGAATACACACCGGCATCGAGGTTATCCATGGCCTGGCTGTAGTGGCCCGGCATGGCGTTGGTCCATTCGGCCGGCCCGATATTTTCGATCGATGCCTGGTTCCACAGGAGGTTTTCACCGGTTGAAACAGTGCCCTGCTGGCCGGAGAGGGCGCTGAGCATCGAGACTGTGTCGTTGTCGTAAATTATGTTGGTCTGGCAGATGTAGTTGGCGTCATAAAGATTGCCTCCGATCAGTATCAGATCGTAGAACATCCCGAGATCGGAAAAGGCGACGCCATTGATCCCGGCATTGCCACCGGAGCTGACAGTCGTGGTCGTTCCTATTGCTGTAACAACGAGACTGTCATTGTCCGAGGTGAAATTGTACTGGTAGATCCAGTTGAAGAAGATGAGGTCTTCTTCAATGATCGACAATTGCCAATCGGTTGGCATCGCCTCGATATCTGCTTCGGCCTTTTCTGCCCCGGCATCCTTGGTCTGGCTCACAAAGCTGGCAACATTGACCGCCTTGGACGAGGTATCCGACAGGTGCGCCAGCGGGAAACCGTCGGCCACCGTATCCTCGTCCCGCAAGACATTGACCTGGACGATGACGTCCATTTCGTAGGCGTCGCCGGCAACCGCAGTGATTGTGCCCGACACGCCGGCATTGATAATGGTGGCCTGGTTGACCGAAAGATTGCCCCCAGCCTCGATCGTCATCACGGTGTCTTCCGTTTTGGCATCGATGATGATCGGATCCGAGGAGGCTTCTATGGGGTCATCGTTCTCCTGCCAGTTTGATGGCAGGTGATCGACAAGTTCGGGCGCCGCTTGCGTTTGTTGACCATCGGCCCAGGTCCCCGCAAGCGCGTCTCCCTCCGCCGTAGGCGATTGCACGTCTTGGGCAGCCTGCGTGCTGGCTTTGACCCAGGGCGCAATGCCGTCTGGATTCTTCTCCAGCTCGATAGACGTGAATGGGTATGTGACGGCATTTGCCATGGCCGTCAGCGCGCTGATCTCAGCGCCCGACTTGATGGGCGTAGAAATGGGGCCGTCATAATCGCCGATAACGACGACGTCGTTATCGAAAAGGAACTTGTGCTGCTGGGCAACGAACACCACTGAAGGCGGAGCTGGCGCCAAATTGGGGCCGGCATCCAAATTGGGCGGCCTCGTTCCGATATGGGTGGGATCCGGCGTCCAGGGCGGAAGGAGAGGAATATCGATTATGGGCGGGTCGAACCGGAACTGGCGAACGTCAAATATCGCGCCATTGGCGTCATAGCGAGGCGTGTATTCGGTTTCCGGCACGAAATCGACCGGCACATCGGGGGCCGCGAATGGGGACGGTTCGGGGGAGACAAGCAGACTTTCAGGAGGCAGGGGCGCATCATGGGAGAAGCGCTCATATTCCTGGCGCAGGCGCATCTCTTCAATCGCCACGTCAAAATGACCGATGAAGTGAGCTATCGTTTCGCTGAGATAATCTCCGTTGGAAAACATCGCCGCTCCCTTCCCTTACGACCGCATAACAAGCGGGAGTAGCCCCGCGCGCCGGGCGCGCGGGACTGAACGTGTGCGGTAGATCAGAAGCTGTCGCCGCTTGTAGTGGTGGTATCGTTGTTGTCGGCCGAGCCACCAACAATCGAGACATCCACGGCATTCTGCTGCAGGTTCGAACCGAGAACGATGTCCATGTTGAACGCAGAGCCGCTCAACTGGGCACTGGCATCGGCGATCGAAACATCGGGGCCGTCGCCGCCGAACGGATCGTCAACATCGTCCCAGGCAACCTGGGCCGCAATGCCACCGTCGGCCTTCATCTCGAAGCCGCCACCATTGTTCTGGGTGACGTTGTGGAGTGAATCGTTGTCGACGATGTCGGCAACCTGATTGATGGCGAAGCCGATGCCGTCTCCATCACCGAATGCGTCGTTGAAGACGTCCTCGAAATTGACCGAGATCTCCCCGAAGCTCTCGCTATCGTCGTTGAAGGCGTTGTCGTAGGACTTGAATGCGTCCTCGATCTTGACGTCAACGTCGGTATCGGTGGTCTCGGTGTTGTAGGAATCCTCGGTCTTGATATCGGTGTCGATATCAGTGTTGAACGAGTCCTCGGTCTTGGTGTTCACCGAGCTGTCGTTGTTGGAGTGGTGATCGGAGTTGTCGTTGAACGAATCTTCGATCTTCACGTCCGTATCGGTGTTATACGAGTCATCGATATCGGTTTCGGTCTTGACGTCAGTTTCGGTCTTGGTCGAGCTGTCGTTACCGACGTTGTTCATCGCAACGTTGGTCGTGTCGTCATCGCTCTTGTTGAACGAGTCTTCGGCAGTCTTTTCGACAGCGAAATTGGACGTCGAATTGTAGGTCCGTTCGTTGAACGAATCCTCGATCTTCACGTCCGTGTCGATATCGGTGTCATTGTCATTGTCGATATCGGTTTCGTTCTTGGTGTTGGTTTCGTTGAACGAATCCTCGACCTTCACATCCGTATCGATATCGGTGTCGATATCGGTGTCCGTCTTGTTCGACGTCTCATTGAACGAGTCGTCGACTTTGACGTCCGTATCGTACTCCGTTTCAGTTTTCGTCGAACTGTCGTTGTTGGAGTTGTGGTCGGAGTTGTCGTTGAACGAGTCCTCCAGCTTCACATCGGTATCGTACTCCGTCTCCGTCTTGGTCGACGTATCATTGTGAGAATTGTTGTCGGAGTTGTTGTTGAAGGAATCCTCGGTCTTCACATCGGTGTCGATGTCGGTATCGGTCTTGTAGTCGTTGAACGACTCATCGACCTTCACGTCGACGTTATATTCTTCGTCAGACATTGTAGCTCTCCATCGATTTGCCGGCGGTTCGGAGAGCCTCTCTCATTTCAAACGAGGCCAGTTTCCGTGCCGCCTGATTAACGTCTCGCCTGGTCAGAAAACCGAGCGGACGGAGATCGAGGATGCCGAGAGTATGCTCGAACGGTAAGACGACAATTGGAGCTAATGAGGATGAGGTCTGCAGCTCGGCACCATAGGAAATCTGGCCCGATTGACTAGTTCCACCCGCTGGGAGCAGGCACCACCCTCCCCCAAACGGTCTAGTCGATCGCCGATAGCGCACAGCCGATTAGTCCGAAAGCAGGACTTTCATTTCCGATGTGGAAAAAAGAATTAGTCGAACGGTCAGTCACGACCCACACATTACTCTCCCACGAGAGCTGGTGAGATCACGAAACTATGATCAAGGCGCCGAACCAAGACAGGGCCAAGGTCTCCAAATTCCGCATGGAAACCGTATCCCATTGATATACCAGTGGTACTTCGCCTCCCCCAATTGGCTGCAAGAATTGGCTCGGGATAAACTACGGCAGCAACGCTCACTATTTGAGTCACGCTTGAGTCACGCCCTGCCTGTTAACATATTCTTAAGAACTAGGGCAGTCGGCTAGTGCCGATGGCGCAAGAGTTCAGTATCAGGGGAGCGCTGTTATGATGAGAGGATTTCTGGATGTCTTTGGGGGGCGCGAGAGCCACCATTCCAGCGACGAGCCATTCAAGATCGTAATCAATGCGCATGGCGGCGCGTTGTTTGAAGGGCTTGCTCAGCTTCTGGAAGAACACATTGTCAACGCCGCCGTCTTCATATGCGAGGACCTGAAAAAGGTCGGTTCGCCCGATCCGCTGGTGAGATTGTTGCTGGTCCACGCCTCCGACAAAGACACAGTGTCGGGTCAGCTGGAAATGTACCGGACGCTATTTCCCGAGGCCGATGTGGCCATACTGGGGGATTCCGATGCCGAAGAACTCGATTGGAAGACGCTCGGTGAGACATCGGAGGTGCAAGGCTACCTGCCCCTCGATCTCAAACTGCCGGTTTTCCTTGCGGCGGTTTCGCTGGTTCTGAGCGGGGGCCAGTTCTTTCCCGTGCGATCGTTCAAGAACCACGCGGTCTTGTTCAAAAAGGACGTCACCGAACGCCGGAATCTGCCGGACAGGCAGGATGCGTCCCATAACGTCACGGAAACCAGGACCAATCAGCCCGAGCTTCGTGACCTGACCTCGCGTGAACACCAGATCCTGATGCTGTTGGCTCAGGGCCTGCAGAACAAGCTGATCGCCGATCGGATGCAACTGTCAGAGCATACGGTCAAGGCCCACGTTCACAACCTGATGGGAAAGCTTAAAGTCACTAACCGCACCCAGGCTGCGGCAGCTTTCCATGGTTTGGGCGCTCATACGAACTCTGGCGGCCAGAACCTGTCCATGCGTTAGCGAGAAGTGGATTGAACAAATGCCACGTCGGACCGAGCCGTTGCTGCTGCTGATCGGCAAGCTGGTTTATACTTGGAGCAACACCGAAAGCCTGCTCATTGACGTCATGGAACTTCTTATGGGCGTGGACAAGAAAGTGGCGATCGTCACCTATCTCACGCTCAACACCACGCGCGCCAGGCTCGATCTGATCGAACGGCTGTCAAAACTGGAGCACGTGCCACAGGCCACGCGCGACGAGGTGTTTTCCGTCGTGGCGACGATGAAGGCGGCTTCAAAGGTCCGCAACAAATACAGTCACAGCATCTTTTCTTTCGATGAAAGTGGCGACATGGACCGGACGGAACTGCTGCGCATTGCCGATTTCGGCCCGACGCTGCGGTATGGCAAGGTCGAGCCTATCGACGAGCAGGAGCTCCAGCGGCTCTCGGATGCAATACAGATGCTGGTCGCCACCAACCGGGAAATTCACGCGTTTTTAGCGGCGCAACCGCGCGCCCTGCCGCGGTCTGCCTGACGTTTCTTATTATATTGACTTAAGTCAAAAGATGGCGAGCGACGGGGCATAAGATGTCCATGTTGATCGGCGGATACCTTGTGCGTCGTGATCGATAAATCGCCCAGCATTTCAAACTGCTGGCTCTGATCCATTTCGACCTGCAAGAGTATTCGGGTGTAGTTACTGGCATGGGTGGAAGTCGTATATTTGTTGGCACACTCGGAACCTGCGTCCTGCGCGTGGACGGCAGGGTTGTTCCGGGTGTGCCGACCATCTTCCACAAGATTGCAAGCTACCTTCTGATCTCGGGGGAAAACGGTTCCATCTCCCGCCAGCGGCTGCGGGACGTGCTGTGGTCACAGACCGACGATCCTGAACGCGCCTCGGCGAATCTACGCCGCTCGCTGGCCAGGATAAGGGCACTGCAAAAGTTGGCGGATTTTTCGCTGATCGGCTCCAATTTCTCCTCGGTGTATCTGATCGATGATCCCCAGGTCACCTGGGATCTCAGGGACCTGCTTGTCGCGCTTGCCGACAAGCAGTCCGAAATCGGTCCTGGCGTTTATCCCGGTGACTTGCTTTCCAACATCAAGGATGGCGGACCGGAGTTTGAAGACTGGCTGAGCGAGCAGCGCAGCCGGTTGCGCAACCGATTTGCCGAAAGGCTGACCGACGGCATGGCCGATGCCAAATGGGCGCAAAAAAGCTCTTCGGAGCGCAAAATGTTTGCCCAATATCTGCTTGCGGTCGATCCCTGCAACGAGCAGGCGTATCGGTTGCTGATGCTTGAGGCGGCCGCGAACCACAACATTGCCCGGTTGAGGGAGATTTTCGTCCAGTGCGAAGCTGAGTTTCGCCGCGAACTGGGCCTTCCCGTCTCATCGGAAACGCGCGATCTTTACCGTGGGCTGATGCGCGGTCTGACCGGCGGTTAGAAGGCGTGGCGCGTCACGGGGATGGGCTCGATCTGCGCGAAACGCACGGGTTCGAGCCGCTCGACCGGCGCCGGGCGTGGTTCAAATCCCGCCTTGCCGGCCAGCGCCGCGTGCAGCGCGAAGGGCGGCAGCAGGAAGACGAAAAGGAACGCCCAAAGAGGGTAGCGCATGGCGCGGGTTCTCCAAACTTCATCGAACGCGATGAAGCCGGGCCACTATGGGCCCATCCGAACCAACGGGCGTTTTAGGAAGTCGGTTGCATTTTATCTTGTGTTACAGCCGGTGGCGGCAGCATCAGCGGCGCCTCGCGCGGCGCGGTCTGGCCGAAGGCTATCGAAAGCACGGATTCGAGCGTCAGGTAGGACCGCACCAGCCGGAATGCTATGTATTCGGGTAGCCCGACAAGGGCCCCTATCCGGCCGTTGGCCAGCGCCGCAAACGCCGCCATGAGTGCTGGCGCGCCCAGAACCACGGCAATAACCGCCTGGATGGTCAGTGGGCTTTGCGGATTGAAGCGCGCGAAATAATAAAGCACGCCAAAGATCACCAATGGCACCGTCATGGCCCGCCGGCCCGAATTGAGCAGCATGAAGGGCAGGATGATCTTGCCGCGCACCGAAGGCATCCAGCCGTCCAGATAGTCGCGGTTGCGCGATGAGACGTGATAGACCGAGCGGAACCAGCGCATGCGCTGCTCGCGCAGATGCTTCCAGCTTGCCGGAACCTCGGACACATAGGTGACCGTCGGATCGCCGACCACGCGAAAGCCCATCTCGCCGATACGCAGCGACATGTCGGTGTCTTCCCCGTTCATCCCGCCGGTAAAGCCCCCGGCGTCGCGCACCGCCTGTGTGCGATAGATGGCGAGCATGCCGGGCACGCCGACGATGGCGTCAACCGCGCCATAGGCCACCTGATAATAACCGTGCTTGAGCAGCGTCTCGAGGTTTCGGGCCCTGTCGAATTTCCCCGTGCCCGGAGCAATCGGCAATCCCCCAACCACACCGACATCGCCGCGCCAGAAATGGCGCACGGCCCGCCGGACAGACGCGGGAGAAACCTGGGTGTCGGCATCGATGCGAATGACGATTTCCGTCGTGGTCCGGGCGATACCGGAATTGAGGGCGTTCGACTTTCCCGGTATCGGCACGTCGACGACCTGCCCGCGCAGGTGTGGCATCTCCGCAAAGGCCCGTGCCGCCGTATGGGCCGTGCCGTCGGTCGAACAATTGTCCAGCACCAGCACGTGCACCTCCCCGCCATACTGGGCGGAGGCCCTTTCGAGCGCGGCCAGCGTGCGCGGCAGGATGTGGGCTTCGTTATGGGCCGGGATGATGACAGTCACCGGCGGGCAATATCCTGGCTTGCGCCGCAGCAGGGCACGGATGGTCCCGAGCACATAGAGCAGGAAAAACAGGACCGGCAGAAAAAGGAACACCCCCGGCCCCGTGCCGCCGAGCAGCGCGACGGACCGCAAATCGCCCACCAGCGGCAGATCGAGCGTGTCGATCCACAGCGACACCGCAATGCCAGCACCAACGGCCAGCACGATCAGAACAAACGCGATCGCCTTGAAGCGCGGGCTGAACGGGGCGAACGCCGCCCGGCGAGGCATCGTCCCCTGGTCGAGCAAGCGGATCGAAAAGACATAAAAACCGAACAGCCCGGAGAGAATTTCCACCACATGGATCGAATAGACAAAGCCGGTCAGCCGGTAGGCCATGATGTTGATGAGATCAAACGCGGCGCAGACGACGACATAATAGAGTGTGACTTCGAGGAAAAAGCGCAATCGCTGGGGTGCCCCGGCGCCCACCACAGCCGAAAAGGCGACAAAGAACGAGACGATGAAAATGCGCAGCGGGATCGAATGAACGCCCAGATAGGGCGAAAACACGACGTCGCCATTGGGGAACATCGCAGCCAAGGGCTCGGCGTTGACAACCGCGAGCAATGCGGCGGCCACCGCCGTAAAGATCAGGAGTAGGGATGGCGCCGCCCAGACCGAAAGCGGTCGCGTCAGCTTTGCCGGGGCGCTGTCCACCGACCAATAGTCGTGATCCTTTGGCGCGCGCTGCAGCATGGTCAGCGGTCGATCAGCATGACCGCGGCGTCGTCATCGAGATTCTCGATCAGCGCAGCGGCGCGCGGATCGGCGATGGCGATCAGGGCCGGGTCTTTGTCCTCATTGGGTATCACCAGCCAGATCGATTGCGCACCGTCCCCGAATTCACCGGCAAGACGCAGCGCCGATTTGAGCGCTCCTGCTGTGGTCATTTCAAGCCTTGTTACGGCTGTTTCCGCGCCGGGACCGAACGCCACGCTGGTCTGGGCGGGCAGAAAAGATCCCAGCAGGGCCGCAGCGGTACGGGCCTGGCCGCGCGACAGGGGCGTGGCGACCTTGAGCTCGATGGTTTGATCGGCGGCCAGCGCGCGCACCATTTCGGGCCAGCCGCCGGTTGGCTGGACAACCTGCGGTATCAGCCGGGAGGTCGGCAACAATTGTGCCTGCGCGTCGGGGCCGACTCGACAGATGGACTCATTGGGGCTGGTGTCGATCAACTCGACAAGAATGGCGTTGGACAGCGTCTGGATATCGGAGGGCAATGTCACATCGAGAGAAATCGTGTCCCCCTGCCCGTCGAACCGTCCGGTTTCAAGCAGATTGCCGTTGAGCGAGACACGGACCACCCAGTCATTGCCCGGCGCGAGTGTAGAGGTCTTGAGATCGATGACGAAACGGCGCGGCATCAATCCGCCGGGAAGATCGGCGAGGGCGTAGGGAACGGTCCATCGCCGCGAGCCCCGGAAGTTCTTGATCAGCGTTTCCGCCGAAAGCTTATCGACCGTCACCGGCCAGGCATCGGGCTCAGGCTGCAGAGCGGCCGACATCCGGGCGGCCAGCAAGGCATCGATCCCCGCTTTCCCCCAAACCGCAATCCGGCCTCCCGAATCCAGCGTCAGGGCCGATCCTGCGGTTTGCGCCATGACGAGGTCGGGCACCGCGTCATCGGCGGCAAACCACACCTCCATGCCCTTGCGGGCAAGATCCTGCCGGGCCCATATGGCCAGGGCCTGCGTGTCGGCATCGGTTCCCAGTGCCAGCCACGCGGGATCGGACATCGTGGCAATGCGCACGGCGCGGGTATCGACCGGGTCGTCGGTGAACAGCGCCAGCCCGCTATCGGCGCTCAGGGTGATCGCGGCGCCGGAATTGGCGGCATCGACCGGGCACACCTGGCCGCCGCTTGTCGTGCCGCGGCCATCGAGCGTCACGATAAGGGCATTGGACAGCAGATCGCTCTCGCGCAGCGCGATCTCGACTTCGTGGCGAGACTGGCCGGGATCGAGCACGATTTCGCCACGGCGCACACCGTCGACGCTGATCGTGACGCGCCCGTCCCCGTCAGCCCCCAATTGCGCATCGAGCGCGAGCCTGAGCGTACCGGATTTGAAATTGACGCCCGAGGGCA
Organism: Pelagibacterium flavum; assembly: GCF_025854335.1. Lineage (NCBI taxonomy): Bacteria > Pseudomonadati > Pseudomonadota > Alphaproteobacteria > Hyphomicrobiales > Devosiaceae > Pelagibacterium > Pelagibacterium flavum. Next base: position 2,818,285 of record NZ_CP107716.1, read on the forward strand.
AGGCAAAGCGGATTTCGGTGGAATCGGGAAAGCCCGCCAGCCCAATCCATTGATCGGCCATGGGGCGCGAAATCCAGATTTCGGTGCCACTCCCATTATCGGCCCGAGCGGGTTCGGCCGCGGGAAATTCCAGCCGCGGCAATGCGGATGTGTCCACCGCCGAGGTCAATCGCGCCAGCACCTCGCTATCGCGGGTGTAAGCAATGGCCACCCCCACGATAACGAAGCTCAGGACCGCTATGAACAGCAGTCGCAGCAAGTCCTTCATTGCAGTGCGCGTCGAGGAGGCTCAAGGGGGGAGAAATCGGGCGCATTCTCGTTGGACCAAATCGCTGTTGCCGGAACAGTGCTGAGATTGGCCCGATCAATGAACCGCGCGGCAATGTCCACCGTCTCGCTCATCAGGGCATCGGTGAGCAGGATCGGCTCGAGACCGAGAGTCTTCAACGTCGCGTTCGAGACGGCCAGTTCGTTTTCGGCCGCTTCCTTGCGCGGGTTGTCCACATATTCGATGTGCGCGCCGGTCAGTTCGGAAACCAGCTCGGCCAGATCACGCACGCGGCGGGTCTCGGCCACCTGGTTGATGATGCGGACCGGATCGCCGGCAGCCGGCGGATTGTCCAGCGCCAGGGCGACACAGCGCACGGTATCCTGAATGTGGATGAAGGCGCGGGTTTGCCCGCCCGTCCCGTGAACCGTCAACGGATGACCGGCGGCGGCCTGCATGAGGAACCGGTTGAGCACGGTGCCGTAATCACCGTCATAGTCGAAGCGGTTGATCAGCGCCGGATCGCGCCGGGTTTCCTCGGTCTGGGTGCCCCATACGATGCCCTGATGCAGGTCGGTGATCCGCAGACGGTCATTGCGGGCATAGAACTGAAACATCAGCTGATCCATGGATTTGGTCAGGTGATAGATGGATCCGGGCTTGGTCGGATGGAGGATCGAGCGCGCAAGATTGGCGCCGCCGGGCCCTTCGACACGAACCTGAAGATAGCCCTCGGGGATTTCCAGCCCGTCGCTCTCATAGCCATAAACGCCCATGGTCCCGAGATGAACCAGATGCGCATCGAGCTTGAGTTCGGCCAGCGCGGCAAGAACGTGGTGGGTGCCGCCGATATTGTTGTCGACCGTATAGATCTTGTGGGCGGCATCGCGCATCGAATAGGGCGCGGCGCGCTGTTCGGCGAAATGAACGATGGCATCGGGCTTGACCGACGCCAACAGGCGCCGCAATTCGGAATAGTCCCGGGCTATATCGAGTTCGACGATATCGATGTCGCGCCCGCTGACCTCTTTCCAGGTGTTTAGGCGCTCGTCGATTGACGTGATCGGCGTCAGGCTGGGGGCATCGAGTTCCTGGGCAATCCGGCGCCGCACGAAATTGTCGACGATGACAACTTCATATCCGAGTGCTGAAAGATGAAGCGAAGTCGGCCAGCCACAAAAGCCGTCGCCACCGAGAACAAGAACCGTTTTAGACATAGAATAGGCCTTCCTTCGCAAAGCCTAAGGCTCGGCGAATTGAAAATTCGTCTGACGGTTTCGGCTGTCCCCCAAGACTATTGGCATGCCGCCAACGTACGCACTTCTACGAAAACCTGTCCCGTTGATACCCCTTACGCGAATTAACTCAAGTTGGGATTTTGTGAACGGTACGTTCTTGTAGCCAGTCAAATCGGCCAAAGTCCGTCAGAAAAAAGGCGCCGCCCGAGGGCAGCGCCTTATTTTTACACCTGATTTCCGTCCGGTCAGCGCCCCGGCACCGGCTCGGCGCCCATGGGCTGGGCGGGCGGGCGGCGGATGAAGAACGCCGCCACGATCGCAAACATCGAGATGATCGCCCCGCACAGGAACGCAAGCTGGATGCCCTGCGACATGGCCGGAATCGCCTCCACGCCATCGGCTGCCAGGTCAGCGGCCCGCAATGTCATCAGCGAGACGAACAAGGCGATGCCCGCTGCACCGGCGACCTGCTGGATCGTCCCGATCACCGCGCTGCCGTGCGAATAGAGGTGCCGTGGCAGCGAGCCCAGGCTCGAGGTGAACAGCGGCGTAAACATCAGAGCCAGCCCAAGGCTGAGGACAATGTGCAGCCCGAGGATGAAATAGATCGAGGTGAACTGGTTCAACGTCGTCATGCCCCACAGGACCGCGCTGACAAGGATGGTCCCCGGCACGAGCAGCACTGTGGGTCCGAACTTGTCGAACAGCCTTCCAACGAACGGCGCCATCAGCCCCATGACCAGCCCGCCGGGCAGCAGGGTCAGCCCGGTCTGGGATGCGTCGAGCCCCAGAACGTTCTGCATGTAGATCGGCAGCAGAATGAGCGATCCGAACATGGCCATCATGGAAATCGCCATCATGACGACACTGACCGCGAACACCGGCGTGCCAAAGGTGCGCAGGTCGAGCAGTGCCGCGTCGCGTTTCTGGAGCGCGAACTGGCGCGTGATGAACAGGCCGAGCCCGATCACGCCGACAACCACCGGCACCCAAAGAGGGAAGACGGACGTGCCGCCGCCATGGGAAGCCTCACCGCCCAGGCTGCTCAGACCATAAACCAGCCCGCCAAAACCCAGCGCCGAAAGGACAACCGACAAGATATCGAGCGGCGCCTTGGAGGGCGTCGTGACGTTGACGATCTTGGCGGCACCAAGCGCCAGCGCGGCAAGCGCGATGGGCAGGACCAGATAGAACATCCAGCGCCATTCGAGGTGCTCGAGAATGAAACCGCCAATGGTCGGTCCCAGCGCCGGCGCCACCGAAATGACAATCGAGATGTTGCCCATGGTCCGCCCGCGCGATTCGGGCGGCACGAGGTTCATGATGGTCGTCATGAGCAAGGGCATCATGATTGCGGTCCCGCAGGCCTGAATGATGCGCCCCACCAGCAGCACCTCAAAGCCCGGTGCCAGGCCCGATAGCAGCGTGCCGGCGCTGAACGCGGACATGGCCAGGATAAAGACCGGGCGCGTGTTGAGCCTTTGCAGCAGATAGCCGGTGATGGGAATGACCACCGCCATGGTCAGCATGAAGGCCGAGGTCAGCCATTGCGCCGCGCTGGCGCTGATGGTGAGGTCTTCCATCAGGTGCGGAATGGCCACGCTCATGATGGTCTCGTTGAGAATCACCACAAAGGCCGAAACCAGCAGCAGGCCAATGACCAGCCTGTTGCGGGCCGTGTTATCGGTTTCGCCCAAAGGCGTTTGGGGCGCGGACGCGCCGTTCACATCTGTCGGTGACATTGGATATCTCTTGATCTGGCGGCCCGCCGCTCCAGCGCGCACGCAAATTTGACTGTGCTGAATCTGCCTGTTGAAATCGAAAGTCAAGCCATCGAGTTCAACCCTCTTATTGCTGTCGTCGATGACGGGCGAAAAACACTTGCCCTTACCCCCGTATCGGCTTTCACTGAACGGGCTGACCCACAGGGCAGCCACAATGCCAGCGAAGGGCCGCGCCGCCGTATTGGGGGAGGTGAAGCGACTCGAAACAAAGGATGAGGCCTATCATGCATATTCTACGTCACGGCGGAGCCTTGCTTTCCGCCGCTCTCCTTTCATCAGTGCCGGTCTGGGCACAGGACGTTCCCCAACCCGAAGATACGACAGCCATCGCCGATAACGAATCCGTGATGGCCGAGGATTTCATGATCGCCTCGGCCCATCCACTGGCCACACAGGCCGGCTATGATGTGCTGGCGGCGGGCGGTTCGGCGGCCGATGCGGCCGTTGCCGTCCAGACCATGCTCGGGCTCGTCGAGCCGCAAAGCTCGGGGCTGGGTGGCGGTGCGTTCCTGCTCTATTGGGACGCGGCAACCGGTGAACTCACCACCTACGACGCGCGCGAGAAAGCCCCGCTGGCCGCCGATGGCGATTACTGGCTCGACGAGAGCGGTGAACCCATGGGCTTCATGGACGCGGTGATTGGCGGTCGCTCGGCCGGTGTACCCGGCACGCCGATGCTGCTTGAAACCCTCCATACCGATCACGGGACCATGGATTGGGCAGAGTTGCTCCAGCCCGCCATAGACACCGCCGAGAACGGTTTTACCGTCACCCAGCGGATGGCGGATTCGGTTGCCGGAGCCACCGGTCTCGATACCTTTGTTGAGACGTCCGAGTATTTCTTCCCCGGCGGCGAGCCGATTGCCGAAGGCTCGACCCTGACCAATCAGGCCTATGCCGATACGCTCAAGCTCTATGCCGAAGAGGGCGCGGCGCCTTTCTATACCGGCGAGATCGCCGAAGACATCGTTGCGGCGCTCAACACCAACATCAATCCCGGCATCCTCACCATGGAGGATATGGCGGCCTATGAGGTAATAAAGCGCGATCCGGTCTGCATGGATTATCGCGGCTACGAGGTTTGCGGCATGGGTCCCCCCTCCTCGGGCGCTCTGACCGTCGGTCAGATCCTGGGGGTTCTCGAGCCGTTCGACATTGCCGCCATGGAAGACGGCGTCGCGTTCCGCCACCTGTTCGCCGAAGCGTCCAAATTGGCCTTTGCCGATCGCGGGCTCTATCTGGGCGACAGCGACTTCGTCGACATCCCCGAAGGCTATCTCGATGATGCCTACCTGGCCGAACGCAGTGCGCTGATCGACCCCGACGCCTCGATGGGTACCGCCTCCCCCGGCGTTCCTCCGGGATGGGATGAGGCGCTTCTGGCCTCCGATATCGAACGTCCACGCGCCGGCACCTCGCATTTCGTCATCGTCGATGCCGAAGGCAATGCGATTTCAGCGACAACGACGATCGAGAGCGGCTTTGGCAGCCGGGTGATGACCCGCGGCTTCCTGCTCAATAACGAGCTGACTGACTTCTCGTTCGCACCGGAAGCCGATGGCGCGCCCATCGCCAACAGGGTCGAGCCCGGCAAGCGCCCGCGTTCGTCAATGGCCCCGACCATCGTCTTTGAAAACGACGCTCCGGTGCTCTTGACCGGCAGCCCCGGCGGCGCGGCGATCATCCACTACACGGCCCTGTCGCTGGTCTCGCTGCTCGATTGGGGCATGGACCCGCAGGAAGCCATCGACCTGCCGCATGTGACCAATTTCAACGGCCGCACCAATATCGAGGAGGGTGAAGGCTCTGCCGAACTGGCCGCAGGTCTCGAGGCTCTGGGCCATGAGGTCAACGTCACCAACCTCAACTCCGGCCTGCACGTCATCAAGCTCACCGATGAGGGCCTGATCGGCGCCGCCGACAAACGCCGCGAAGGCGTCGTCATGGGCGATTGATCCCTTTCATGGCTGGCGGCCCCTGTCCGCCAGCCTCCCCCCACATCTGTCAGGGCGTGTATTGGGCCCACGGCATTCACAAAAATCCTCTGCCACCCCGGCCTTGAGCCGGGATCCAGTACACTCGCCCCCGAGAAAGAACCGCCCCCTCTGCCGGCTACGGCTTCCGGTCTTCGCCCGGGATGACGGAAGGTGGAGACGGCATCGACGCCCGGGAATATTCCCGGGGTGAGAGGGCCTGTGTCCGGCCACGGCATTCATAAATGCCCGCTGTCATCCCGGCCTTGAGCCGGGATCCAGTACACTCAACACCCGAGAAAGAACCGCCCCCTCTGCCGGCTACGCATTGCCGGAATCCAGCTCAAGGCCGCGCCCCGAGCAAGGCCGGTCGCGTGTGCCTCAGCGCCCCGGCAGTTGCCCGCCCAGAATAACCGTCAATTCCTTTGCCGCCTCGGCGATCAGCCGCCCCAGCACATGCAACCGTTCGTCGCTGACGCGTACCGCGAGCCCTGAAATCGAAATCGCGCACAGCGCTTCGGCCTGAGCGTTATAGACGACCGCCGCAGCACATCTGAGCCCGGTTACGAACTCCTCATCGTCCAGCGCATAGCCCCGCTGGCGGATGGCGGCGATATCGGCGCGGAGTTCGGAGGCCCTGGTTATCGATTTTTCGGTGATCCTGCGCAGCCCGTTCCGCGATATGGCCGCATCCACGTCGGCGTCGGAATAGCTGGCGAGGATCGCCTTGCCCATGCCCGAATTGACGACCGGCGCCCTGCCCCCGACCCTGGTGATCGCACGCATGATTTCGCGGCTTTCCACCTGGGTCAGCACCACAACCTCCCCGTCGTCGACGATGCCGAGATTGACCGTTTCGCGGGTCTGGTCGCGCAGGCGACGCAAAAGCGGGAGGGCCGGCGCAACGAAATTGCGCTGGCGCACGAACGCCGAACCGACGGTGAACGCACCGCGTCCGACGTGCCACATGCCATCGGAGCGGTCGAACTGCACGAAGCGGCGCTGCTCGAGCGTTGTCAAAAGCCGGTGGACCGTGGAAACCGAAAGGCCGGTGCGCCTGGCCAAATCGGTCAGGCGATAGCCTTCCTCGTCCTCGCCGAGCACTTCGAGGATAGCCATGGCCCGGTCGATCGACTGCACGATACCCGAACGCGGCGGCGGGCTGGTCACCATTTCATTCATGGAGCCGTCCTCTCCTGAAATTTTTTACCATAATCGCATCCGTAATAATAAGTGCCGCGACAATAGGGCTATTCAGCCGGTGAACCAGTCACAAGCGGCGATACCCCCCATGCCCAATCGGACACTCGGCGATCTGCTCGAAAGCCGGCAGAACAGTTTCAACGCCGTGCGCCTGCTTGCCGCCGCCGCCGTGTTCGTTTCCCATAGTTTCCTGCTGCTGCCGTTCGGCGCACATCTCGAGCCGTTCGATGGCGCGACCTACAATCTGGGTCAGATCGCGGTGAACGTGTTCTTCTGCCTGTCGGGCCTGATGCGGTCGCGCTCTTAGCCCTCAATCGCAACCCGGCGCGCTTTGCCTGGGCCCGCACAGGGCTGGCGCTTCTGGCCGCGGTCATCACCGTCGCCATGGGATGGCTGTCATGGACGCTCATCGAGCGCCCCGCCCTGTCGCTCAAGCTGCGAGAAAACATTCTCGTCGCCGCAAACTGAAAAGGGCCCGCCGAAGCGAGCCCTTTCCAATCGTTTCGCTTGCGCGTTCAGCGCTTGCCGGCAACCTTTCCGGCAATGGCGGTCGCAGGCGGCGTCCAGCCCTCGAACGAAAGGTCGCGTTCGCCATTCTCGTCGCGGATCGAGGTCTGGAGCCCCATCTTGTTGAGCAGGCCTAGGAAGGGCTGCGGGGGCAGTTCCTCGACGTTGACCATCTTGTGGCAATCCCAGGTGCCCTTGGCGACAAGGATCGCCGCGGCCACCGGCGGCACGCCCGCCGTGTAGGAAATGCCCTGGCTGCCCACCTCGTTGTAGGCTTCCTTGTGGTCGGCGACGTTGTAGATGAAGACCTCGCGGTCCTCCCCGTCCTTCTTGCCCTTCACCAGATCGCCGATGCAGGTCTTGCCCTCATATTCGGGAGCAAGCGAGGACGGATCGGGCAGCACGGCCTTGACCACCTTGAGCGGCACCACTTCGAGCCCTTCGGCCGTTGTCACCGGCTGCTCGGAGAGCAGGCCAAGGTTCTTGAGCACGGTAAAGACGTTGATGTAGTGCTCGCCGAACCCCATCCAGAAACGGATATCGGGCACGTCGAGATTGCGCGAGAGCGAATGGAGCTCGTCGTGCCCCGACAGATAGGACGTGCGCTCGCCCACTACCGGAAGATCGTCGGTGCGCGAGACCTCGAACATCTTGTTGGTCTGCCACTGGCTGTCCTGCCAGGAATAGACCACGCCGGTAAATTCGCGGAAATTGATTTCCGGGTCGAAATTGGTGGCGAAATACTTGCCGTGCGACCCGGCATTGATGTCGATGATATCGATTGAATCGACAGTGTCGAAATACTCGTCCACCGCCAGCGCCGCATAGGCATTGACGACACCGGGATCGAACCCGGCGCCCAGAATTGCCGTCACACCGGCCTTCTCGCACCGCTCGCGCCGCTTCCATTCGTAATTGCCGTACCAGGGCGGCGTCTCACAAATCTTTTCGGGCTCTTCATGGATGGCCGTGTCGATATAGGCCACACCCGTTTGGATGCACGCCTCGAGCACGCTCATGTTGATGAATGCGGAGCCGACATTGATGACGATCTGCGACCGTGTCTTGGCGATCAGCGCCTTGGTCGCTTCGATATCGAGGGCATCGAGCCGATGGGCCTCGATAACACCGGGCTTTTTGAGGGACTTCTTTTCGAGCACGCTCGAAACGATGGCCTGGCATTTGTCCAGCGTGCGCGACGCGATATGGATATCGCCCAGCACGTCGTTTGCCATTGCAGCCTTATGAGCGACGACCTGCGCCACACCTCCAGCACCGATAATCAGCACGTTCTTTTTCAATTTTCACGAAACACCTTTTCAGAGGTTGAACCAAGCTACGCACGCTGTTCGAAATCGGGATCTCACCCCAGGTTACGACAGGCTCTGCGCGTAGTCCTCAAACGTGAACTCTTTTACGAGTTCCACTTGCCCGTCCAGGTGACGTACCGCGATAGACGGCATCTGGACCCCGTTGAACCAGTTCTTCTTGACCATGGTGTAACCGCCGGCATCGAGGAACGAGATACGGTCCCCAGCCTTGAGTTCGGTCTCGAACTGGAACTCTCCAAAAATGTCTCCGGCAAGGCAAGTTTTGCCGCAGACAATATACGTGTAAGGCCCGCTGTTGGGGGCAACATTTGTGTATTCGCTATAGGTCAGCAGATCGAGCATATGCGCTTCGGTCGATGAGTCAACGATAGCGACGTGCTTGCCGTTATAGACGACGTCCAGCACGGAAACTTCCAGGGTGGTCGATCCGGTGACCGAGGCCTCGCCCGGCTCGAGATAGAGCTGGATGGAATAGCGCTCGCTCATTTCCCGCAGCCGCGCGGCCAGCCTGTCGATCGGGTAATCGGGGTTTGTGAAACGGATTCCCCCGCCAAGGCTAACCCATTCCAATCCATGCAGAATTTCGCCGTAGCGTTCCTCGATGGTTTTGAGCAGCATATCGAGGCTGTCGTACTCGTCGTTCTCGCAGTTGAAGTGGAACATCACGCCCGAGATACGATCCAAAACGGGGTTGACCCGCTCCATGTCCCACTCGCCCAGCCGCGAAAACGGCCGCGCCGGATCGGCGAGGATGAAGTGGGAATGGGACACGCCCGGATTGAGCCGCAGCCCGATCGCCTTGCCCTGCGCCTTTGCCTTGTCGGCATAGCGCTCGAGCTGGTTGACCGAGTTGAAGATGATCTTGTCGCAGTTCGCGATGGCTTCATCGATCTCGTGATCGGCCCAGGCCACCGAATAGGCATGGGTCTCGCCGCCGAACTTTTCGGCCCCGAGCTTGACTTCATTGAGCGATGAGGAGGTCGTGCCGTCCATGTGTTCGGCCATAATGTCGAACACCGACCATGTCGCGAAAGCCTTGAGCGCAAGCACACATTTGACGCCGGAAGCCTGACGCAAATACGATATTTTTTCCAGATTTCGGAGAAGTACCGATTTGTCGAGCAGATAATAAGGTGTCTGTAGCGTCAATTCTTGCGTTCGAACCTCCTTGGTCCCCAAATGCGGGGATGGGCGACGAGCCATAAAAAAAATCCGCGCCGGATGAAACGCGGAAGATGCCCCCATCTAACGATTGGGGATCGGGGACACAAGACCCCAGCTGGAAAATTTTCGGCATCTTTTCGCCCGCATAAACCCATGCTCTAAGAGCGTCATGAAAAAACTCCTCGTCATCGGCATCGGCACGGGCAATCCCGAGCATCTGAGCATGCAGGCCATCGCAGCGCTCAACCGGGCCGATGTGATCTTCATTCCCACCAAGGGCGAGGAAAAATCGGCGCTGGCCGCCATCCGCACGACAATCTGCGAGCGCTACATCTCGCGCCCCTACGCGCTTGTCGAATACCCCATTTCGGGCCGTAACGAAGCCATCGGCGATTATACCCAGCGCGTCCTCGACTGGCACGATCTGATCGCCCAAAGCTATATCGAGATGTTCGCCAAAGCCCCAAAGGACGCCACCGGCGCACTGCTTGTCTGGGGCGATCCTGGCCTCTACGACAGCACGCTGCGCATCCTTGAATCGGTCAAGGCCAAGTCCGATCTCGCCTTCACCATCGAAGTCATCCCCGGCATCACGGCAATTGCCGCGCTGACCGCCGCTTTTGCCATCCCGCTCAACACCATCGGCAACCCGGTGACCATCACCACGGGCCGCAAGCTGGCGGCGGGCTGGCCCGAGGGCGCCGATACGGTCGTTGTCATGCTCGACGGCAAGAAGACCTATGCCAGCATCGATCCCACCGGCCTTCACATCTACTGGGCGGCCTATGCCGGGATGGATGACCAGATCCTCGTCGAAGGCCCCCTCGCCGACGTACGCGACCGGATTTCCACCACCCGCGACGCCGCCCGCGCCCGGCATGGCTGGATCATGGACATCTACCTGCTGCGACGGACCTGAAGCCGCCATGATGGATCCTGGGAATAAATCCCGGGGTGACGGCCGAGTTGGTGATGGCGATAGCGCTCCCCTCCCCCCCTGTCATTCCGGCATCCATCGCCGGAATCCATCCCAACCACGCCGCCACGATCACCGCAGCAAAGTCGGCACTCTCCCCTATCTCGCCCCGCTTCCGCTTGCTAAGAGACGCACATGACAGCATCTCCAACCCCACGCGGCGCCTGCCCGACCCTCGAAAACCCCATGGCCGTGGCCGATGGCCTGCTTGCACGCTTTCGCCCTGAAACTGGGCTTTCCCCCGACCAGCTCACGGCGTTGGCCGACGCCGCGGACGCCCATGGCAACGGGCTGATCGAGGTCACGGCGCGGGGCAATCTGCAGGTGCGCGGGCTTTCCGAATCGTCGGCCGCATCCTTTCGCGACGCGCTTGCCAATGCCGGTATCGCCGCCCAGCCCGCGCCTGCCATCGAAATCTCCCCGCTGGCCGGCGACGATCCCAAGGCCATGGCCGATCCGCGCCCGCTGGCCCGCGCCCTGCGCGCCGTCTGCAACGATGCGCTCGCCCACGGCCCGCTTTCGCCAAAGCTTTCCATCGTGCTCGTCACCGGCGGACAGGTCCTGCTCGACGGCCTCAAGGCCGATATCCGGCTCATCGCCCGCCCCGATGGCTGGGCGCTCGAATTGGGCAGCGATACGCTCGGCGAACTCAACGAAGCCGATATCCCCACAGCCGTGGCGGTCATCCTTGAGGCGCTTCAGGCCGAAGGCCCGCGAGCCCGCGCCAGCGATCTTGCCGCTCCCCCGATTGCCGCGAAAATCGAAAACCTGCGCCCGCTCACCCATTCCAGCGTCCGTCCATCGAGCTACATGGTCGGCCCCTTGAGCCTTTCGGACCATGCCCCGGCCCTGCGCGTCGGCTTGCCCTTCGGCCAGGTGCGCGCGCGCCAGGTTCGCGATCTGGCCCAGATCATGTCCGAACAGGGCGTTGCGGAAGCGCGCACGGCACCGGACCGCTCAATCGTTCTTGTCGGGTTCGACACCTCGACCCTGCGCGATCTTGCCCCGGCCCTTGCGCGGGTCGGCTATTGGACCCGCCCCGACGCAACCGGGGTGAAACTCTCGATCTGCTCGGGCGCCGAAGATACCGACGCGGGTGTCATCCAGGCTGCCGAACTGGCACAGGGGTTTTATTCGGCCGCACCGGAACTGATCGACGGATCGTTCCATATTCACGTTTCCACCTGTGCCAAGGGCTGCCCCCATGCGGGCCGTCCGGGTATCGTGCTCGATGGCAGCCAATTGACGCTTTACCGCGCACCTGACGCCAAACCGCTTGCAACGCTCGATCCTGCCGCTATTGAAACCGGCATCGTTTCTTTGGCCGATCGAATCCGCGATACTCGCCAGCCCGGCGAGACGACGCTTTCGGTTCTTGGCCGGCTGGGGCAGTAATGACGCAATATGACTATATCCGCGACGGACAGGAGATTTACCGCCAGTCCTTCGCCACCATCGGTGCCGAAGCCGACCTTTCGCGCTTCTCGCCCGCCGAGGCCGAGCTCGCCGTTCGCATGATTCACGCCTGCGGCATGGTCGAGGCCGCCAACCATTTCCATTTCGCCCCCGGCTTTGTCGAAGCGGCGCGCGGCGCGCTCGAACGCGGCAAGCCAATTTTCACCGATGCCGAAATGGTGGCGCGCGGCGTCACCCGCTCGCGCCTGCCGGCGGACAATGAAGTGATCTGCGAGATCAACAATATCGAGACCCCCTATCTGGCGCAGGACCACGGCAATACCCGCTCCGCCGCCGCCATCCACATCTGGCTGCCGCGTCTCGAAGGCGCCGTGGTCGCCATCGGCAACGCGCCGACCGCGCTCTTTCATCTTCTCGAACTGCTCCGCGACGGCGCGCCAAAGCCCGCCGCCATCATCGGCATGCCGGTCGGGTTTGTGGGCGCAGCAGAGTCAAAACAGGCACTTAAGGACAATTCCTACGGCGTTCCTTTCGCCATCGTCGAAGGCCGTCTTGGTGGCAGCGCCATGACCGCAGCCGCGCTCAACGCGCTTGCGAGGCCCGGCATATGAGCCAGACACAAGGCAGGCTGATCGGGGTGGGCACCGGGCCGGGCGATCCCGAGCTTTTAACGCTCAAGGCCGTGCGCGCCATTCTCGATGCCGATGTCGTCGCCCATTTCCTCAAGCGCGGTCGCCCCGGCAATGCCCGCGCCATCGTCGCGCCCCACTGGCCGGAAAACGCCATCGAATTGCCGCTGGAATACCCGGTCACCACCGAAGTCCATCGCCACGATCAAAGCTACAAGAGCCAGATCGCTGCGTTCTTTGACGATGCGGCGCTGCACATCGCCCACCATCTCGATCAGGGCAAGACAGTCGCCGTGCTCTCGGAAGGCGATCCGTTCTTTTACGGCTCCTACATGCACATCCATGTGCGCCTTGCCCCCGCCTACCCCACAGAGGTTATCGCGGGCGTCACCTCGCTTTCCGGTTGCTGGTCGCAGGCGGGCGTGCCGCTCATGCAGGGCGACGATATTTTCACCGTGCTGCCCGGAACGCTCGATCTTACCGACCTTCAAACCCGTCTCGGCTCGACCGATAGTGCCGTCATCATGAAGGTCGGCCGCAATCTGCCCAAAATCCGCGAGGCGCTCAAAGCCGCCGGCAAATTCGACAGCGCCATCTATGTCGAGCGCGGCACCATGGACAATGCAGTCGTCCTGCCGCTTAAAGACCGTGACGACAGCCCCGCCCCCTATTTCAGCCAGATCCTGGTTCCTGGCTGGAAGGCGCGCCCATGAGCGGCACGCTGTACGTCATCGGCACGGGTCCGGGCAGTCCCGAGCAGATCACGCTCGAGGCGCAGGCGGCCATTGCCGCCTCGAGCCATTTCTTCGGCTACAAGCCCTATATCGAGCGGCTGAACTTGACGCCCGATCAGGTCGCCGTGCCCTCGGACAACCGCGAGGAACTCGACCGCGCCCGCGCAGCGCTTGCGCTGGCCGCGGAGGGCAATACCGTCGCCATGGTTTCGGGCGGCGATCCGGGGGTCTTTGCAATGGCCGCCGCGGTCTGCGAGGCAATCGACACAGGCGCACCCGAGTGGCGTGGCATCGAACTTATCATCGTCCCCGGCGTCACCGCTATGCTGGCAACAGCGGCCCGGATCGGCGCCCCGTTGGGCAATGATTTTTGTGCCATTTCGCTTTCGGACAATCTCAAACCGTGGGCGATCATCGAAAAGCGTATCCGCGCCGCCGCCGGCGCCGGTTTTACCATCGCATTTTATAACCCCATCTCGAAATCGCGGCCCTGGCAACTGGGCAAGGCGCTTGAAATCCTGCGCGAAATTCTGCCGCCCGAAACCGTCGTATCCATTGGGCGTGGCGTGGGAGTGCACCGAGGGTCCATTGGGCGTCAGGCGCTCTCCGAGGTGAAGCCCGAGACCATCGACATGTCCACCTGCCTCATCATCGGCAATGCCCTCACCCGGGCTATCGAGCGCCCCGAAAAGCCCGATCTCGTTTACACACCGCGCTGGGTGCCCGAACATGGCTGACCGCTGGCTCACCATCGTCGGCATCGGAGAAGACGGGCTCGATGGTCTCACCGATCTCACCAAGTCGTTGATTGCCAATGCGGAAGTGGTGTTTGGCGGCGAGCGCCATCTGCGCCTCGTCCGTGGCATGAACCTCGCCGAACAGCGCCGCTGGCAAAGCCCGATCGAAACCTCGATCGAAGAAGTCGCCCGGCTGCGCGGCCGCAAGCGCGTCTGCGTCCTCGCCAGTGGGGACCCCTTCCATTACGGCATCGGCGCCACTCTGGCCCGCCGCATTCCGGCGGCGGAAATGCTTGTAGTTACAAGCCCTTCCTCGTTTTCTCTCGCCGCCGCCCGCATGGGCTGGCCGCTTCAGGACGTGACCACCCTGTCACTGCACGGACGACCTATCGAGCTGGTTCTGCCGCACCTCCATCCGGGCCGGAAAATCCTCACCCTGACCTCAGATGAAACCGAACCGGCCCGGATTTCGGGGCTTTTGACCGAGGCCGGGTTTGGCCACAGCGCGGTAACGGTTCTCGACGCCCTGGGCGGCCCGCACGAGAAGGTCCGCACCACGCTCGCGCAATCGTTCGATTTCGAAAACATCAGTCCGCTCAACGTTCTGGCAATAGATATCCTCGCGGACGAAAATGCGCGTATTGTTCCGCTGACGCCCGGCCTGCCCGACGACTGGTTCGATCATGACGGGCAGATCACCAAGCGCGAAATCCGCGCGCTGACCCTTTCCGCCCTTTCGCCCCGACGCGGCGAATTGCTGTGGGACATCGGGGCCGGTTCGGGTTCGGTGGGCATCGAGTGGATGCTGTCGGACCCTTCGCTGTCGGCCATCGCCATCGAGGCCGATCCCGTACGCAGTGCCCGCATTGCGGACAATGCGGCTCTGATGGGCGTTCCGGGGTTGACAATCAGAGTCGGGCGCGCGCCGCAAGTCCTTAAAAAACTTGAGCAACCTGACGCCATCTTTATTGGCGGCGGCGGCACCGAGGATGGCGTCGTCGATGCCGCGATCGCCGCCCTCAAGCCCGGAGGCCGTCTGGTCGCCAACGCTGTAACCCTTGAAATGGAAGCGCTTTTGGCGCTGCTCCATCAGCAGATGGGCGGCAGCCTCACCCGCATCCAGATCGCCCGCGCCGAGCCACTGGGCACCATGAGCGGCTGGCGCCCCGCCATGCCGGTCACCCAATGGGTGTGGGTCAAATGAGCGTCCATTTCATCGGCGCCGGACCCGGCGCGGCGGATCTCATAACCGTACGGGGGCGCGACATCCTAAGCCGTTGTCCCGTCTGCCTTTATGCCGGATCGATCGTTCCGAAAGACCTTCTCGACTGGTGCCCCAAAGATGCCCGCCTGGTCGATACCGCCCCCCTCTCGCTCAATGAGATCGAGGCCGAATATCTCGCCGCCCACGCCGCCGGTCTCGACGTCGCACGCCTCCATTCCGGCGATCTTTCCATGTGGAGCGCGGTCGCCGAGCAGATCCGGCGGCTTGAAGCCCATTCCATCCCCTATACCCTCACGCCCGGCGTTCCGGCCTTTGCCGCAGCGGCGGCGGCCCTTGGGCAGGAGCTGACCAAGCCCGCGCTCGCACAAAGCCTTGTTCTGACACGCATTTCCGGCCGCGCGTCCGCCATGCCGCAGCGCGAAACCCTCGCCAATTTCGGCGCCAGCGGCGCCACCCTCGCCATCCATCTGGCGATCCATGCGCTCGATGAAATCGTCGCCGAACTTACCCCGCTTTACGGCCCCGATTGCCCCGTCGCCATCATCGCCTGGGCAAGCTGGGACAAGGAAAAAATCGTGCGTGGAACGCTCGGCGACATCGCGGACAAGATCGCGGCGGATCCCATCGAACGCACAGCCATCATCTTTGTGGGCCAAACACTTGCGGCGGAAGGGTTTTCCGACAGCTCGCTTTACGATGCCGCCTATCAGCGGCGTTTCAGGGGCCGGGACTAACCGACATCCCGCCCCCATCGCTACTCGGCCGCCATCACCCGGTTGCGGCCAGCGGCCTTGGCGGAATAAAGCGCGCCATCGGCCCGGCGAACCAGATTTTCCGGTGTCGAGGGACCTTTGGCCAGATCGTATTCGGCGACGCCGAGACTGGCCGTAACCTCTATTCCCAACTCGGAGGTGGCCGCCCCGGCGATGGCGGTCCGGATACGTTCAGCCACGGCTTCCGCGCCCGTTATATCGGTATCGGGCAGGATCACGGCAAACTCCTCGCCACCATAACGCGCGGCCAGGTCGGTTGGCCGGAGCAGGCTCGCCCTCAGGGCGTTTGCCACCATGACCAGACAGCGATCTCCGGCCTGGTGGCCATGGAGGTCGTTGTAATGTTTGAAGCGGTCCACATCGAGCAGGATCAGGCTTAACGGCGTGCCAGCGCGCCCGCACCGGGCCATGTCGCGCTCCAGTGCATCGTCGAATACCCGACGATTGGCGAGCCCCGTCAGGGCGTCGGTCGAGGCCTGCCGCGAAAGATCGGCATTGGCTTCGATCAGCGCGCGTTCGGCAAGCTTGAGGTCGGTGACATCGGTGACGATGACCAGAGCGGAATCATTGCTGGCCAACTGGTTGCGCAGTTGGAGATAGCTGCCGTTAAACAGTTCCACCGTAACGACGTTTGGAACCCGCAGCAGGCTGGCGACGCGCTCCGCCCAACCTTCAATATCGTCTTCGGGGATGCCGAGCTGCTCGCCGGAGCGCGCGCATTCGAGCAGGATGTCCTTGATGTGCGCGCCGACCACGCGGACATGCTCGGAACGTGGAAATGCCTTGCGGTACTGTTCATTGCAAAACACCAGATAACCGTCGCGATCGAACAGAGCCAGTCCGTCGCTCATTTCCGACATGGCCAGCGAGAGACGGTCCCGGCTTTCGATAAGTTCGCGCTCGAGTTGTTTGACCCCGGTAATATCGACCGTCATTCCCGCAAGACCGACGATCCTGCCATCCTTTCCGGTCAGGGGGACTTTCGAGGTCCGATACCAGCGACGCTCTCCGGATTTTTCAACGATTTCCTCCTCCAGATCCAGGACAGAGGTCCCACTCTCTATGATCCGGCGTTCCTGTTCATAGAGGTGCTGGGCTCGGGCGGGATCGGTAACATCGAAATCGGTCATTCCAATCATCTGGGCAGGATCGGAATATCCCTGGTGGCGGGCGACAGCCTCGTTGACCGTCAGAAACCTGCCGTCGACATCCTTGACGTAAAGAAATTCAGGCGCCTGTGCCAACGCCGCGCGCAGGATGGACCGGTCATAGCCCGCCTGACGGGCAGCAAGCATGGTGAGCCCCATCATCAGCGTGGCCAAAAGGCTGAGTACCGTGCCGGGCAGGATGAGCTCGCCGGCTTCCTCGAGACTGACAATCCTTGTGAGGACAAAGATTATGAACAGCAGGAGCAAAGCCATCGCCAAGGCGAGAAAGACTATCCACAACGGGTTGGGCAATGACGACCGGGCCGAAGCCCTGACCGCAAGGCCGACAAGAGCGGCCGCCGCCATATGGGCAATGCCCAGCGACACGCCGGCCCCACCTTCGAGCAACCGATATGTTCCGGCCATGACAATGGCAATGACGGCGACCAGGGGACCGCTGAAGAATGCGCCAACCGCCACGACGCATGTTCTCAGATCGTAAACCACGCCCGGCACGATCTCGACGGTCAGGAGCATTGTCCCGATAGCCGCGCTGCCAACCAGAACGCCTATACAGAGCTTGCGGACAATCCAACGCTGCTTGTCGAGCCAATCAGAGGCCAGGGACCATATGGAGGAAAACAGGGCCACGACGGCCAGGTTGGCAATAAGGGGCTGCCAAATTTCGGACACGCTACGCACTAACCTCTTTGGTCGTTGTTTCGGCCCCCATTGCGATTATGCCTTACCTCGCCCATCGTGCAAGCGGGGTTACATGATTGGCTAAAATGCCTATTTCTACTGGCTGGCACCCTCAAATTCGGTACGCCCGCGGCTGTGCCGGCCGTTTTCAGAGCCAAGTCAGTCGCCAGTTGGAGATCGCATGCTGTCCAAATTGTTCAAGCACCACTTTTCTCCCAACCGGCTTCAGCGGGTGCGCGATTTCGTATTTGCCGAGCAAGCGATATTGATCGGCATAGGGCTGGCGGCCGCCTTGGTCTTTGCCTTCATTGAAATCGCCGACGAAGTGAGCGAGGGCGAGACACACGAGATCGACATAGCCATTCTCGAGATGTTCCGGGCGCCGGGCGATCCCAGCCAGATGACCGGGCCGTTCTGGTTTCAGGAGGCGGTGCGCGACATCACCGCCCTTGGCAGTTTTTCGGTTCTCACGCTGGTGGTTTCCAGTGTGGTCATCTATCTCCTTCTCACCCGGCGTGCCGGCGCAGCGCTTCTGGTCGCGGGGGCAGTTATCAGCGGCGCGCTGCTTTCCGATCTGCTCAAGGATTTCTTTGACCGCCCGCGACCCGAATTTTCCGCGGTGGCGCATGAACTCTCGGCCAGTTTTCCCAGCGGGCACTCAATGATTTCCGCGGTAACCTATCTCACACTCGGCGCTCTGCTGGCCCAACTGTCGGAACGATGGCGCGAGAAGGTGTTCTTTTTCGGGGTCGCCATCGTCCTGACGGCACTTGTCGGCGTCTCCCGGGTGCTGCTGGGCGTTCATTATCCGAGCGATGTTGTCGCCGGCTGGTCGCTGGGTGCGGCGTGGGCGTTTGCCGCGACGGCATTTGCTTCTATCCTGCGCCGCCGAGGGACCATCTAGAAGCCACCCTGCTACCCAGTTTTACGGGCAAATGTACCGATTTGACCAATCGGGTACGGTGACCGCTTGCAGTTTGCCCGTCCGCGAACTAGCGGTACTATCGATAAAAGCAACCTTCCGTGGGAGGAGGAGCGAATGCGCGCGCTCGCCTTGGCGGTTCAGGCCATCGGTGGCTTGAACCGGCTGATCGGCAACATTTTTGCATGGCTTGCAGTTGGCGTCGTCGCCGTCTGCTTTGCCGTTGTCGTTCAGCGTTACGTCTTTCATACGACTTTTCTGTGGATGCAGGATCTCTACATCTGGCTGAGCGGGGCGATGTTTACCGCCGTCGCCGGATACGCCCTGTTCCGTGACGATCATGTGCGCGTCGATATTTTCTACCGACCCGCTTCGACCAAGCGCAAGGCGATCGCCGATATCGTCGGGGTCGTGATCTTCCTTCTTCCCTTCATGTTTGTCGTCTGGACCTGGGGCCTGCCCTATGTGCAGCGCGCCTGGAGCTTTTTTGAAGCGTCCCAGAACATTGGCGGTATGCCGGGGCTGTTCATACTCAAGACCTTCATCCTGGTGTTTGCGGTCCTGCTCGGCCTGCAGGGCCTTGCCATGGTCGCTCGAGCCATCCTTGTTCTGAACGACAAGGAAGATCTGCTGCCCGAGATGTATCGCTACAGGGTCGAAGGCGAAGAGGAGACGCATCTTGTCTAGCATTGTTATTGGCGAAATCCTCTCGGGCCTTCTGTTTTTCGGCGTCATTGGCGCCCTGTTGCTTGGCTTTCCCGTTGCATTCACGCTGGCCGGCACCTCGCTGATTTTCGGCACGATCGGTTACTTCTTCGGGGTGTTCGACTTTTCCAACATGGGCAACCTCATGGGCCGGTACATCGGCTACATGACCAACGAGGTCCTTGTTGCGGTCCCGCTCTTCATTTTCATGGGCGTGATGCTCGAGAAGTCCAAAATCGCCGAGCAATTGCTTTTGACCATGGGGAAACTGTTCGGTCGCCTGCGCGGTGGATTGGGCATTTCGGTGATCGTCGTGGGTGCGCTTCTTGCCGCTTCCACAGGCGTTGTGGGCGCAACGGTGGTCACCATGGGGCTGATTTCGCTGCCAGCAATGCTGCGCGCCAAATATGACCCAAGTCTTGCTTCGGGCGTAATCTGCGCGTCCGGCACGCTGGGGCAGATCATTCCGCCTTCGACCGTGCTGATTTTCATGGGAGACATGCTCTCCTCGATCAATGCACAGGTGCAGATGGCGCAGGGCAATTTCGCGCCGACGCCCGTGACGGTGGGCGATCTGTTCGCCGGCGCCTTCATTCCCGGACTGCTCCTCGTCGGGCTCTACATCTGTTTCATGATCTACAAGGCGATCACCCAGCCCGAGAGCTGCCCGGCAACGCCAATGACCGAGGAGGAACGCAAGGGCATCGTCAAGGACGTCGCTGTGGCGCTACTCCCGCCGCTCATTCTCATCCTTCTGGTGCTCGGCTCCATCCTCACGGGCATCGCCACGCCTACCGAGGCCGGTTCGGTGGGCGCTGTGGGCGCGACTATCCTTGCTGCGCTGCGCTGGAGACTCTCGTTCAAGGTTCTTCGCGATGCGGCGATGACCACGGCAACCATCACCTCGATGATCTTCGTCATTCTGTTTGGCGCCTCAGTATTCTCAATTGTCTTCCGGGTCATGGGCGGCGACAATCTGGTTCACGAGTTTCTGGCCAATCTGCCCGGCGGCGCCATCGGCGCCATGATAGTAGTCATGCTCATCATGTTCGTGCTGGGGTTCATTCTCGACACGTTCGAGATCATCTTCATCATCATCCCGATCACGGCGCCCATTCTTCTGGCGCTCGGAATCGATCCGATCTGGCTCGGCGTGATGGTGGGCGTGAACCTGCAGACGAGCTTCATGACGCCCCCCTTCGGTTTTTCGCTGTTCTACCTGCGAGGGGTAGCGCCAAACAGGGTAACGACCGGCATGATCTATCGCGGCGCAATTCCGTTCGTTGCGATCCAGATCCTGGCGATAGCCCTGTTGTTCATGTTCCCGCAGCTCATCACCTGGCTACCGTCAATCAACTGAACGATACCAATCGGTCAAACCAAAGGGCCCGTCGATACACTCGGCGGGCCCTTTGGTTTGTTGGCTGCTCCTGCCGCTTGTCTGCAAGGCAACAAAAAAGGGCCCGAACCGAAGTTCGGGCCCCGATGCCTGGAATGATCGGCAGGATCAGTCGAGCGTAAAGTACTGCTCGCGAGCCCGCAGGAAGAGCGAGTCGGTGCCGTCGGTCTTCTGACGGACGATCTTGAACGCTTCGACATAGCTTTCGGCGACCCGCTTGGTGAGTTCGTCGCCATTGTCACGGATGTTGGTGAGGATCTCCTTGGCGGCAACCGCACCTGCTTCCATGATTTCTTCCGGGAACTGGCGAACCGTCACACCGTGGTCGTTGACCAGGGTCTGGAGGGCACGCGGGTCATTGGCCGCGAAGTCGGATGCGACTTCGTCATATTCGGCCTGACAGACGTAGCGCACAAGTTCCTGAAGATCCTGCGGCAGCTCCTGATACTTGGCCTTGTCGACCACGAGTTCGGTCGCCAGACCGGGCTCGATGAAGCTCGGGAAGTAGTAGTTCTTGGCGATCTGGTAGAAGCCGAGCGCGAGGTCGTTATAGGGACCGACGAATTCGGCGGCATCGAGTGTACCGTTCTGCAGTGCGGCGAAGATGTCGCCGGCAGCCAGATTGGTCACCGAGGCGCCGAGCTTTTCCCAAACCTGGCCACCAAGGCCCGGTGTACGGAAGCGCAGCCCCTGAACGTCGGCGACGCCAGTCAACTCGTTGCGGAACCAGCCGCCGGCCTGTGTGCCGGTATCACCGGACAGGAAGCCCTGAACGCCGAACTGGTCGTAAATGTCGTCCCAGATTTCCTGGCCGCCCATGTGGCGAACCCACGCAGCGAGTTCGCGGTTGGTCATGCCGTAGGGGACGCCGGTGAAAAACGACAGGCCCTGGCTCTTGTTCTGCCAGTAGTAGGCGGCGCCGTGGCTCATCTCTGCCGAACCGTCGATGACGGCGTCGAGCGCCTGAAGGCCCGGAACCATTTCACCAGCAGCGAAGACCTGAATCGACAGACGCCCGCCCGAAGCGGCGGTGATCCGATCGGCCAGCCGCTGAGCACCCACGCCCAGTCCGGGGAAATTTTTCGGCCATGTGGTGACCATGCGCCAGGTGATATTGCCCTGGGCAATGGCCGGAGTGGCCAGCGTTGTGGCAGCCGCGGCGACACCTGCGGTCGCTGCGCCGGCCTTCTTGAAGAAGTCGCGTCTTTTCATCAAATCCTCCCTATGGTGCTTTTTGCACCGGCTAGAAACGGTCTTAAGGCCGCGCTTCGAGAGCCGGCACCGTTTTCGAGCGCATCTTCGAAGCGCAGGGCAAAAAAGACTGCATTTGCCTGTCCCCGTCGAGGGCCCGGTTCCTCACGTTACCTGCTTTATTTGCAAAGGCTACCCAGTTTTACGCAGTAAGTGATAATGGACGCGCGCACTATCGGCTACAATCACCCGCAGCCGGCTCATATCCGGTTGGAGGAGAGTTTACGTCATGCAGTTCCGGCACCAGATTCTGGCGCTCGCCATTGTTCCGCTTATCCTTGCCATCGTTGCCATCACCTGGCTGGTGACATGGCAGTCCGCCAGTCTGGCGCGCGCAAGCATCGACACGTTCGAGCGCAACATGGTGCAGGCCAAGCAAGACGAGTTGCTCAACCTCACCAATATGGCGCTGTCGGCAATCGACGGCATTTACCGAGACGCTGGGCCAGACGACGAAGCGGCCAAGGCGCAAGTGAGGGCGATCCTGAACGCGCTCGATTATGGCGAGGATGGGTATTTCTTCGTCTACGACTATGATGGCGTCAACATCGTCCATCCGCGGCAAACCTATCGGCCCGGCCAGAACTGGCTGAGCCTTACCGATCCCAATGGCGATCGGGTGATCTACAATCTGATCGAAAAGGCCAAGGAAGGCGGCGGCCTGCACTCCTATCTGTGGGAAAAGCCTTCTGCTGGAACCATTGCGGAAAAAGTCTCTTTTGCTGTCGGGCTGGATAAGTGGGAATGGATGCTGGGAACCGGCGTTTATCTCGATGACGTGTTCGCCCAGACCGCGGCTGCCCACGAGGACCTTCGCAACACGATCAACTCGACGTTCTTTACGATCGTACTTATCGCGGTGCCAGCGGTGCTGCTGGTGTTCGGAAGCTGGATGGTGCTCAATCTGCATGAGCGCCGGCTCGCGGACAGCAAACTCAAGGAGTTGACCCAGCGAGTCATCGATACGCAGGAAGAAGAGCGCACGCGCATCGCGCGCGAGCTTCACGATGGCATTTCCCAAATCCTGATCGGTGTTCGCTACGCCATCGACCTGGCGAGACGAAAGGTGGAGAATGGCGCTGAAGGGGCTTCCGACGCCATCGGCAAGGGGGCCGACGCGCTTAACGGGGCCATCAAGGAGGTGCGTCGCCTCAGCCACGATCTGCGCCCCGGCGCCCTGGACGATCTGGGGCTTTCAGCGGCGCTCGAGGCACTGACGCACAATTTCGCCGAGCGGACCGGCATCAAGGTCATACTCGAAGCCGTTGCGTTCAAAAACATGCTTCTGCCCGAGGCTCGAACGGCACTTTATCGCGTGGCTCAAGAGGCGCTCAACAATATCGACCGCCATGCCAATGCCAGCGAAGTCACTCTCGCCCTTTCAAGCCCGCATGGTCGCGTTCAGATGGTCATCGCCGATAACGGCAAGGGCTTTTCCCGTGACGCCGGCGCACAGCGCGGCCTGGGCCTGCGCAACATGGCCGAACGCATGGCGCATTTCGGCGGCACGATGCTGGTCGAGCCTTCCCCGAACGGCACGACGCTCCGCGCCACCCTCCCCAAATCGGTCTTTATCCGCCAGTCAAAGCTTGCCGAGGTCGCATGAGCATTCCCAACCCCATCAAGGTGCTCCTGGTCGACAACCACCCTCTGGTGCTCGACGGGCTCAAGGCCATTCTGGAAACCTACGATCATATTGACGTGGTTGGCGCAGCCCCGAGCGCGCGTAGCGCTCTCGACATTGCCCGCGATGCCGGTCCCGACGTGGTGTTGATGGACATCAACATGCCTGAGCTCAACGGGCTGGACGCGATCGAACTGTTCAAGGAACAGTCTCCCGCCACCAAATTGCTGATGCTCTCGATGCATGACAGCCGCGAGTATATTTCGACATCGGTGATGTATGGAGCGTCGGGCTACATCCTCAAGGACGTATCGACCGAGGAGATCATCGAGGCCATAGAGACGGTCGCGGCGGGCGGAACCTTCTTTTCGACCGGCGTTTCGGACGTGTTGCTCGAGCGCGGCGACAGAGCCCAAAAGAGCAAAGCGCTGACCACGCGCGAGCAGGCCATCCTGCTGCTGATCGCGGCTGGAAAATCCAACAAGGATGTGGCCGCAACCCTCGACATCTCCGCACGTACAGTCGAAACGCACCGAAAGAACATCAAGAAAAAGCTCGGTATTGCCACGACCGCCGGATTGACCCGCTATGCCATCGAAAACGGGCTCGTGGGTGGATGACCGCGAAGTCGTGACCGCACCCGGCCCACAAAGCACTTGGCCATCGGTGACAAAACCGACATGGTCGGGCAACTGACTCGCTGACCCGGACCGTCCATGGCCGCCTATATCCTGCGACGCCTGCTTTTGATGATACCGACGGTATTCGGGATCATGGTGGTGTCGTTTCTCGTCATCCAGTTTGCGCCGGGCGGGCCGGTGGAACAGGCGATTGCGCAATACTCGGGAACCGACGTTTCCGCGCTGTCGCGCATTACGGGAACGGCGCAGGGCGACTTTTCCGGCCAGAGCGGCATCGACAACAGCGCGGCCAGCAGCTCCAGCAGCGAACCGCAGGGTGTCTATCGTGGCGCGCGGGGGCTGCCACCGGCCTTTATCGCGCAACTGGAAGCCCAGTATGGCTTCGACAAGCCACCGCTCGAGCGGTTCTTTTCAATGATCTGGGATTTCCTGCGGTTCGACTTCGGGGAGTCGTACTACCGGGACATTTCCGTCATCGATCTGGTCATTGAAAAGATGCCCGTGTCGATTTCGCTCGGATTCTGGATGATGCTGATTTCATACGGCATTTCGATACCTTTGGGGATTGCCAAGGCGGTGCGGGATGGGTCGCGTTTCGATATCTGGACCTCCGGCGTGGTCATTATCGGCTACGCCATCCCGGGCTTTCTGTTCGCCATCCTTTTGATCGTGCTGTTTGCGGGAGGCAGCTTCTGGTCGGTTTTTCCGTTGCGGGGACTGACCTCATCGGGCTTTGCATCCATGCCCTGGTATCAGCAGATCCTTGATTATGCCTGGCACCTGGCTCTGCCGATCGCGGCTATGGCTGTGGGTGCGTTTGCGACATCCACGCTGCTGGTCAAGAACTCGTTTCTCGATGAAATCCGCAAGCAATATGTCGTCACCGCCCGCGCCAAGGGGTTGACCGAGAACCGCGTCCTCTACGGCCATGTATTCCGAAACGCCATGCTGATCGTGATCGCGGGCTTTCCCGGTGCGTTCGTTGGCGCGTTCTTTGGCGGATCGCTGCTGATCGAGACCATCTTCTCGCTCGATGGGCTTGGCCTGCTTGGCTTTCAGTCGGTCGTGACGCGGGACTATCCGGTGATCTTTGCCACGCTCTACATCTTCTCGCTTGTCGGTCTGATTTTGGGGCTGATCTCCGATCTCACCTATATGTGGATCGATCCGCGCATCGATTTCGAGTCGCGAGAGGTTTGAGTTTGGCTGTTTCGTCCATAAACCAGCGCAGGCTCGCCAACTTCCGCCGCAACAGGCGCGGATATATCTCGTTCTGGATTTTCGTGATCCTCGTGGTCGTGACGCTCTTTGCCGAGGCCATCAGCAACGACAAACCCTTGATTGTCTCGTACAATGGCGAACTGCTGTTTCCTGTGGTGATCGACTATCCCGAGAGCAAGTTCGGCGGGTTCCTCGCTGTGACGCAGTATCGTTCCTCGGTTATCCAGAACGAAATCAACGAAAAAGGCTGGGCCCTCTGGCCCTTGTTCCGGTATTCCCATCGCACTGTCGACACCGCCCTGCCCCGGCCAGCGCCTACGCCGCCGAGCTGGCTGATGAGCCAGGAGGAGAACTGTGCGCGCTATCGGCTCGGCGTTGAAGATCCGGGGTGTATCCTGGGCAACATGCATGTACTCGGCACCGATGATCAGGGACGCGATGTGTTGGCGCGGCTGATTTACGGGTTTCGGATTTCGGTGCTTTTCGGGCTTACGCTTACGATTCTATCCTCCGTGGTCGGGATAGTGGCCGGTGCGGTCCAAGGCTATTTCGGCGGCTGGACCGACCTCCTGTTTCAGCGCTTTATCGAAATCTGGACTTCAATCCCTTCACTCTATCTGCTGCTCATCATTTCGAGCGTCATTGCGCCGAGTTTTTGGGTTCTGCTCGCCATTCTGCTGCTGTTTTCCTGGGTTGCCCTGGTGGGCGTTGTGCGTGCGGAATTCCTGCGTGGGCGAAACTTCGAATATGTCAACGCGGCGCGCGCGCTGGGGGTGGGCAACCCGACGATCATGTTCCGGCATCTTCTGCCAAATGCCATGGTCGCAACGGTCACCTTCGTGCCTTTCATTCTCGGCGGTTCGATCACGACACTGACGGCGCTCGACTTTCTGGGCTTCGGGTTGCCGCCGGGATCGCCCTCGCTGGGCGAACTGCTGGCGCAGGGCAAGAACAATCTTCAGGCACCGTGGCTTGGGCTGACCGGGTTTGCGGTTATTTCCATCATGCTGAGCCTACTGGTCTTTGCAGGCGAAGCGGTGCGAGATGCGTTCGATCCACGCAAGACGTTCGGATGACCCAATGACCGATCCACTGCTGAGCATCCGCAATCTCGATGTTTCGTTCCAGCTCGGTGAAAGGCGGATCGATGCCGTCCGGAATGTAAGTTTCGACATCGCGCCCGGGGAAACGCTGGCACTGGTCGGAGAATCAGGGTCAGGCAAATCGGTAACTGCTTTGTCCGTCCTCCGGCTCCTGCCTTACCCTTCGGCGTCCCATCCCCAGGGCCAAATCCTCTTTAGAGGCTCCGATCTGCTGACGGCGAGCGACAAGGCGCTCCGCACAGTGCGCGGCAATGACATCGCGATGATCTATCAGGAGCCGATGAGTTCGCTCAATCCGCTGCACACTATTGAACGGCAGGTCAGCGAAGTATTGTCCGTGCATCAAGGGCTGGGTCGCAGCGCGGCGCGGAAGCGCGTTCTCGAGCTCCTCGATGCTGTTGGCATTCCCGATCCTGAAACGCGGCTCGCTTCCTTTCCCCATCAGCTCTCGGGCGGGCAACGCCAGCGGGCGATGATTGCCATGGCGCTGGCCTGTGAGCCGGAGCTACTGATTGCCGATGAACCCACCACGGCGCTCGACGTGACGGTTCAGGCCCAAATCCTCGATTTGCTGAAATCGGTGCAACAGCGGATGGGCATGGCCATGCTGTTCATCACCCATGACCTCGGCATCGTGCGCCGGATGGCAAACAAGGTCTGCGTCATGCAGAATGGCGAAATCGTTGAGAGGGCAGAAACAGAGACGCTGTTTGCCGATCCACAGCACGCTTATACAAAGCGCCTGCTTTCGTCCGAATTATCCGATATGGCGCCGGTGGTCACCATGACCGGCGCGCCGGTTATGGCAGTGGACGGTCTCAAGGTCTGGTTTCCCATAAAGCGGGGATTGTTCAAGCGCACGGTGGGTCACATCAAGGCCGTCGATGGTGTCGACCTGGTCGTCAGGCGCGGCGAAACGCTGGGCGTGGTGGGAGAATCCGGATCGGGAAAAACGACGCTGGGGCTCGCCATGCTCCGTCTCATTTCATCTGAGGGGCGGATCGTTTTCCTGGGTGACGACATCACCGGGAAGCGGTCACGTGCCATGCGGCGCTATCGCGCCGACATGCAGGTGGTCTTTCAGGATCCCTACGGCTCGCTTTCTCCGCGCATGAGCGTTGGCGACATCATCGCCGAAGGGCTGGCGGTTCATTTTCCCAACATCAAGGCGCAGGAACGCGATGAGAAGGTCAAGGCCGTTATGGCCGAGGTCGGGCTCGAGCCGGAAATGCGGCATCGCTATCCGCATGAATTTTCCGGCGGTCAGCGGCAGCGCATCGCAATAGCCCGCGCGCTAATCCTCGAACCCAAATTCATCGTACTCGACGAGCCGACCTCGGCGCTCGACATGAGCGTGCAGGCGCAAATCGTCAAACTCCTGCGCGACCTGCAGTTGCGCCACAGGCTGACCTATATTTTTATTTCCCACAATCTTAAGGTCGTGCGGGCCATCGCCAGCGAGATTATCGTGATGCAGAATGGCAAGATCGTCGAACAAGCTCAAACCGAAGCGCTATTTACCGCTCCCGAGCATCCCTACACCTGCACGCTGCTGGCAGCCGCCCTCGATGTGGCCATCGGATAAGATATTATCGCGCGTGCCATTGCCCTGGCGCACGAAACTTGCACCGCGCACGGCGCGCTCCCGCAAAAGTGGTATCCACTTTTGAGTAAAGCGCACTAAGATCAACACGAAACCAGCTTCGCCTCGAGAGGGGATTAACGCCATGAAGACGTTTGCTTTTGCCACCGCCTTGCTGACCACATTGTCGCTTTCCGGCGCGGCTGTTGCGCAGGATGATGCGAATTGGGTGCATGCCATTGCCCTTGATGGCACTCCGAAATACGAAGCCGGCTTCGAGATGTTCGACTACGTCAATCCCAATGCCCCAAAGGGCGGCACGGTGCGGCTTCCGGCACTGGGCGGATTTGACACGTTCAACCCCATCCTTCCGCAGGGTGAATCGGCAACGGGCCTGGGGCTGGTCTATGAGACGCTGACCACGCAAAGCGCCGATGAAAACTCTGTCGCCTACGGGCTTCTGGCCGAAGCGTTCAGTTACCCCGATGATTTTTCCTCTGTCACCTTCCGGCTCAATCCGCGCGCCCGCTGGCAGGATGGCGAACCGGTCACCGCTGAGGATGTGCTCTGGAGCTTCGAGCAGGTGATGGAGATTTCTCCGATCTATGCGGAATATTATGCCTCGGTCGAAGATGCTGAAATCACCGGCGAGGGTGAAATCACGTTCTTTTTCAGCGAGGCCGGGAACCGCGAACTGCCTTCAATCATGGGCCAGCTTCTGGTCCTTCCCAAACACTGGTGGGAAGGCGAGAATGCCGAGGGAGAACCCCGAAACATCGGGGCATCCACTCTTGAATTGCCCATGGGATCGGGTCCTTACACACTTTCCAGCTTCGACGCTGGCCGGACAGTCACATACACGCGCGATCCCGACTATTGGGGCGCCGACGAACCGGTCAATGTGGGAACGTCCAATTTCGATGAGTACCGTATCGAGTATTTCCGCGACACCACGGTGATGTTTGAGGCCTTCAAGGCCGATGAATTCGACTGGTGGACGGAAAACATCGCTCGGCGCTGGGCGACAGGCTATGACTTCCCGGCCGTCAATGACGATCGCGTAGTGCTTGAGACGTTCGAGAATGGCTATAATGCCTCCGGCGTTATGTGGGGCTTCGTGCCCAACCAGCGTAAGGAGAAGTTCCAGGACCCGCGGGTTCGTGAGGCGCTGAATTACGCTTTCGACTTCCAGGAATTGAACCGGACGCTGTTCTACGAACAGTACCAGCGCATCGATTCCTATTTCTTCGGCACTGATCTTGCTGCGCCCGATGGACCGCCAACCGGGCTTGAGCTTGAAATTCTCGAGGAGGTCCGTGATCTCATTCCGGCATCGGTATTTGATGCACGCTTTGCCAATCCGACCGGGGGCAGCGAGGAAGCACTTCGTGCGAATTTGCAGGAGGCCCTGCGGCTGTTCAATGAAGCAGGATACACACTTGAAGGAACACAACTGGTCGACGCGAACGGCGAGCAGTTCAGCTTCGAGATCCTGTCGTACGACAATACAATCGAGCCGGTAGCGCTGCATTGGGCCGACAACCTCAATGCGATCGGCGCCAACGTAACGCTGCGGGTGGTCGATACCCCCCAATACACAAATCTGGTCCGCTCGTTCGATTATGACGTGATCTACACCCGTTGGGCCCAGTCGCTCTCCCCCGGCAACGAGCAGCGCTATTTCTGGGGTTCTTCATCGGCCGATGAGCAGGGCTCGCAAAACTACGCGGGTATTTCGGACCCCGGGGTTGACGCGCTGATCGAAAAGATCGTCCTGGCACCGGACCGCGAGACACTGGTTGCGGCAACACATGCCCTCGATCGTGTGTTGCTGGCCATGAACAATGTCGTTCCCAGCTATACGATCACCTACGCCCGCACGGCGCGCTGGGACCGGTTCAGTCATCCTGAAACCCTGCCGGAGTTCTCAATCGGGTTTCCCGATGTCTGGTGGTGGGACGAAGAAAAGGCCGCGGCGACCGGCGGCAATTCACAATAATTGAAAATGACCTGCGCTTGGCGCAGGTCATCAAACACAAGCTCTGGAAAGTCTGACCATGGCTCAGGACGTCATCGTCATCGGTGCCGGCATCGTCGGCGTATCGACTGCAATTCACCTGCTTCGGCGCGGCCGGAGCGTATTGCTCATCGACAAGAACGCGCCCGGTCGGGAGACCTCGTTTGGCAATGCCGGGATCATCCAGCGGGAAGGCGTACGCCCGCACGCCTTCCCGCGCGATCTTGCGACGCTGATGCAGGTGGGCCTGCATCTGTCCACCGCGGCACGCTACGACCCGTTCGCGCTGCCCAAGGTCACCCCTGCCCTGATGCGTTATTGGTGGGAATCCTCGCCCAACCACTACAGCCATGTGGTCAGGAGCTATGCGCCGCTGATCGCCCGGTCGATCGATGAGCATTCCGACCTGATCTCTGCGGCCGGCGCGGAAGATCTGGTTATCAAGAAGGGTTGGTACCTGGCGTTCAGGACAG
The DNA here is from genome assembly GCF_025854335.1 of Pelagibacterium flavum. Taxonomy (NCBI): domain Bacteria; kingdom Pseudomonadati; phylum Pseudomonadota; class Alphaproteobacteria; order Hyphomicrobiales; family Devosiaceae; genus Pelagibacterium; species Pelagibacterium flavum. The sequence goes on from NZ_CP107716.1 coordinate 2,849,031, forward strand.
ACGACAAGCTCAAGGCTGAAGCCGCCAAGGCGAAAAAGGATCTCGAACTCTATGGCATCAACCATCGCGTGGTGGATGGCGTGGAAATGGCACGGATCGAACCCGATTTCACCGAAAAGCTGGCCGGAGCGATCCACTGGACCGATCCGTGGACGGTCCGCAATCCGGGCGCACTGGTTGCCAAATATTTCGAGCTGTACAAATCGATGGGTGGCCATTTTCTTGGCGGAGAGGCAACGGGTCTCGAGCAGGACGGCGACAATTGGACGGCTACAGTCGCCGATACGCGCTACACCGCCCGTGAAGTCGTGGTGACCCTGGGTCCGTGGGCTCCTGAAGTCCTTGAGCCATTGGGTTATCGCCTACCGCTGTTCGTCAAGCGCGGCTACCACATGCACTACGGAACGCAGGGCGGCGCTACGCTCAACAACTGGCTGATCGATGCCGAAGTCGGCTACTGCCTTGCGCCGATGGAAAACGGGGTTCGCTTGACGACAGGTGCCGAGTTCGCGCTGCGCGACGCAGCGCCCAGCCCTATCCAGCTCGGCCGTGCCGAGGCCAAAGCGCGGGCGCTTTTCCCGCTCGGGGAACGGCTCGACCCGCAACCGTGGAAAGGGGCTCGCCCCTGCACGCCTGACATGATGCCGATCATCGGGCCAGCGCCCAAACATCGCGGTCTGTGGGTCGGCATTGGCCATGCCCATCATGGCTTCACCCTCGGCCCGGCCACCGGACATCTGCTGGCGCAGGCCATGACCGGCGAGAAGCCCGCAATCGACATCACTCCATTCAGGATGGATCGATTTGCAGGAACTGTTCCCCGGTAGCTAGCCGTTGCTGGTGAGCCTTGGCTCGACCGCTCTGGCTGGGGTTAGCCTCGTAATCAGTTCGAGCGCATCTTTGGCTGGTAGGGGCCGGGAGAACAGAAAGCCTTGAAATTCATCACATCCATGGGCACGAACGGCGTCGAGCTGAGCTTCGGTTTCGACGCCCTCTGCGGTGGTCGCCATGCCCAGACTTCGGCCCAGAGCGATGACTGCCTTGATGATCTCGAAATTGGCGTCCTTGGATCCCACGTCCTCGATGAATGAGCGGTCGATCTTGATCTTGTCGAACGGGAAGGCCCTCAGATACGAGAGCGAGGAATAGCCGGTTCCGAAATCGTCCATCGAAATGCGAATGCCCATGGCGCGCAGGGCATGGAGGGTTTCCAATGTCTGATCGGAATCGCTGAGCAAGACGGATTCGGTGATCTCGAGTTCGAGACGGCTCGCAGGCAAGCAGGCCTCATCAAGGGCCTGCTGGACACTCTCCATCAACCGGCGGCTCTTGAACTGCACGGGTGAAAGATTGACCGCGACACGGATATCTGTGGGCCAGGTTGCTGCTGCCAGGCACGCCTGTCTGAGCACCCATTCTCCCAGTTGCACAATAAAGCCGATTTCCTCGGCGACCGGAATGAACTCGGCGGGCGAGATAAAACCCATTTCCGAGTGCTCCCAGCGCAACAGGGCTTCCATGCAGGATATGGAATTGTTTTCCAGGTCCATGAGGGGCTGGAAAACCAATCTGAACTCGTCGCGAGTCAGACCCAGTTTCAGTCCGCTTTCGATGGCGCGGCGATGCTGCATGGCCGCGTCCATGCCTTTTTCAAAAAAACGGAAATTGCCCCGGCCATCACTCTTGGCGCGATAAAGCGCAAGGTCGGCATTTTTCATCAGCGTTTCGCCATCCGTGCCATCAGTTGGCGCCACAGCTATTCCGATTGAAGTGCCGATGATGACACGATGGCCCTCTATTTCCATCGGGTGGCTGATGGCCGCGACCAGGCGTTCGGCGAGGGCCGCCGCGTCGTTGGGGCTTTTGAGCGGGCCGGCAAGCATGGAGAATTCATCGCCCCCGAGCCGGGCAGCGCATTCATGCTCACGCTTGGCGTGGTTGATGCGCGCCGCAACCTCCTTGAGAACGGCATCGCCTACACCGTGCCCGAGGGTGTCATTAATCACCTTGAAGTGGTCGAGGTCGAAGCACAGCACCGCCATGGTCTCACCGCGACGTATGCGGGATTCTGCCATGGCCATTTCTTCGGCAAACAGCGTCCGGTTGGGCAGGTCGGTCAGAGCATCGTGTCGCGCCAGATGATGAATGCGGGCCTCCGACCGCCGCTGCTCGGTAATGTCCTGATGGGTTTCAACCCATCCACCATCGTCCATCGGCTGGTGAACCAGTGAAATGATCTGGCCGTTCTCGAACTCGCAGATGTCTGCACTGCGTTTCCGATCAGTGATCGTTTGAACCCGACGCTGCAAAAAGGCCATGGGGCCTTCCTTGGGGCGCATTCCGTTCTCGAACCGGTAGTCGAGAATGTCGGTCAGAAGCGTACCGGGCTGGCGTAGGCTCTCGGGAAGATCGTAGAGCATGGCGTAGTTGGCGTTGCAGATCACCAGCCTGTGGTCGGCGTCGATCATGCACAGACCGTGCGCCATATTGTCAACGGCAGTCTCAAATCGAACTGCCTGTTGAGCCAGGTCGGCCTCTCGCTTGGACAGCGCGGTGAGGTGATCGCTGGCATCGGTGATATCTTCGTGGGTAACCAGCCAGCCCGTACCGGCACGGCCCGTATAGGTCGTACGTATGTTGCGGTCGCGAAGATTTTGCTCATACTGGATCGGCGTCTCGCGGCGCTTTTGCCGCTCGAAGCGACTGATCATCGCTTCATAAAGTTCATCAACGCTGTACCCGAAATAATTGCCCGCATCGATTACGGCGCGGCAGCAATCGCGCAGAGTCATGCCAGCATTGAGTGCATCGGCCGCCAGTCCGAACGTCCACGCATAACGGGCGTTGAACAATTCGAGCTTGAAATCCTCACTCCAAACGCACAGCCCGTACGGCATCGCCTCGAGCGCCGCATCTACGGCGTGCGCATTGCTCATTCCCTTGCCGTCCGGCATCCACTTTTCCCCCACGAGCGCCCCTCAAATTGATCGCGCATCATGGGGCGCACCCCTGAAGCAACAGTGAATCCTATCGGTGGATTTGCGGATTTCACGACGAACGCTAACGGAAGGTTAATGCCCGATACGGAACCGAGCGGGTCGGCCGGCGTTTAGGGCCTGCATTGAATACGCTATTGTCTTTTGGATTTTTTGGAGAATTTGATGAGCCGCAATACACTTTATCTTCTGCTTGGCGCCCTGATCGTTGTGGTCGTTGGTTTTGCTATCTATGCCTATCAGCAGGAATCTCAGCCCGACGGCGTCCAGATCGAACTCAACGAACAGGGCATTTCTGTCGAAGGCAACTGACCCAGACCGGCCCATGAAGGCATAATCGTGCTTTCCCCACGCTCCGTGTCCCGCTATTGAGTGCGCAAGGATGCACCAGGATGGGAGGCGGAGCGTATGGGTTTTCCAGCACAAACGATTGGGGATCTCAAGAATCTGGCAAGGCGCCGCGTACCGCGGATGTTTTTCGATTATGCCGATTCCGGTTCCTGGACGGAAAGCACCTATAACGCCAACGAAACAGACTTTTCCAAGATAAAGTTTCGCCAGCGCGTTGCCGTCGACATGACCGACCGCTCGCTGGGCTCGACCATGATCGGCCAAGACGTTGCGATGCCCGTCGCGATAGCGCCGACCGGTTTCGGCGGCATGCAGCATCCCGATGGAGAAATGCTCGGAGCCCGAGCGGCGCGCGCGCTGGGCATTCCATTCACGCTTTCAACCATGAGCATCTGTTCGATCGAGGACGTGTCAGAGGCCACCGGCGGCGCCCCGTTCTGGTTCCAGCTCTATGTGATGCGTGACCGCAAGTTCATGCATAATCTGATCGACCGGGCCAAAGCGGCAAACTGTTCGGCGCTAGTTCTCACGCTGGATCTGCAGATTCTCGGACAGCGGCACAAGGATGCGCGCAACGGGCTCTCTGCTCCCCCAAAGATCAATTTCAACACCGTCTGGCAGCTGGCCTCCCGTCCGCAATGGTGTTTGTCCATGCTCAAGACGCGCCGCCATACGTTTCGCAATATCGTCGGTCATGCAGAAAATGTCGGCGATTTATCCTCGCTGTCGTCCTGGACTGCGGAACAGTTCGATCCCAAGCTCAACTGGTCCGATATCGAGTGGATCAAGGAGCGCTGGGGCGGAAAGGTGATCTTGAAGGGCATCATGGACGCCGAAGACGCCCGCATGGCAGCCGCTTCGGGCGCAGACGCGATCATTGTATCCAATCATGGCGGGCGGCAACTGGACGGCGCACCGTCCTCGATCTCCGCCCTGCCCAGTATCGTAGAAGCGGTGGGCGACAAGATTGAAGTTCACATGGACGGAGGTATCCGCTCCGGCCAAGATGTTTTGCGAGCGCTGTGTCTCGGGGCCAAAGGCGTCTATATCGGCCGGCCGTGGCTCTATGGGCTCGGAGCTGGCGGAGAGGCCGGCGTCCGGCAGGCCCTCGAGATTATCCGCAAGGAACTTGACGTCACCATGGCGCTTTGCGGCGAGCGGGATATCCGCAATGTCGGTCGGCACAACCTCGTCAATCCGGGTGTTTTTTCAGAATGACAACGGCCCATGCTGCCGCGCTCCCTCGCCATGTCGTCGAACGCGCCATCAAAATTGCGTTCGCAGAAGATCTGGGAGAAGCGGGGGACATCACCTCTCAGGCGACGATCGATCCGAAAGCAACGGCGGTCGCTCGCATCAACGCGCGCGGCGCGGGCGTAGTCTGCGGACTCGATTGCGCGGTAGGGGCCTTTTCGTTAATCGGTGCGGGCCTTGAAACAGAAACGTTCGTTGCGGATGGCACCATAGTCTCGGGCGGAGACGCCATTCTTGAAGTGCGCGGCAATGCGCGAAACCTGCTGGCAGCGGAGCGCACGGCGCTCAATTTCCTGACCCATTTGAGTGGCGTCGCAACCCTGACGCGCAGCTTCGTGCTGCAGACCGAAGGGACGGATGCCCGTATCTGTTGCACCCGAAAGACCACGCCGGGGCTGCGGGCGCTGGAAAAATATGCCGTTCGGTGTGGTGGCGGACACAACAATCGTTTCGGGCTGAACGATGCCATCCTGATCAAGGACAATCACATTGCCGTGGCTGGCGGTGTCACCGAAGCCATCGCGGCGGCGAGGGCGTTTGCGGGGCATCTGGTCTCGGTCGAAGTGGAAGTCGACACGCTCGACCAACTTCGCGAGGCTCTGGCGACCGATGTGAACGCCATTCTTCTCGATAATATGGACGAGGACACCCTTGCCCAGGCCGTCGCCATCACCGCCGGACGCGCCAAGCTCGAGGCATCGGGCAATGTTACGCTTGAGCGTGTGGCGGCGATTGCCCGGACGGGTGTGGATTACATTTCGACCAGCCGGATCACCACTGCTGCTGTTCCCCTGGATCTTGGGCTGGACATAAGCATCGATTAGATCCGTTTTTCTCACTCGATCGTAAGACAATCATCGTACGTGGACTGAACCACGTGCGACTCTTCGTCGTATATCTTGGCAAGTGCTGCGCCTTAATATATAGGGCCATCATATTCTTTTCCAGCATATGATCGAGGAACATGAACGTTCGCACTCTATGCCTCTCCTTCCTCTACACTCAGGATGCGAGTGGCTATGAAATTCGCAAGCTTTGCACCGAAGGTGGCGGCGCCTATTTCGTCGAAGCCAGCTTCGGCTCGATTTATCCTGCGCTTGCCAAGCTGGAGGACGATGAACTCGTAACGTCCCGGATCGAGCATCAGGACGGCAAACCGTCCAAAAAGATCTATTCCATTACCGAGGCTGGCCGAGCCGCCTTTTGCGATGCTCTGCACGAACCTTTGGGCGATGATGTCTTTCGCAGCCCTTTCCTGCTTTTCGCTCGTTTTGCACATCTGCTCGACCCCGATCTGGTCAAGTCGCGCATCGAGGACAGGCTGGCCTATCTCGACGCTCAAATTGTCGAACTCAAAGAGCTTCAGCGGGAAATAGAAGGCGGAGATGACACGAGCCATACCAACGACGCATGGGTGATCAGCTATGGCATCACCTGTCTTGAAGTTGCACATCGGCATCTCCATACCCACATGCACTCCTTAATTGCCTCAGCGCGACCAGACAAAGCGCGCGCCGGGCAGCAAGCAGCAGAATAGAGGGCGCTGTTTTATGCAATTTCTCAAGTCTTTTGGTTTATCGTTTTTTATCCTTGCTGGAGCTGCCATTTGGTTGGGCACGGGCACGCTGGTTATGGGCGGCCAGGGTCCTGGAAACGGCGAGCATTCCATTGTCGGTCTCATCGAAGGCGATGATCACGGCCCCATTTCAACAGCGCTGGCCGAGGCCGGCGTCCTCCCCGAGCATTCCCCAGAGACAGTCGAGCAGGCACGTATGACCGTTGCCGAGCGTGTGGCTCAGGCAAACGGGGGACCTGGCGCATCTGTATCGGTACGCACGCAAACGTTTGAACGCCAACAGATGCCGATTGAAGTCACATTGCGTGGCCGCACGACGGCTGCGGCCAATGTTGCGGCAGTCGCCGAAACGGCGGCCGTCGTGGAGACCGTCCATGTCGAAAAGGGCGACCAGGTAGAAGCTGGTGATCTTTTGTGTTCACTTGCACCCGGCACACGCGCCGCGGCTGTTGCACAGGCCGAGGCCGCTCTTGCACAGGCCGAGGCAGGACTTGCTCAGGCTCAACTCGATCTGGAAACCAACACTTCGTTGCGCGAGCGTGGTCTGGCTCCAGCCAATACCGCCAATTCAGTTCAGGTCGCTCTGGCCGCCGCCGAAGCTCAAGTTTCCTCGGCCCAGGCCGCGCTTGACAATGCGAGGGCCGAACTGGATCGGACGGAAATCGTTGCCGAGGTGTCCGGATTGGTTCAGGCCCCTATCGCCACCCGCGGTTCAATGCTCTCTCAGGGCAGCGTTTGCGCGACGATCGTTCAGCTCGATCCAATCGTCTTCTCGGGCTCGGTTGCTGAAGCCAACATCACGCTGGCCCGCACCGGGCTTCCCGCCACGCTGCACACGGTGACCAATCAGGACGCCACCGGTGAGGTGACTTACGTGGCAGCCAGTGCCGACGATGCAACACGTTCTTTCCCCGTCGAAATCGAATTTGCCAATCCCGATTTTTCGATCCGGGAAGGCGTTACGGCCACCGCTACGGTCAATATGGGATCGATGCCGGGGCATCTTCTGCCCCAGTCGGTGCTCACGTTGAACGATGAAGGTGTACTAGGCGTACGGGCCGTTCAAGACGGCATTGTCGCTTTTTACCCTGTGACGATCGTTTCGGATACCAGAGAGGGAGTATGGGTAACCGGGCTTCCTCAATCTGTCGACATCATCACCATCGGCCAGGAATTTGTGATTGAAGGACAGTCGGTGCAGGCCGGGCAGGAAGCTGTTTCGGATGATGCCACTGAGACCTCTGAAGAAGGTGCACCTGCATGACCAGCTTCATCGAGCGCATCCTGCGCATGCCCCGCGTCGTGATGACAATCATGGCGTTGCTGTTGCTCGCGGGCGGGCTTTCCTATTCGGTTCTCCCAAAGGAAAGCTTCCCCGCCATCGACGTTCCGTATCTTTACGTTTCGATCAGCCAGACGGGCGTTTCGCCTCGCGACGCCGAAAACCTGCTGGCCAGGCCGGCCGAAGAAGAACTCAACGGGCTGGACGGTCTGGTCAACATGTCGTCCACCTCGACCACCGGGCATGCTTCGGTGTTCCTCGAATTTGGTGCGAACGTTGATACCGAACAGGCTCTGATCGATACCCGGGCGCGCATTGATGCCATCAAGGCAAACCTGCCCGCCGACGCTGACGATCCGACGGTCAACGAAATCGACATGGTGGGTTACCCCATTATCTCGGTGGCCGTTTACGGTGATGTGCCAGAACGCGAACTGGTGCGCCGCGCGGAGGAACTTCAGACCGCGCTCGAAGGCATCGCGTCAGTTCGCGAAGTCACGCTGTCGGGTGCACGCGACGAAGTTGTTGAAGTCACCATCGACCTGATGCGCCTCGAGGCTTACGACCTCACGGCGAACCAGCTGTTCGACGCTCTGGCCCGCAACAATCTCGTGGTCGCCGGCGGCACGCTCAACACCGGTCAGGGCTCTTTCAGCGTGGAGGTTCCCGGACTCATCACCAGCGCCCAGGACGTCTTCGAGCTGCCCATCAAGACAGATGGCACCAACGTCGTCACGTTTGGCGATATCGCCAACGTCACGCGCACGCTGGAGGACGCCACAGAATACACCAACGTAAACGGCTCCCCTGCCCTGATTCTCGGTGTGAGCAAAAAAGCCGGCACCAACATCATCGAGGTATCCGACACCGTTCGTGCAGTCACCGAGGAACTTGCAGCCGAGTGGCCGCAAGGCGTGGGCCACAGCTTCTTTCTCGATCAGGCTGAAACCACGCTCAGCTTGTTCCGTTCGCTCGAGGCTGCGGTTCTGACCGCTGTGGCGCTGGTGCTTATTACCTGCATTGCCGTGCTTGGCGTCCGCGCCGCGTTCATGATCGGCATGTCGATCCCGCTGTCTTTCATGATCGCATTTCTCTACATGCAGATGACCGGCATGACGATCAACATGATGGTCATGTTCGGGCTGGTGATCGCCGTGGGCGTTCTGGTCGACGACCCCGTGGTGGTCGTCGAATATGCCGAGCGAAAACTGCAGGAAGGTGTCTCCAAGAAAGAGGCCTTCATCCAGGCGATGCACAAGATGTTCATACCGGTCATCGGTGCGACAGCCACAACCCTTGCCGCATTCGTGCCCCTGCTGTTCTGGCCCGGTATCATCGGCAAGTTCATGACCGACCTTCCGACGATCGTGATCGTCGTGATGTCCGCATCATTTGTTTCGGCGCTCATCTTCATGCCGGTTATCGGTGCCGTCATTGCCTCGACCCATGTCGATCCCGAGCGCAAGGAACAAGCCGATATCGTCATGTATCCCGAGAAGTTCCACCCCAAAAAGGTGAAGGGACCGACCGGGATATACGTGCGGCTCATGTCCGTGCTTTTGCGGTGGCCGATCCCAACATTGTTGGTCGGCTTCGGCATCGTGTTCGGAGTATTTTTCGCTTACGCAGCCAACCCTACGGGAACCGAGGCATTCCCAGCCTCCGAGCCTGAATATGCCACGGTTGCAGTGGTTGCCCGCGGCAATTATTCGCCGCAAGAGGTCCGCGACATGCTTGTCGAGGTCGAAGACGAATTGATGCAGGTCCACGGCATTCGGGACATCATCATGCAGTTCGGAACGACTGGCGCCATGGGTACCATGCCGCCCGACACGATCGGCAATTTCCAGCTCCAGCTCGTCGATTACAACCACCGGGTGAAGGCCGAGGAAATCTTCTCCGATATTCGCCAACGCGTTGCCGATATCTCCGGCCTGCAGGTTCAGGTTCTCGCCACCGAGAGCGGTCCACCGGCGGGCAAGGACATCAACATGCGTGTAGAAAGCTCCAGCTACGACAATCTGGCGCCGACCGTCGAACGCATCCGTGATTATCTGGAGAACGAGCTCGCCAATACCGCCGACATCGAGGATGGCCGCCCCTCACCCGGCATCGATTGGCAGGTGACCGTCGATCGTTTGGAAGCAGCCCGATACGGTATCGGCGTGCGCGAACTGGCTCCATATGTTCAGTTGGTAACGTCAGGCGTCAATCTGGGCACCTATCGTGATCAGAGCACAGGGGATGAACTCGACATCAAGGTTCGCCTTCCCCAGGATGAACGCACCTTGGATGCGCTCGATTCCATGCGGATTGCCACATCGCAGGGCATGATCCCGGTTTCGAACTTCATCGATCGGCAAGCGGTTCCCAAGGTCGCGAATATCGAACGGCGCAATCAGACCTATGTGATGCCGATTGCAGCCAATCTGGTTAATCTTCCAGAAGGTGTTTATGCCGCCGATCGCGTCGCCGAACTGCAGGCATGGCTCGATGATCAGGAATGGCCCGATGGCGTGACCTTCGCGTTCGGTGGTGCCGAAGAGCAGATGGGTGATGCCAATGCCTTTATCGCCCAGGCGTTCGGTGCTGCGGTGTTCCTGATCTTCCTGATCCTGCTGCTCGAGTACAACAGCTTCTATCAGGTGTTCGTAACGCTCTCGACGGTATTCATGTCGGTTGCCGGTGTTCTGCTCGGCATGCTCGCTACGGGTATGAGTTTTTCGGCCATCATGACAGGCTTGGGCGTTGTTGCGCTGGCGGGGATCGTTGTCAAAAACGGTATCGTTCTGATCGATACCTACAATGAGTACAACCGCCATCAGCAGGTCGAGCCGGTAACCGCAATGCTACTCACGACGGCGCAACGTGTGCGTCCCGTGCTACTCACCGCATTCCTGACGGCGCTCGGCGTTATCCCCATGTGGGCAAATGTCGAATTCGACTTCCTGCGGCGCGAAATCGTGGTCGGCGGCATCGCCGGATCGTGGTTCATCCACCTTTCGGCGGCGCTGGTAAGCGGGTTGTTCTTTTCGACTGCGCTGACCCTGATCATGGTGCCGGTCATGGTTACGGCCCCCAAGGTCATCAAGGGTCAGGTTGGCAGCCTGTTTAACTGGGTCCGTGGCCGGAAGGCGGCGGAAGCAACGCCCTCTGGCTTTGATGGCATGGCCGTTGAAGTGGCAGGCGACGATGCGGCGCGCCAGCATGTCGTGACCAAGGATACCGAACTGATCGAACGCAATGAGAATGGCGTTACGGTTCTTTCCCGAAGACCCGCAGCCGAATAACAGAAAGGCCCCGCACCATCGCGGGGCCTTTTTTATTCCGCCGGCTGTTCGGCTGGCTTGCGCAAGACAAACCCGTCGGGGTCCTCCTGGGCCACCCTCAGACGCTCACTGGCTTCAGCCGCTTCGCGCTGGCGGTTCCACATCTGAGCATAGAGACCCTTGGCGGCCAGCAGATCGGCATGCCGGCCACGCTCCGCGATCATGCCGTCGCGAAGCACGATAATCTCATCGGCATCCACCACAGTCGATAGCCGATGCGCGATGACCAGCGTGGTGCGGTCCCTGGAGACGGTATCGAGCGCCGATTGGATCTCCCTTTCGGTATGGGTATCAAGCGCCGACGTCGCCTCATCAAGAATCAAGATCGGTGGTGCCTTGAGAATGGTGCGGGCTATCGCAACACGCTGCTTTTCGCCGCCCGAAAGCTTGAGGCCGCGCTCGCCCACCTGAGTCTCGTAGCCGTGCGGCAGGCTGTCGATGAAATCGCCGATCTGGGCCATGCGGGCCGCTTCCCGCACCTCCTCGTCGGTGGCATCGGGGCGGCCATAGCGGATATTATAGGCGATGGTATCGTTAAACAGCACTGTATCCTGCGGCACCATGCCGATTGCTGCGCGCAGCGAGGCTTGCGTAACATCGCTAACGTTCTGGCCATCAATGCTAATGCTGCCCGCGATCGCGTCATAGAACCGATAGATCAGCCGCGAGATCGTTGATTTTCCAGCGCCCGACGGTCCCACAACCGCAATGGTCTTGCCCGCCGGCACCGTAAAGCTCACCCCCTTCAGGATGGGACGATCCGGATCGTAATGGAAATGGACGTTCTCAAAAGAAAGAACCGGCCCGGTGATTTCGAGCGGAGGGGCATCGGGTTTGTCTTCGATTTCAGGGTTCTGGTCGAGAAGGGTGAACATGGCTTCGATGTCTGCCAGACCCTGTCGTATCTCGCGATAGACAAAGCCGATCTGGTTGAGCGGCCGGTAGATCTGCATCATGAAGGTATTGAGCAGGACGAAATCACCAACCGTCAACTCGCCGCGCATTACGCCGAGCGCTGACATGACAGAGAGCACGATCATCCCCAGCCAGAAGATGACCCCCTGTCCGAAGTTGAGCCAGCCAAGGGATGTCCATATGCGGATGGCAGCGCGCTCATAGCCCGACATGGCCTTGTCAAAGCGGTTGGCCTCGAGCTCTTCATTACCGAAGTACTTGACGGTCTCGAAATTGAGCAGGCTGTCGATCGCTTTTGCGTTAGCGTCCGTGTCGCTCTCGTTCATGTCCCGGCGGATCGCTATGCGCCAGTTGGAGGCGCGCACCGTGAAAACCATGTAGAGAATAACCACAGCGGCCAGCACCAGCACATAGACAACGCCGAACAGCCAGCCGAAGATCACGCCCACGATCACGAACTCGACAAGCGTAGGAGCCGTATTGAGCATTGTGAAACGCACGATGGTCTCGATGCCTTTTGTGCCGCGCTCGATAACCCGGCTCAATCCACCCGTCTTGCGCTGCAGGTGAAAGCGCAGCGATAGCCGATGGACATGCGTGAACGTGCGGTAGGCAAGTTGGCGCACGGCATTCTGCCCAACCGAGGCAAAAAGAATATCTCGCAATTGCTGGAACCCGGTATCGACGATCTGGCCGACGCCATAAGCCACGACGAGGATGATGGGCACGGATAGCCCGAGCAATACTGCCGCATCCGGGCCGGAAGTGCCCAGTGCATCAATAATGCCTTTATAGGCGAACGGCACCAGTGTGCTGGCCACTTTGGCCAGCAGCAAAGCCCCAATCGCGAGAACAGCCCGCATCCGCAGGTCGGGCCGGTCAGCCGGCCACATATAGCTCCAAAGGTTGCTAACGGTGGAAAGCAAAGCGCCTTCGTCGGCGCTGACGGTTGATCTTGGCGCCTTGGCCATCAAAATGCTCCGGTATGGAGGAGGAACGGCGATGGAGATGCCGAAAGGTTGATCAGGACGCTTCTGCCGGTTGGCGATCGCAGTGCAAATCTGAACCGTCCAGACCGGAAAGGTAGTCGCCTACCGCCCTGCTAAAGGCCGCGAGCCGGTCCGTGCGCACGCAGTAATTGTTGCGCGTACCTTGGGAGCGACGCTCGATTACCCCGGCATCGAGCAGCACCTTGAGATGCTGGGAAACGGTGCTCTGGGCGAGCGAAAGGCAATCGGTGACGTCGTTACAGCAGCAATTTTCGGCCCGCTGCGCGAGGATGCGCAAAATCTCCAGCCGAACAGGATGCCCCAAGGCCCGCATCAATACCGCAATATCGTCTTCATGCATGGCTTCAGCTTCCATCGTTATTTAACGATAGAGTAAAAGTACGACCGGCGCAAGGCAGCGTCGGCCGGCCGCGCAAAACCAAATTCGGTTACCAGCACCTTATTGGGAAGTGTTCCCGTCGTCATCGGTTTCACCGATCACTTCATCAGTGCCCGGCAGGTCGAAGACCTGACCAGGATAGATTAGATCAGGATTGCGAATCTGGTCGGTGTTGGCCTCGAAAATCTGAGTGTAACGAATGCCTTCGCCATAAACCCGGCGTGCGATCGTCCATAGATTGTCGCCCTGCCGGATAATCGCCAGACCCGTTGCCGTTCGATTTCCATCGCTCACCCCAACCAATGTCGGAATGGCAGGTTCGTCCGTCTCGGCAGACTCAACATCATCAGGTGCTTGGGCTACCTCGGACGGTTCGACGGTCTCCTCAGGTTCAGCGCTTTCGACCGGCTCGGCAGTTTGCGCCGGTTCGACCATGTCTGGAGCGGCTGGCGCCGGGGCAACCGGCGTATCGATAGATACATTGGCCGGTGCCTCTGCCTCCCGACTTGTTGGCGCAGGGCTGGCGCTATCGGCTTCCATTTCGCTTTGCTCGGCCACAACGATGTCTTCGTTCACCATTTCAGGCAATTCAAGGATGAAATCAACTTCCGCGCGACCGACCACCGATCCGTCCTGGGCAAGCATGTCGATCCGAATGCGCTGGCTTTCCTGGTCGAGCACGTCGATCGCTTCGATCAGCCATCGACCGTCGCTCACCTGGGTCGAACCAACGACCTCATTGTCGACGTAAAGCCGCACAGTGAGGCCATCCTCACCGGCGCCGGCAAAGAAGTTGAGGTCGCCATCAATCTCGACGGCGTCAATGGTCGGAGACGTGAGCGCAGGCTGTGGTGCGGCAGCAACCGTTGGCTGCGACAGTGCAGCGGGCGTTTCGATGGTTTCTGCGGATTCTGAAACGGCATCTGGCTCATTGGCGACCTGGGCGGGAGACGGGGGGGCATCGCCCTGATCGGAAAGCGGGGCTCCATCATCCTGGGGCTCAACAGCCGGCGCATCATCAGAGGGGACAGCACCTGGCGCTGGCACATCTGCGGCTTCTGCTGTTGTGACCGGGGAATCTTCAGGCTGACCGACCGACGCCGACGCTTCAGCCGGCTCGGCTTCACCCGCAGCCGGTGTCTCCTCCTGAACCACATCAGCGTCGCTCTCGTCGTCGACAACTGCATCATCAGAAACGACAGTCTCGGCAACGCTTGTTTGCCCTGCCGCTACCGTGCTGTCGGGCGCAGCCACAGGCTGCTCTACCGAAGCATCAGGACCGGCCTGCGGAACGGGCGTCGTTTGCGGAGCACGGGCCGTCTCCTCGACACGGACGCCCTCATCATCGTCGGCTTCAACGGCGGCGCTCGCCGCGTCTTGCTCACCGGAAGGCTGAGTAGGATCTTCTGATTCTTCACTAATGACCGCAACTGTCTCGGCAGATTCGGGCTGGTCCCCCGTTTCATCCTGGGACGCTGCATCGCCTTCCAACCCGGCCACTACGGCGGGCTGCGAGGCGCTCTCACGGGTTTCGGTAACCTCGGACTCGGCGACTTCGGCTTCGGCGACTGCCATGGTTTCGGGAGTTGTCTCGGCTTCTGGCGCGTCCGGCATATTCTCGTCGCCGGCCTGCGCTGCGACTGGACCGTCGAGGCCCTGCAATATCTCGCTTGCTTCGCCGGGTACTGACGCAATCACCAGCGGCTCGCTGGTCCGATCGTCCTGAACAACCACAACTACAGAGGTGTCGGCAAACCGGTTGGTCTCGACATCGAGTATACGAAGCTCGACACCGCCGGTGGGCAGCGGAGCATCGGTCACAAAGGCAAAGTCGCCAGAGGCATGGACTGTTTCGGTACCGATCTGATCGTCATCGGCGAAAATGCGCACTTCGCCCGAGGGCGTGGCACTGCCCGCAATCACCGCCGAACCGTCAGGCTCGACGCGCACGAGGCCAAACGCAGGCATGACGGCCTCGGAAACGCTGGTCGCCGTTTCCTGGCTCCCCACGGTTTCGCTCGCTTCAAGCGGTGTATCGTTGGTGGACGGTGCCTCCTGCGAGCCATCAGCGCCGGCCATTTCCTGCACAGCCTCGCCATCGCCGATCGTTGCCCCCGACCCGCCAAAAAAGGTTTCACTCATGCAGATTGGAAAATCGCCGCGCTGGATGCAGGCAACCGTTCCAGGGCCGGCGATCACGCCTACAGTAACGACGACGGTCGCTGCGGCGGCGCCGACTGCTAGAACGATGGGAGATAGGGGACCGGCCAGTTGAGCCTCCGTAAATGTTTCCGGCCGCCGCATCGGCCAATTCTGCGATTCGCGTGTGCGAAACAGTCTTTTGAACTATAACGGCTAGGCCGTCTTCATCAACTTATAGGTGAACGACTCATACAGGGCCTCGAAGGAGGCATCAATGATGTTGGGGGAAACGCCAACGGTGAACCAGCGCTCTCCCGTATCGTCCCGACTTTCTATCAGCACACGGGTGACCGCGCCCGTGCCGCCGTCCAGGATACGCACTTTGAAATCAACCAGTTCAAGGTCGTCGATCCGACTCGAATACTTCCCCAAATCTTTGCGCATGGCCAGATCGAGCGCGTTGATCGGCCCGTTGCCTTCGGCGACTGACATGAGAATTTCGCCATCAACATCGATCTTGACCACCGCTTCGCAGACTGTAACCATTTCACCCTTGGCGTTATGGCGGCGCTCGATGGCGGTGCGGTAGCTCGTTACATCGAAGAATTTAGGCAGCGTTCCCAACATTTTGTGGGCCAGCATAAAAAACGACGCCTCCGCGCCGTCGTAGGAATAGCCGCGCGCCTCACGTTCCTTGACCTGACGCAACAGCTTGTCGAGCCGCGGATCGTCCTTAGCCATTTTGATATCGAAACGCTTGAGCGTCGTCAGCAAATTGGACTTGCCGGCCTGCTGGGACACCATGATGAGCCGCTCGTTGCCGATGCTTTCCGGCGCCACGTGCTCGTAGGTCGCGGGGTCCTTGGCAATGGCTGACGCGTGGATGCCAGCCTTGGTCGCGAAGGCCGAGGCGCCAACATAGGGCGCCTGCCTGTTTGGGCCACGATTGAGAATTTCGTCAAAGGCGCGCGAAACATGGGTCAGTGTTTCGAGTTTTTCGGCGGTAACACCTGTTTCAAACTGCTCGGAAAACACAGGCTTGAGCACAAGCGTGGGGATCAGAGTCACCAGATTGGCATTGCCGCACCGCTCGCCCAGGCCATTAAGCGTCCCCTGGACCTGCCTCACGCCTGCGCGGACTGCTGCCAACGAGTTGGCCACGGCCTGTCCCGTATCGTCATGGGCGTGGATGCCGAGCCTGTCGCCCGGGGCTACGCTGAGGACATCGGCCACGATCTCTTCAATTTCCGAAGGCATCGTGCCCCCATTGGTGTCGCACAGGACGATCCAGCGCGCACCGGCGTCGAGAGCAGTCTTAACGCAGTCGATCGCATAGGCGCGGTTGGCTTTGTACCCATCGAAGAAGTGCTCGCAGTCAACAAAGGACTCCTTGCCCGCATCAATGGCGGCCCGCACGCTTTCGGCAAGGCTCCTGAGATTTTCCTTCGTAGAAATTCCCAGCGCCAGCTTGACCTGATGGTCCCAGGCCTTGGAAACGTAACAGACGGCATCGGCGCTGGAATTTATGAGATCGGCAATGCCAGGGTCGTTCTCGACTGACCGCCCTGCCCGTTTGGTCATGCCAAAAGCGACAAAATCGGCGCTTTTCGTACGCTTTTCAGCAAAGAACGCGGTGTCGGTGACGTTTGCCCCGGGGTAACCTCCTTCGACATAGTCGATACCCAAACCGTCGAGAAGCCGTGCGATGGCAATCTTGTCCTCAAGCGAGAATTCGATGCCCGTCGTCTGAGCCCCGTCACGAAGGGTCGTGTCAAATAGGTAAAGGCGTTCTTTGGTCATGTGAGGTTTGGTACTTTTTAAAAAATGTCAGGCGGGTGCGTGGCAGACCGCTTCGATATTGTGGCCGTCGGGATCGAAAACGAAGGCGCCGTAGTAATTGGGATGGTAGATTTCACGGACGTCGGGCGCTCCATTGTCACGCGCCCCTGCATCGAGCGCGGTCCGATAAAACGCATCCACATCGGCCCGCGATTTCGCCGCAAATGCGATGTGCAGCTTGCCGGTGCAACGACCGCCCGCCTGCACCCAGAAATCGGGCTTACCATCGCCATAGCCGGCGATCATGCCACCAGGGATTTCAAATTCCTGCAGGCGCTTATAGCCGAGCGTCGCCAAAACCGCATCGTAGAAATCCCGTGATGCCTGGTAGTCGGCAACTGTCAGTCCAAAATGGTCGATCATGCTCATGGTGCTCCTCCGGCGACCACCAGTCTCGGCGTCGCTCATTGCTGCCTCGGGGTCGCCTGCCACTCAGGTGTGTCGTGATCGGGGTGCTGGTGGTTGGTCGCCTTGATGGCGGAAGCCCAGGCTTCCCGGTCGGTCTCGGTTGCGCCGCCATCCTCGATGGACGTGATGGTTTGGAACCAGGTGACCGCCCCTTCCGTGCCGGTGTTGGCACCCGGCGGGAAGGCGTTCGGATTATCGAGCGAGCCGATCATGAGGTTGGTGCGGCCATTGTTGACGTCGTGATAGAACAGCGGCGTGCCGCAATTGGCGCAAAAGCCGCGCTCCACATTATCCGAACTGCGCCAGATGGCCGGCTTGCCGCGGGTCCACACCAAGGTTTCGTCGGGCGCTGCGACAAGCCCGGCAAAAATGCTTCCCGACGCTTTCTGGCACATCCGGCAATGGCACAGATGCGAATTATCGAGAATCTGAGTGGAATGATAGCGCACGGCGCCGCACTGGCAGCCTCCGCTGACCTCCATATCGATGCGGTTCATAGCGTTTCCTCCTTTGGCGGCCAGGATTCCGTGTCATGGTCGGGATGCTGGTTGGAATGAATGCCCGACATGAAGTCGCGCCATTCATCGGTCGTCTCGCGCACCGGCAGGGTGGACAGACCCTCGAAAAAGGACACCCTGTCGCTCAGATTGACCTGAATTTCGGGCGGCACCTTTTCTGGTTCGTCAAAGGCGCCGATGGCCAACTCCAGGCCGAACTTGGTCTCGTAGGCCAGCGGGGTCCCACAATCGCTGCAGAAGGCGCGGCGGGCGGCGTCGGACGACTGAAACCACTTGGGTGTTCCTCGCGTCCAATGCCCGTCGTGGGAGGTGACGAGTGGCCCGAAAAAGCTGCCGAACGCCTTTTGGCACATGCGGCAATGGCAGATCGAGCCGCGTCCGACCAATTTGGTGGCAAATCGGACAGCGCCGCACTGGCAACCGCCGGTCAGGGTTTTGCTGGCTTCGATCGCGCTCATCGCTTGATCTCCCATTTGGTGCGGCGCTCCCCGGTTTCCGGATCCTTGTAGTCCATCAGTTGGATGCCATCCTCCAGCAACTCATTGCGGATGGCGTCGGCTGTGGCGAAGTCTTTGGCAATCAAAGCGCTCAGTCGGGAATCAATCCGAGCTTCGATACCGGACGAATCGTCAGCGTCATTTTTCAAAAGACTGTCGACCGGAAAGCCGAAGAATTCCAAAGTGACGGCGAGGCAATGCGCGGCAGAGATTGTCCCCCGGTTGGCCTTGCGTGCCATGGCATCGAGAACCGTCGATGCGCGGGAGAAATTGAGGTCATCTGCCAGTTCGGCAATCGTGGACGCGTCAGGGGCTGTTTCCTTCCCGGCCCGCGCGGCGCGCTGCCAACTGACGAGTTTGTTCTCGGCCTCTTCCAGCCGTGCAACCGAGAAGTCGATCGGCTCGCGGTAGTGCGTCATCAGCATGGCCAGCCGCAGCACCTCGCCCGGCCATTTCCGTCCACCGAACTTTTCGGTTTCCAGCAGATCGTGGATGGTGACGAAATTGCCTTCCGACTTGCTCATCTTGCGGCCCTCGAGCTGCAGATAGCCGTTGTGCATCCAGTAATTGGCCATCACCTCTGTGCCGTGGGCGCAGCGCGACTGGGCGATTTCGTTTTCGTGGTGGGGGAAGATCAGGTCCAGTCCGCCGCCGTGAATGTCGAAAATTTCGCCCAGAAAGGCTTCGCTCATGGCCGAGCATTCGATGTGCCAGCCCGGACGCCCGCGACCCCATGGGCTCTCCCAGCCCGGCTCAGTGTCGCTCGAGCCCTTCCAGAGCACGAAATCGGCGGGATTTTCCTTGTGACTTTCAACGGCCACGCGGGCACCGGCAATGTTATCTTCCAGATTGCGGCCCGAGAGCTGACCATAATCAGCCATGGAGGAAACGCGAAACAGCACCTCGCCCCCTGCCTCGTAGGCGTGACCTTTGGCGACCAGCCGTTCGATAATGGCGATCATGCCATCGATGTGCTCGGTGGCGCGCGGTTCGACCGAGGGCGAGAGGCAACCGAGCGCGGCTACGTCCTTTTCGAATTGGGAGGCCGTTTTCTCGGTCACCTTGCGGATGGCCTCGTTGAGCGGCAGATCGGGGTAATCGCGCAAAGCGCGGGCATTGATCTTGTCGTCGACGTCGGTGATGTTGCGCACATAGGTCACGTGATCGTCGCCGTAGAGGTGACGCAGCAGGCGAAACAGAACGTCGAAGACGATTACCGGGCGGGCATTGCCGATATGGGCGAAGTCATAAACCGTCGGCCCGCACACATACATCCGCACATTGCTCCCATCGATGGGCACAAAGTCCTCTTTGGTGCGGGTGAGTGTGTTGTGAAGTCTCAGGGTCGGCAGTTGCGACGGCATAAAGTGATGTCCCCAGGCGCAAGAGTTTACGCTGCTGGCAGCGGGTCCACTCCTTTGTGCCGGGAAAATGAAAACCGCGCCGCCAACTTAACGTTAGCGGATAATGGTGCAGCCAATAATGCAGATCAGGCCATTGGTTTTCATGGCGGGCACAATGGACGGGAACAAAAGCCAAATCAAGCATGAAAATAGGGGCGGCGCCGACACGCCACCCCTAGAACGGAGACCTTGGAGTTTAGTCAGAAAGTGTATGCCACCCGTGGCCGGATGGACCGGAACCACTGCCCGTGTTCCGATACTTGAGACTGGCACGGTAAACCCGCCGCGACCATACCGATCACGGAAAGTTTTAGAGCGCCGCTCTTTTGACGGCCGCCAAGCCTGCAGCAAGGCCGAGTACGCCAACTCCTACCGAGCCAACGCGCAGCAGTTCGTCCCGCACGCCGTCAGCAACTCGCCAATGCCGCTTTATGCCTACCGTCCCTCGGCCGACGCCAACAGCTTCACCACTTGTTCGATCGAACCGAAAACAGACCGGTTGTCAGCATCCACCGCGTTGATCCGCACGATGTCGCCAAGAGCCAGGAAAGGCGTGCGCGCTTTGCCGATTTTGCTTTTTTCCGCGGTCCGCGCTTCAGCGATGCAACCAAAGCCGATGCCGTCATGCTTGAGCGGCAATATTTCGTCGTGGGCGTTGGCGACGGTTCCTGACCCGATGATGGTGCCGACACCGAGCTCGCGCGTCTGCGCGGCTGTGACGATCAGGTCGGCGAAATCGAACCGCATGTCCTTGCCGGCATTGGGTTGGCCATAAAGGCTGTTGTTGACGTGCACGCGCACCTTGAGGTGCAACCGGTTATCCTTCCAGCTTTCGCCAAGTTCGTCGGGGGTCACAAATATCGGGGCGAAGCTGGTGGCGGGCTTGGCGTGGAAAAATCCGAACCCGTTCTGAAGGTCGTCGAGGACCAGCCGGCGCAGCGAAACGTCGTTACATATCCCGATCAGCCGAATGGCAGCGCTGGCAACCTCCCGGCTCGGACGCATCGGCACATGGCCGGTGACCACGACCACTTCCGCCTCGAAATCGACGGCAAGGCCATCCTCGGGCACGACAATCGGCCCGGTGGGCGCGACGAAACTGTCCGAACCGCCCTGATACATAAGCGGGCGCTCGTTCTGCAGCTCCTCGTCGCGACTGCCCTTGAGGGTGCGAACCCGGTCGAGATGCACCATGTAGCCCGAGCCGTCGATCCACTGATAAGCGCGAGGCAGCGGCGCCAGCGCTTCGCGAGGGTCGAACGGCATGCCGGCGATCTCGCCATTATTGAGCTGGTCGCTGACGGCACGCAAAATTGGCGCACAGCGCTCCCACTCGTCGAGTGCGTCCTGCAGGTTGGACGCTATGCGCCCAGCAGATGCGAAACGGGCAAGGTCTTTCGAGACGATAACCAGATGTCCGTCGGGACGACCGTTGCGCAGCGTGGCGAGTTTCATAAGTGGATAAGACCGGAAGTGATTGGCATTGGCCGCTAAGATGGCTCATACCTTGGCACAGTTAAAGCCTTGCGTTGAGACAAAAGCCTGATAAGCGGATTGCGATGGTCGCAGCGGGCATTTCATGGACGGTATGATTTCAGTTCGTTGTTCTTTTGCCGGGTCGGTGCGCCTGCTGATTGCCCTTCTGGCATCTCTTGCCTTCATTTTTGCCGATATGTCCGCCGCGATGGCGCAGAATCAGAATTGCGGCCAGATCACCGCCATCCTGCGCGGCATCGAGCGCAACCAGATGTTTCAGAGCTTCAACGGTATCGTGCGCGAACTCCAGAACCGCCAGGTCGAGGTGAGGCAGGCAGAAAGCCAGTGGAGCGCGTCAGGCTGCCAGCAAATTCTCAATGCCGGACAGGCGCTATCGGGTCAGTGCCAGTCGATCGCCCGTTCGATTACTCTGGGCCGCAGCCAGGTCGAACAGCTGACCTCTATGGCCAGGGAAGGCCAGACAATGGCGCAGAACTACCAGCAGGTCATGGCCGACTATCAGCGCTATGGCTGCGACACGGGCCAGTCTGGCGTCACCTTTGACAATGAGGGAACGCGGGGCGGCCTTCTCGACGACATCTTCGGGGGCGGATACGACTATATCGACGGGTCCTTCAATCCATGGAGCACGCAGCAGACGCGCCGCACCGTCTGTGTACGGACGTGCGATGGTTTTTACTGGCCGATCAGCTTTTCGACCACAGACGACTATGTTGGTCAGGACGCCATAAGGTGCCATGAGATGTGTCCGGGCACCGAGGTCGCGCTGTTTTCTTATCGCAACCCCGGGGAGGAACCCGAAGACATGATCTCGCTCTCGGGAACGCCCTACCGGTCGATGTCTTATGCGTTCCGCTTCCGCGAAGAGATCGACACGAGCTGTTCTTGCCAGACCCGTGAAACGGTCGGAACCATCGCCCTTAACGACCAGGGCGAGCAGTCTCGGGCGGTCATTGCCTTCGGCGATCTGGAATTTCCTCTGCCCCAGCCTGACCCGCGTGGCGCCCAGCAAGTCGAGACGGTGGTAGCCGATCTGGTCTATGTGCCATTGCCGCGTCCACGCCCCAGAGCGGATGGCACCGCCGAACCTGCAATCGATCAGCCCGATCTCCAAGGTCCGGAAATGCGGGTCGTCGCGTTTGGAGACAGAGAGGTCAGGATAGTCGGGCCAGAGACACCTTACGTCCCAGAACCGGCAGAAGCGCCTTAAGCTCGGGACCTTCGTGACTGCCGGTCAGTGCCAGACGCAGCGGCAGGAAAAGAGCCTTGCCCTTACGGCCCGATTTTTCCTTGAGAATGCCCGTCCACTGGCCCCAGGTGGTTTCGTCCCAGGGCTCTTCGGGCAAGGTTTCCCGAGCCAGAGCGATGAAGTCCCTGTCATCGTCCGCCACGATAGGCGTGGCGTTGACAACCACCTCTTCATAGAGCGGCACAAGCTGGGAGAGCCTTGAGATGTTTTCGCGCAGCGCAAGCCATGCTGCCTCGGTCATGCCATCGAGAGGACCCAACCGCTTCTGCACCGCCACAAAATCCATGGCATGGACGATGCGTGCATTGAGGGTTTCGAGTTCGGCAGGATCGAAACGCGCCGATCCGTGCGAAATCATCGAAAATTCAAGCTTTTCAGCAATCGCATCGAGATCGGGATACGGCTCGACTGGCAGTGACGTCCCGGTGATCGACGCCATGATGGCAACCGCCAGCGGCTCGTAGCCATCGTCGCGCAACTGGCTGATCGAGAGCGAGCCGAGGCGTTTGGAAAACCCCTGTCCTTCGGCATCCGTCAGAAGATTATGATGGCCAAAGACCGGGGCGGCTGCTCCAAGCGCCTCGAATATCTCGATTTGCGTTCCGGTGTTGGAAACGTGGTCCTCTCCCCGGATGATATGGGTCACGCCCATATCAATATCGTCGACGACCGAGGTGAACGTATAGAGATAACTGCCATCCTCGCGGATAACCACAGGATCCGACATCGAACTCGTATTGACCGTCTGGTTGCCCTTGATGAGATCGTCAAACGTGACGGCACGTCCATCGAGCCGGAACCGCCAATGCGGCCTGCGGCCTTCGGCTTCGAGCTTTGCCTTGTCCTCTGCGGTCAGATCGAGCGCGGCGCGATCATAGATGGGTGGACGACCCAGGGCACGGGCGCGCTTGCGCTTGCGGTCGAGTTCGTCGGCCGCTTCGTAGGCTGGATAGAGCCGTCCTTCTGCAATTAGCCGGTCGCGGGCGGCATCATAGAGCGAGAGCCGATCGGACTGGCGCACCTTGAGATCGGGAACGATACCGAGCCAAGCGAGGTCCGTTTCGATCCCCGCAGCAAACTCTTCGGTCGAGCGGGCGGTGTCGGTATCGTCAAAACGCAAAATGAACTTGCCGGAATTCTTGCGCGCAAACAGCCAGTTGAGAATCAAGGGGCGGGCATTGCCCAGGTGCAGGCGACCCGTGGGCGACGGCGCATAGCGAACAACAACGCTCATCGGGCGACACTCCCGTCACGATATCCCGAGGTAATCGGATATTTCCGTCCAATGCCGAAGGCCTTGGGCGTGAGCTTTGGCCCCGGAGCGGACTGGCGTCGCTTGAATTCGGCGATATAGATCAGCCGCTCTATGCGTTTTACAAGTTCTGCATCGAACCCCTTAGCGACGATCTCGGCCAGCGACAGCTCCTCTTCCACCAGCGCTTCGATGATCGCATCGAGCACCGGGTATGGCGGCAGCGAATCCTGATCGGTCTGATCGGGGCGCAGTTCGGCGCTCGGGGCCTTGGAGATGATCTCAGGTGGAATGACCACGCCAGCCGGGCCACGCACGTCGGTTGGGTAGTAGGAATTGCGCCATTCGGCCAACCCGCAAACCTGCATCTTGAGCATATCCTTGATCGGATTGTATGCGCCGTTCATGTCGCCATAGATCGTGGCATAGCCCACGGCCATCTCGGACTTGTTGCCGGTCGTAATAAGCAATGAGCCGAGCTTGTTGGAAACCGCCATCAGAATGGTCCCGCGCATGCGCGACTGCAGGTTTTCCTCAGTGATATCGGGCGCATAGCCCTCAAAAACCGGCGCGAGATTTTCGTTGACCGCGTCGACGGGCGCGCCAATCGGCACGATATCGTAGCGAACCCCAAGCGTTTCGGCACACGCCCTGGCATCGCGCAAACTGGCTTCCGAGGTGTAACGATAGGGCAGCATCAGGCAATGAACATTTTCAGCGCCCAGCGCATCGACGGCCAGCGCCGCAACCACCGCGGAATCGATACCGCCGGACAGCCCCAATACGACCGACTTGAAACCGTTCTTGTGAACATAGTCGCGCAAGCCCAGCATCGCCGCATGCCAGGGCGCTTCGTTGACCGGGACCAGTTCGGTCACATGGCCCTTGACGCAGTGCCAGCCGGCATCGCCCTTGCGCCAGTCGGAAAGCACCATATCGGGCACGAAACTCTTGCCCTGAAAAGCCAGTGAGCCATCGACATTAATGCCGAAGCTGGCGCCATCGAACACAAGTTCGTCCTGCCCGCCGATCTGGTTGGAATAGAGCATCGGCAAGCCGGTTTCCCGCACGCGCTGGCGAACCAGTTCGAGCCGCAGGCGCTGCTTGTTGCGCCAATAGGGCGAACCATTGGGGCACAACAGGATTTCCGCACCATGCTTGGCCAGCGCCTTGCAGACCGGTTCATGCCAAACGTCCTCGCAGATCGGCACGCCGATCGACAGTCCCTTGATCGTCATCGGTTCGGGCAAGTCGCCGGCGGTGAAATAGCGTTTTTCATAAAAGACGTCGTCATTGGGCAATTCGACCTTGTTCCGCCGGTCGATGATCGCCCCATCCTCGGCCAGAACGACGCTGTTGTAGAGCTTGCCGTCGGTACTCCAGATAGTGGGGAGCAGAACCGAGACATTGAGCCCCTTCGTCGCGCGCGAAAGGGCCCTCGCTGCCTCCATCGCCTCGGTCACGAACTGGCGCTTAAAGAGCAAATCCTCGGGGAAATAGCCGGTCAGGTAGAGTTCGGTGAACATCAGGATGTCGGCGCCCGCCGCCTCGGCCTCCGCCAACGCCTTGCGCGCGGTCGCGAGGTTTTCGGCAATCGCACCGACTTTGGGATTCAGCTGAGCGAGAGCAATGCGGAGTGTATCGGTCACGAAATTCTATGTCCGGCAGTCATGAGAAGCGCGCCAGACTTATAGTGCGCAACGCCCGAGGGCAAGGCGGCGCAAGGCAAAGCCGGGCTGCGAAAACCGCCCGGCTCTGTCGTGATCTTATTTTGGCGTCCTAGAAGGTGCCGGTCAGTTCGATGACAGGGCCCCAGCGGAACAACTCCATGGTGCCTTGGGTTGTAAACCCCTGTGACACAGTCGGGTCCACCGGGTCGCGCGACTCGAAATAGGTCTCAGTTGGGCCGGTGAGATAGTAGCCGCGCACACCAGCCCTAATTGCAAAATTTTCATGTGGCTTGAAGCCAACCATGGCCTCGAGTGCGCCGCCATAGAGGTGACCGGAAATCTGTGGGGCATTGCCCTGTGTCAGGGCCGGATCGATGGAGGCAAGATCAAACGCCCCGTAAGTACCGCTAAGAGATGCGTAGGGAATGGCCGCGGCATCAACCCGTACGTCGAACACATCGTTAAGGTCGGCACGGGCCGTCGCGCCAAGGCGCAGGCCATGAACTTCGAGCGAGTTTGGGTCACTGTTACCGCCGCCCGATTCCATAAGATAGGAGGATCGTCCCATATACGCGGATTCATTGAGATACTGGTAACCCAGGACCCCCCCGAGCGCGAAGCCTTCGGTGTTGACGGGTAGATAACCAAAGTCGACGCCGCCATAGGCAATTGCGCCGGTCGTGGTCGTCTGCACGCCACCGCTAGTTGGTGTTTGGTAGGAATTTTCTATCGCCGCGGCATAGCCGAGATTGCCCTGAACATAGGTGTTGGTCGAACTGTCGTCGATCTTGCCGTGCACTTCGACAAAGTGACTGGAGTCGTCGGCTGTGTAATTCTGCCCGGCAATCGTCGCGCGCTGCCCGCCCATACCGTAGAAATAACGGATCCCGGCCTCGAAATCGAGGCTGTCCTCATATGGCATCATATCGACGGGGTAGGCCGGCTTGAACACAGGCTCTTGCTGCACGCCCCAATCGGCGGCTAACGCCTGGCCGCTTGCGGCGGCAGACAAAAGACCCACGGCAAGGCCTGTGAGAAGACGCGACATTGAGCCCTCCGAACGACGCGAAATAATTTCATTCGTCTTAGTTATGGGCCCGTTAGGGTTAATGTTGGCTAAATGGAAAAACAAAAGGCGCTGCCCCTGGACAGCGCCTTTTCGGATTCAACAGTATTGCGCCCTCTTAATACCCGACGGCCTTGGGGGTGCCATGGGTGCGCTGGCCGTGCATTTCCTCGGCAATAAGGAATGCCAATTCTAGTGCCTGGCTGGCGTTAAGGCGTGGGTCGCAATGGGTATGGTAGCGATCCGACAGCGAAGCTTCGGTCACCGCCGAAACACCGCCTGTGCACTCGGTGACATCCCGGCCCGTCATTTCCACATGCACGCCACCGGCGATGGTGCCCATTTCCCGGTGAATATCGAAGAACGACTTCACCTCGGAAAGGATGCGGTCGAACGGACGGGTCTTGTAGCCGGACGATGCCTTGACGACGTTGCCGTGCATCGGATCACAGCACCAGACAACCGTGCGCCCTTCGGATTTGACCGTTTCGATAAGGCGGGGCAGATGCTCATTGACCTTGTCAGAACCAAACCGCGCGATCAGCGTCAGACGCCCGGCCTCGTCCTTGGGATTAAGGAGGTCCATGAGCCGCTTGAGGTCATCGGAAGACATGGATGGCCCGCACTTGACCCCGATCGGGTTGTTGATGCCGCGGAAATATTCGACGTGAGCATGGTCGGGATTGCGGGTCCGATCCCCGATCCAGATCATGTGACCCGAAGTGGCGTACCAATCGTTGGTGATGGAATCGCGACGTGTCATGGCCTGCTCGTAACCAAGCAGGAGCGCTTCGTGGGAGGTGAAGAACTTGGTTTCACGCAGCACTGGCGTGTTTTCCGGGCTCAGTCCAAGGGCGCCGAGAAACTCGATGGCATCATCGATTTTCTGAGCCACTTCCTCGTAGCGAGGAAACCAATTGGAATCCTTGACGAATCCCATCGTCCATTCATGGACGCGCGAGAGGTTGGCAAATCCGCCAGCGGAAAAGGCGCGCAACAGATTGAGCGTTGCCGCCGACTGCCTGTAGGCCTCGAGTTGACGGTTGGGATCAGGGATTCGCGCCTCGGGCGTAAAATCTATGCCGTTGATGATATCCCCCCTGTAAGAGGGCAACTCGACGCCGTCGATGGTCTCAGTGTCTGCCGAACGCGGCTTGGCAAACTGGCCGGCAATCCGGCCGACCTTGACCACGGGCTTGGATGCCCCGTGGGTCAGAACCACTGCCATCTGCAAGAACACACGGAAGAAATCGCGGATATGGTCGGCGTGATGTTCAGCAAAACTTTCGGCGCAATCACCGCCCTGCAAAAGGAAGGCGCGACCTGCGGCGACCTCGGCCAGACTGGCCTTTAGGTCGCGCGCCTCGCCTGCAAAAACCAAGGGGGGAAACGAGGCGAGCCGGGCCTCGACCGATTCAAGCTCTGTCTGGCTCGGATAGGTCGGGACCTGCAGGATCGGTTTCGTCCTCCAACTGTCAGGTGTCCACGTGCTCATCGTTTCACTCGCTCAATAGATTGTTTGCCGCCCCGAGAAGCCGGGGAGGTCCGGCGGTTTACCAACTACGGCACCCGCTGCCAAGTATTCTATGGTCGAACACGTCGACCGGCTTGCCCGCAAGCTTACGGATTGCATTTTTCGCCATCGACTACGCGATAGCTGGGCGATTTGAAGGTCACAAGTTCCTCGGCCGCGGTTGGATGTACCGCAATCGTGTGGTTGAAATCAGCCATGGTTCCGCCCATCCCCAGCGGGATGGCCACGAGCTGGATCATCTCACCGGCCCCCGGGCCAAGAATATGACACCCCAGAATCCGGCCGGTGTCGGTTTCAGTGATGAGCTTGAGCATCATCTTTTCCTGCCGATCAGATAGCGTATTCATCATCGGGCGAAAGCGGGTCAGATAGACGTCGATCGAGCGATAGCGCTCAGCGGCATCTTCCTCGCTCATACCGACAGTGCCGATTTCCGGTTCGGAAAAGACGGCGGTGGGAATAAGATGATAGGGCACGGTGGTCGGCGTGTTGTTATAGACAGTCTGGGCAAACGCCGCCCCTTCCCGGATGGCCACGGGGGTCAGGGCCGCCCTGCCCGTCACGTCGCCAACCGCATAAATGGATGGCACCGAGGAGCGCGAATACTCGTCGACCACCACGGCACCCGTCTGGTCAAGTTGCACGCCGGCGGTATCGAGCCCAAGATCGCCCGTGTTGGGGTGACGGCCGGTGGCAAACATCACCGCGTCGAAAGTTGCTTCCTCGCCATGGGAGAACGAAACGCACACGCCCTCTCCGTCCTTGCGCAATTTCGAGATGTGATAGCCGTACCGGAACCTGACGCCCCGCTCACGGAGCGCGTCTTCGAGGCCATCGCGCACATCGTGATCGAAGCCGCGCAGGATTCTGTCCCGCCGATAGACCAGCGTCGTATCGACGCCCAATCCGGCAAAGATCGTCGCAAACTCGACGGCTATATACCCGCCGCCTTCAATCAAAATTGTTCTGGGTAGCGATTGGAGATGGAAGGCTTCGTTTGACGTTATGCCCAGGTCGCTGCCCTCAATGTCGGGCTTGAACGGAGCGCCGCCGGTGGCGATCAGAATTCGCTCGGCTTCCAACTGCTCCCCGGTCGAAAGCTCGACCGCGTTAGGGCCTGTCACCTTAGCTCGAGCCTTGAAGATCGTTACGCCGGAACCATCAAGCAGCGTTTCATAGATCCTTTCGAGCCGGTCAATTTCCTTGTCCTTGTTGGCCAGAAGGGTGGGCCAGTCGAATGACGCATCGACCGTCCAGCCGAAACTGGGCGCTACATCAAAAAGATCTCCGAAACGCGATGCATAAACGAAGAGCTTCTTGGGCACGCAGCCGCGGATGACGCAGGTGCCGCCGTAGCGATATTCTTCGACAATTGCGACCTTGGCACCAAGCTGGGCGGAAACCCGTGCAGCCCGCACACCTCCTGATCCCCCACCGATCACGACCAAATCAAACTTCTCGCTCATGGATCCCCGCGCCGCTGCTGTGTTGACGGAACGATATAGGCGCCCGGTGAACACAAAAAAACCCCCGTCCTGCCAGACGGGGGTTAAATCAAAGATGCAGATACCGATCTTATTGTGGCGCCGCCTCCTCGCCTTCAGATACAGGCGCCTCGACCTCGGGGGCATTGTATCCCTGGTCGCGCAGTTCGGAGCGCACACGCGACAGGAACTCGTTGCCTGTGTTGCGGCTCCATACCCCAAGCGCCAGTTGAAGGTCTTCGTTGATGCCCGCATTCTGGCTCAGCAGCTTCTGGCCAACGGGGGTTTCATAAAAACTCACAATCTCTTCGAGTTCTTCGAGAGAAAAGCGAATGGCGTAAATGCGGGCGAACTGATTATAGAGCGGATCGCGATTGGTCAGGTAGCCGTCATATACGGTCTGCAGGGCGTTGATCAGCGGATCGCGCAATGAAGGATCTTCCTGAATCATCAGCCGCATGACCCGCAGGCCCATCTCGACAAGCGTGCGTTCATAGAGCTGGGCTGAATCGGTCATGTCCACATATTCGCGCGCCTTTGCGAGATGCTCGGGCGAGATCTCCTGTTGCGCATTGGCAGGGGCCACGGCCACCAGCGCGGCACCGGACAGAACAAGCGCCGCTACGAGCCGGCGCAGAGTGGGCAGGAAAGTCATTTTGCGTACGGTCCCTTACGAATGATCGGGTTAAGATTTCACATGCTCGGAGAGCTTGATCGTCCCCCCGGGCGTAGCAAGATAGGCGTCGGAACACAAATCGATGAACAGCCCGTGCTGGACGACGCCGGGAATTTCGAGCAGCGCCGAGGAAAGTGCTTTTGCGTCTGAAATACGGCCAAAAGATGCGTCCACGATATAGTGTCCACCGTCGGTAACGAAGGTTTCACCGTCGACGTTTTTCCGTAGCGTTCTTCCGCCCAGAGCATTGAATTGCCCCATCACGTCGGCGATTGCCCGTTCGGTCGCAGCAAGGCCAAAAAGGTTGACCTCGATGGGCAGTGCAAACTTGCCCAGCGTGTCGACAAGCTTGCTGTCATCCGCAATCACGATCATGCGCGCCGAAGCCGCGGCAACGATCTTTTCGCGCAGCAGTGCGCCGCCGCCG
The DNA here is from genome assembly GCF_025854335.1 of Pelagibacterium flavum. Taxonomy (NCBI): domain Bacteria; kingdom Pseudomonadati; phylum Pseudomonadota; class Alphaproteobacteria; order Hyphomicrobiales; family Devosiaceae; genus Pelagibacterium; species Pelagibacterium flavum. Next base: position 2,879,785 of record NZ_CP107716.1, read on the forward strand.
CCCTTGATGAGCTGAAAATTCCTGTCGATTTCGTCCGCGCCATCGATTGTGACGTCGAGACCATCGATATCGTCAAGAGTGGTCAGCGGAATGCCGAGCCCGCGTGCCTGCTCGGCGGTCACTTCCGATGTGGGGACACACAGGCACTCAAATCCGTTTGCGACTTCAGCGCCGAGCAGGTCGACAAAGTGTTTTGCCGTCGAGCCGGTGCCGAGCCCGATTCGCATGCCCGAGCGGATTTCCGACATGGCCGCCAGGGCCGCACTGCGCTTGAGGTCTTCGCTCACGTTCTGAAATCTCCCGGTTTTGCCTCTAGAACGGCAGTTCGGAGCTTGTGTCAACGCTACCAATGTCGATACCTGCATAGCCGCGCATCGCACGTGGCTTTTCGCTGCGCGCAATAGCGCCTATATTCGGCTGATGACAGATCACTCGACCCAGCGCCCTCTCGTCGACAGTTTCGGCCGGCACGTCACCTATCTGAGGGTTTCAGTGACCGATCGCTGCGACTTTCGCTGCACATATTGCATGGGCGAAGATATGGTCTTCCTGCCCAAAAGCGAGGTGCTCAGCTTCGAGGAAATCCAGGAGGTCATTGGCGCGTTCGTGAGGCGCGGTGTTCGCAAGGTCCGCCTCACCGGCGGAGAGCCGCTGGTGCGGCGCGACATCATCAAGCTGATCGAAACCCTGTCCGAGAGCCATCTGGCGCGGGGCGAACTCGATGAATTGACGCTCACAACCAATGGTAGCCAGCTCGCAAAGCACGCCGGACGACTTGCGGAGCTGGGCATCCGTCGTGTCAATGTCTCGCTCGATACGCTCGATGGTGAAAAGTTTGCGGCGATCACCCGGCGTGGGCGCCTGCCGCAAGTGCTCGACGGCATCTACGCGGCCCGCGACGCCGGGCTTTCGGTCAAGCTCAACATGGTAGCAATCAAGGACGTCAACGAAGACGAGATATTGCCCATGCTCGAATGGGCACATTCGGAAGGGTTCGAATTGACCCTTATCGAGGAAATGCCGCTGGGCGATGTCAGCTTTGATCGTGCCGATACCCACCTTTCCCTGCGAACTGTTCGCGACCGGATCGCAGAGCGCTTTACACTGACCCCGATTGCCAAGCGCACCGGCGGACCCGCCCGCTATATGCGGGTCGAACAGACCGGCGGCACCATCGGGTTCATCACGCCGCTGAGCCACAATTTCTGTGAAAGCTGCAATCGCGTCCGACTGACCTGCACTGGTCAGCTCTATATGTGCCTGGGACAGGAGGATCGCGTCGATCTGCGCGCCGCCCTGCGCGAGGGCGGACCACAGGGTCTCGATGCCGCGCTCGATCAGGCAATGATCCTCAAGCCCAAGGGGCATGATTTCGTGATTGAACGCCGCTCCGCCCCCGCAGTCGGACGGCACATGTCGGTAACCGGCGGCTAGAGCATTTCAGCGCTTCTATGAACCGCTTCAGTTGCTCCAAGTCTTTGTTTGGTCGCGTGTCCGAACCGATAAAGTGGCATCCGCTTTATCTGTACACGCTCTAGTCGCCGACCACGGCAAACTCCAGCGGCAGCGCTGTCGTATACTTGATCTGCTCCATGGCGAAGGACGAGCTGACATCGGAAAGAGCGATCTTGGAGATCAGCTTTTTATAAAAAACGTCATAGGCCTGAATGGATGGCACGACCACGCGCAAAAGATAGTCGACGTCGCCGCTCATGCGGTAGAATTCGACGACCTCGGTGAAATCCTCAACCACGGCGGCGAATTTGCGCAGCCAGGCATCGTTGTGCTCGTTGGTCTTGACGGCAACAAACACGGTGACGCCCGCATTGACCTTTTCGGGATCGAGCACCGCAACGCGGCGCTTGATGACACCCTCCTCCTCCATTTTCTGGATGCGGCGCCAGCATGGCGTGGTGGACAAACCGACCTTACGGCCGATTTCCGCCACAGGCATCGTGGCATCCTTTTGCAAAAGCTGGAGAATTTTGCGGTCGAGTTTGTCGAGCGCCATAGAAGCCCCTGAAATAGTATTCTTAAAATCAACGAAAATTTCCAGTATTCTGGAAAATCGTCCGCCTCGGCATGGCATTTGACGTGCCAGCATTGCCCGTGTCAAGGCAAACCAATCGGGGTCCGACCATGGCCATTTCTCCCCTTTCGGTTACCCGCAGCCGCCCGGCCAGGGAGCTTTCGGCTGAGTATGGTGAAAATTGCGTCTAACTGTCCGGCACGGCTCAACGTCCTGTTAACCACGCGTGGCTTAGCGTTAAGCCTCGCGTACGGGTTGGCGGGATTTGCTGACCTGATGAGTAGTTGAGTAGCGTAACGAGAGTTCGATGGCGTCCAGCCAGCCAAACCGTGCAACCGAAGCGCCGCGTCGGGGAGAATCGCGCCGTACGGTCCAGCGCGCTGTTCTCGACGCCCGCCAGAAGCTGACATCAAGCTCGGGCACACGGGTCACTTTCGATTATGAACTGCTGGCCGAGTATGCTGGCGCCCGGCTGACAAGCCTTCTTCCCACACTCGCGCTCCTCAGCATCCTCTCGCTTGCCGCCATCTTGTGGATCGATCCGGTCATAGCCGCGCTCTGGGCGAGCGCGGTCGGCATCGCCAATCTGGGCGTCGCCATGATCTGTCGCGGGTTCCGCAAGCAAGACAATACCAGGTTCAACCCCGGGCGGTGGACGCAGACCTTCATAATCGCCGAAACGATCACGGGCCTGTCCTGGGCCACCCTGCCTATCCTCACCATTGCAGGCGGCGGAGAAGATATCCAGATCATCATCTTTGCCATGTTGCTGGTCGGCGTTGCAGCAAATGCGGTCGCCACGCGCACGCTGCCCAGCGCCACGCTGGTCACCACCTTCCCCGGCACGGTGTCGGTGGCGGCCATGCTCATCTGGAGCGGCGGGACGCTCAACTACGCAATGTCGGTTGTGACCATCGGGGCGTTCTTTTTCTTCCTGTTTCTCACCCGCCAGCTCTACAAATCCGAAATCGGCAATCTCGAGCATCAATGGGAAAAAGACGCTCTGATTCTTGAGCTCGAGGAAGCCAGGACGATGTCGGACGAAGCCCGGCGCCATGCCGAGCAGGCCAATATCGCCAAATCGCGCTTTCTTGCCACCATGAGCCATGAGCTGCGCACGCCGCTCAACGCGATCATTGGCTTTTCAGAGGTTCTCAAATCGGAGCTGCTGGGCGCTCACGCTGTTCCGCAGTACAAGGAATACGCGGGCGATATCCACGCGAGCGGGCAACACCTTCTGACATTGATCAACGAACTGCTCGATCTCTCGCGCATCGAGGCCGGCAAGTACGACCTCAACGAAGAGGCCATTTCGCTCGTCGATATTTCCGACGACTGCCGTCGCATGCTCGAAATCCGGGCCCGGTCCAAAAATGTTGACCTTCAGTTCGAGGCCGGAGACTCGCTGCCCAAGATCTGGGGCGACGAGCGCGCCGTGCGTCAGGTGGTCCTCAACCTGCTCTCGAACGCCATCAAGTTCACCCCGCAATCGGGCAAGATCGTTCTCACCGTGGGACGGTCGACCGATGGCGGGCAATTCATTTCTGTTGTCGACAATGGCCCCGGCATCCCCGAGGACGAGATCGAAACCGTTCTGTCCTCATTCGGCCAGGGCTCGCTGGCGCAAAAGACCGCCGAACAGGGCGCGGGGCTGGGCCTGCCCATCGTGCAAAAGATCATGGATCTGCATCAGGGACGGTTCGATCTGTTCTCCAAGCTGCGCTTCGGTACCGAAGTGATCGCCACCTTCCCGCGCGCGCGGGTCATGGAAGGCATCGCGCCGGTGGTCGAGCAGCGCAACAGGCTCGAGATTTATTCCGAAGCCTCCTAAACGGCCCGCAAATCTTCCATCAGCGTTCCAGCCAGCGCAATTTCGGCGTCATGCGGCTCGTCCCGGATGGTCTCCGCAAGCCCCGCCTGGTACCACTCTTTCATGGCCGGCACGGTCAGGAGCCTTTGTGAATACGCCATGGACTTCTCGCCGAGCTCCAACCCATAGGTCTGAATACGGAAGGCAACCGGGCAAAAGAACGCATCGACCGCGGTGAACGTCTCACCGGCGAGGAACGGCCCGCCGAACCGCGAAAGCCCTTCGCCCCAAAGTTCGTCAAGCCGGTCGAGATTGGCTTGCAGCGCCGCGCTGATCTCATGCATGCGCACTCTGACACCCACGTTCATTCCGCAAATGTTGCGCAACGCCGAAAAGCCCGAGTGCATTTCGGCCGTTGCCGAACGCGCCCAAGCGCGTGCCGCTCGATCTGCCGGCCAGACGCTGGAATGGTCCTCAGCGACATATTCGGTGATCGCCAGCGAATCCCAGACCGTCAGATCTCCATCCACCAGGCATGGCACGAGGCCGGTGGGCGAGAATTTACGGAATTCTTCGTAGCTGGAGCCCTGGAGAAAGGGCACGAACCGCTCATCGAATTCGATGCCAAGCGTCTTGAGCAGGACCCAGGGCCGCAGCGACCAGGAGGAATAATTCTTGTTGGCGATATAGAGCGCGTACATGGCATTTCTCCGTCAAAACAAGCGTCACTTACCGGATTCTGGGCAGATTCCGGAAGCACCAGTCCGAGAGGGTTTCGCGGTTCCGCTCAGCCCAGTTTCTCGTCAACGGCAGCTTCCCCGAAGGTCGCCATGTTCTTGTGAACGTGCAGGGCCGTCTTGCACAGGACGGCCGCCAGTGCAGCGCCACTCCCCTCCCCCAACCGCATCCCCAGATTGAGCAAGGGTTTTGCGCTCATCTTTTCGAGCGCGCGCGCATGACCGCCTTCGGCCGAGACGTGACCGAAAAGGCAGTGATCGATAGAAGCGGGATTGACCGCATGAGCGATGGCGGCAGCGGCCGTTGCCACAAACCCGTCGACGATCAGCGGCACCTTCTGGTGCCGGGTCGCGATGATCGCGCCCACCATGGCAGCGATTTCGCGCCCGCCCAGATTGGAGAGAACCTCAAAGGGCGTATTGAGCCGCCCAGCATGACGGGCCAGAGCCCGATCGACGGCATCGGCCTTGCGCTTGAGCCCCGCATCATCGACACCAGTGCCGCGTCCCACCCAGTCGGCGCCGGTGCCGCCATAAAGCCCCGCGTAAATCGCGGCTGCGACGGTGGTGTTGCCGATTCCCATTTCGCCGATGCACAAAAGGTCGACGTCCCCCGCGATGGCCTCCATGCCATAGGCGATGGTTGCTGCGCAGGTCCGCTCGTCCATGGCGGGGACAACCGTTATGTCACCGGTCGGCACGTCCAGGGCCAACTCGAACACCCGCAGATTGATTTCATGCAGCGCGCAAATCTGGGAAATTGCCGCACCACCCTTGGTGAAATTGTTGACCATCTGTTTGGTAACATCAGGCGGAAAGGCCGAAACGCCCTGATCGGTTACCCCGTGATTGGCGGCAAAAATGGCAACCATCGGATCTTCGAATGTCGGTTCGGCCTTGCCCTGCCAGCGAGCCATATGCTCGACCAGAAATTCCATCTCACCCAGCGACCCGGCCGGTTTGGTCAAATGCGCGTCGCGCGCCCGCACCGCCGCAACCGCCGCCTCATCGCCGTCCGGCCCGAGCATCAGGAGATCTTGGAAATCGGTGAAGGCTTGGGCAGACATGGTCGCTCCCGGATTCGAGTGATATGAGGGGCGCTCCTTTTGGGACGAAAAGAGGAAAAACGCAATTGATCGATGCCGACAAGCACAGCAGGACTTCCAACGCCGGCGCGTCGCCCGCAACAGACGGTGGGGTCATCGCAGACCTAGTCATGGCGCTGCGTTTTTTTTCGCGTCTGCCGACCGGGGGGAGACCTCACATCGTCCCCAATCTCGATCGAATCGCGCGTGTGCTGCCACTCGCCAGCATCCTGATCGGGATCGGCCCGGCAATTCTCCTGCTGATCGCCATTGCGGGCGGCATTCCGTTCCTGTTTGCGGCCATTGCGGCCGCCGCTTGCTCAGCCATCGTGACCGGCGCCATGAGTGAGGACGCCGCAGCGGATTCAGCCGACGGGCTGTTTGGAGGCGGCACTGCCGAGCGGCGGCTGGAAATCCTCAAGGACAGCCGCCACGGAACCTATGGCGTGCTCGCCATCGTCTTTGTGGTCGGGCTCAAGGTCGCTGCCCTTTCTTCCCTGGCGGCACATGGCGGATTGGTCGCGGCGTCCGTTTGGCTGGCAGCGGCACTGCTTGCGCGCTCGGGCGGGCTCTATATCGCCATGACGTTGCCACCGGCGCGCATCAGCGGAGCGTCCGCCGCCGCCGGCAGGCTCTCGCGGAACGCTTTCGGGTTCGGGCTCGTTCTCGCTCTCGTCATCGCTGCGGTTCTTGCCGTGCCGTTCGTTGAGCCACTTGGCCTTTTGCTAGGCGCCTCCATCGCCGCAATCATCGCTTTGGGATGGACACGGCTTTGTGATCGGCTGGTGGGCGGCCAAACGGGCGATCTCATCGGCGCTTTGCAGGCGCTGCTTGAAATTGCCCTATTGGCAACCTTTATGCGTATGATCGCTGCTTGAACGCTTTTGGATCTTTCATGCTGTTTGTTGGTTTCGCCATCCTGATCGTGGTCGGCCTTGCTGTCGCCATCAGCGCCGATGCCGGTGCCGTCTTCGGGCTGACGCAAGCGCAGACGGCGAGCGCCATTCCGCTCGTGGTGATCGGAACGCTGATTGCCAGCGCCTTGGTGGGACGCCGGCACAGGCTGGGTGAGATCCTGTCGGGGTTCGTCATCTGGATCGCCATCGGCGGCATTCTGGTGCTCGGTTACACCTACCGAAGCGACCTTGAGCGTATGGGGCAGCGGGTGTTCGGCGCCCTGCAGCCCGGTGCCGCCATCGTCGACCCACAAACAGGAAACGTTCACGTCTCCCGCTCGTTCGGTGGCAGCTTCAGCATCGACACCCGGATCAACGGCACCGAGGTGCCCATGATCTTTGACACCGGCGCCAGCGCCGTTGTCCTGTCCCAAGGCGATGCGGAGGCAGCCGGCATCGATACTGACAGCCTGCGCTATACAATTCCCGTTCAGACGGCCAACGGCACGGGCACTGCGGCTCCCATCCGGATCGAGCAGATCGAGGTGGGCAATATCGTGCGCCGCAATATCCGTGCCTTCGTGGTTGAAGACAGCGCGCTGGAAACCTCGCTTCTGGGCATGACGTTCCTCGAAACGCTCTCGCGCTATACCGTCAGCCAAGACTCCCTGGAGCTTCACGATTGACCTCCGCTCCCGGAGCGAAGGCTTCAGCCAGGAGGTCAAAGACAATGCGCATTCGCGGGCTGGTGCGCAATTCACGGTGTACGGTGAGCCATACGGGCGCCGGCAGGGGCTCCATCTGGGGCAGGATGCGCTCGAGGTCCGGGAACTGATCCGCAGCGTCGGCGAAGGTCAACCCGACCCCTAGCCCTCGCCTGATCAACTCCAGCCCCACCAGCGAGCTGACGCAGAGCCAGCGAAAGTTGCCACGGGTTACCGGTATGCCGCGCTTATTGAGCTCCTGGTCAACGGCGTCGTCGGGGGCAAAGCCGACAAAAGGCGCCTCGGCAAGGTCGCTGGGCTGTGTGGGCCGGCCGAATTTCTCGATAAAGGAGGTTGCCGCGTAGAGCCCCACTTCCGTGTCCCGGCACCGGCGCGTGATCAGATCTTCATGATCGGGCCTGACATGACGAATGGCGATATCGGCTTCCCGGCGCATCAGATCATCGATCGAATTTGAAGCAATGATTTCGACCTCGATTCCCGGCGCAACGGTATAGAGCTTTTGGAGGATGGGCGGGAGAACATGGGCGGCCAGAATGTCGACCGCCGTGATCCGCACCCTGCCCTCCAGCGCCTGCGATTGAGAGGACGCCGTTATGGCAATCCGATCGGCTGCGGCGCCCATGGCGCGCACATGCTCGGCCAACCGCCGCCCACCATCGGTCAGCGCCAGCCGCCGCCCCACGCGCTCGAAGAGCAGCAGGCCAAGATCGCCCTCAAGAGCGGCAATCTGCCTGCTGAGCGTGGGTTGTGTCAGCCCCAAAGCCTTGGCCGCGGCCGAAAGAGAGCCCGCCTCGACGGTCGCGAGGAAGGCGCGCATCTGGTTCCAATCAAAGCCGGGTGGTCTCGTGTTCATGCAAATATGTATAGCGTTCGTACAAAATTGCGCAATTTCTCTATGAGCCGGATTGCAGTAAACTGGGAACAATGGAGCGGGACTGAGGGAAGCTGCGATGACTGCGACAAGCAGGTTCTGGGACAAGACTGCGGACAAATACGCGCGTCTGCCGATAACCCACGAAGACGACTACGAGACAAAGCTCCGGGTCACGCAGGGCTATCTGCGGCCCGACATGCGCTTGCTCGAATTCGGTTGCGGGACCGGCGGAACAGCGATTGCGCACGCCCCTCACGTTGCTCATATCCTGGCGATCGATTTTTCCGAACGCATGCTCGAGAAAGCGCGCCAGCGTGCTCATGAGGCCGAGGTTACCAACATAACTTTCGAGCGCGCCGACATCACCACTTTGCCACTCCCCGACCAACCCTACGACATGGTGCTCGGTTTGAGCATTCTGCATCTGCTCAAAGATCCCGATGCCGTCATCGCCAGAGTCTATCGCATGCTCAGGCCGGGGGGATATTTCGTCTCAAGTACGGCATGTCTGGGGGATACCATGGGCTATTTCAAGGTGTTAGCACCTATCGGACGCGCGCTGGGCCTGCTGCCGATCCTTAAGGTCATGAGCACCGACGAGGTGATCGCCAAGATCAAGCGACCCGGTTTCGAGATCGCCCATCGTTGGAAACCCGGCCCAGACCGGGCGCTGTTCGTGGTGGCGCGCAAGCCGGGGTGATAGCGCTCAGGCGACGCGAACCGCCGCCTGATCGATCTGGGCAAAAGCTGCAGCGATCACTTCGGGCCCTGCGCCAGGCTTGCAGGCTTCGACACTCAGAATCTGCCGGAAACGCCGCGCACCGGGCAGTCCGTTGGCCAGGCCGAGCATGTGGCGGGTGATCTGGTTGAGGCGCGTGCCCTTGCCCAACTCGACTTCCGCATAGGCGGTCATGGCGGTCTCGATGTCATCGAGTGTTACCGCAGCGCGCTCCTCGCCGAATATTTTTTCGTCAGTGACGCCCAAAATCATCGGATCGTGATATGCGGCGCGACCGAGCATGACGCCGTCGGTATGCTGAAGGTGAGTTTCACACTCCTCGAGCGATTTGATGCCACCGTTTATCATCACGGGAAAATCGCCAAGGCGCTGTTTCAGCCGATACACCCGATCGTAGTTCAGGGGCGGTATGTCCCTGTTTTCCTTGGGTGAAAGCCCCTTGAGCCAGGCTTTGCGCGCATGAACGTAGAGTGCGTCTATGCCAGTCGGAACCACCGCATCAACGAAGCGATCGAGGTCGGCCTCGATGTCCTGTTCGTCGATCCCGATGCGGCATTTGACGGTGATCGGGGTGTCGGTCGCCTCGGCCATGCCCAATAGACACTGGGCCACCAACCCCGGTACGCCCATTAGACATGCTCCGAACTGTCCAGATTGAACCCGGTCGGACGGGCAGCCGACATTGAGGTTGATTTCGTCATAGCCGAACCGATCGCAAATCCGGACGGCCTGAGCCAATTCGAGCGGATCGGACCCACCCAGTTGCACCGCCACCGGATGCTCGCTGTCATTGTACCCCAGCAGCCGTTCGGCATCCCCATGCACCAGCGCCGCACTGGTGACCATTTCGGTGAACAAGAGCGCATGCGAGGTCAACTGCCGGTGAAGATAGCGGCAGTGCCGATCTGTCCAGTCCATCATGGGCGCGATAGAAAATCTGCGACCCTCAGAAAGCATAGCTTTTGCGCTTTTTTCAATATATTCCAGCGACATGGGGCTTGCTCGTTTCTGTCGTTTTTTGCTCGTTTATGATCGTGTTTGACCGTTTTGTCGTACCCAGTACAACAATGTCGTACTGAAAAGGAGAATGTCGTACCATGGGCACTATAGTAGAGCGCAAGCGCAGGAACGGCTCAACCGGCTACACCGCTCAAATCTTGATAAAACGCGGGGGCAAGATCGTCTACCGCCAAGCCCAAACCTTCGACCGCAAACAGGCGGCAAATGCATGGATCAAAAAGCGGGAAACCGAACTAGCCGAACCCGGCGCAATCGAACGGGAGAATGCCCCCAAGGGCACTCTTGCCGATGCAATAGATAAGTACACCGAAACCTCGGCCAAGGCCATCGGCAAGACCAAGGAACAAGTTTTGCGTTCTATCAAAGGCTACCCTATTGCCGAATTGGGATGTGACGCAATTCGGTCGGATGACATTGTAGCGTTTGGACGCGAACTTCACCAGAAGATGCAACCCCAAACGGTCGGAAACTACATGTCCCATCTGGCGGCGATCTTTGCCATTGCCCGGCCTGCATGGGGCTACCCGTTGGACCCGCAAGCCATGAAGGACGCCAGCGCAGTGATGCGTCGGTTAGGCTACACGTCGAAATCAAAGAAGCGCGAGCGGCGGCCCACATTGGCCGAACTCGACAAGCTCATGACAGCGTTCAAGGCCAAACGAGCGTTTCGCCCGAATTCAAACCCGATGACTCATATCGTCGCGTTCGCCTTGTTTTCGACCAGACGACAAGAGGAAATCACGCGGATCAAATGGGCCGATCTGGACGAAACCAAGAGCCGCATACTGGTGCGCGATATGAAGCACCCCGGCGATAAGATGGGCAACGACACTTGGGTTAATCTACCGCCCGAAGCGATGGCTATTATCAAAGCCATGCCGCGCGTGCAGGAACGTATTTTTCCTCATGGCACAGACGCAATTTCGGCTGCATTCACGCGCACGTGCCAGGACCTTGAGATTGACGACCTGCGGTTCCACGATTTGCGCCACGAAGGCGCATCCCGGCTCTTTGAAATGGGCTGGCAGATACCAAACGTCGCCGCAGTTACTGGCCATCGCACTTGGGCGAGCCTGCAACGATACACCCATCTCGATCAGGCGGGCGATAAATACGAAAATTGGCCTTGGTTTGAATTTGTGACCAGCGCCTAACCCAGCGTCGGGGCTCCCGGCGCTCTAAATAGCCGCTCCAATGGTGGGGTGGTCGAACCTAAAATGAATAGCCCCGAGTTTCGTGGACACCCTCGGGTTAGTTTTCCTGCTGTCGTTCGAACTCGACGGGTGACAGCATCCCGTTCCGGACGTGCTTTCGTTTTGGGTTGTAGAACATTTCGATGTAGTCGAACACGTCCTGCCTTGCCTCTTGGCGTGTTCGATAGGTTCTGCGCCGTATCCGCTCACGCTTGAGCAGATTGAAGAAGCTTTCTGCCACAGCGTTGTCGTGGCAATTCCCCCGTCGGCTCATTGAATGCTCAAGATTGTGATGCTTGAGAAATGCTGCCCAGTCCATGCTGGTGAACTGGGAACCCTGGTCGGAATGAATCAGGACCTTGTTCTTGGGCTTTCGACGCCACACTGCCATGAGCAAAGCCTGCAACACGACGTCGGTTGTCTGGCGGCTGTGCATTGACCAGCCGATGACACGACGTGAGAACAGGTCGATGACAACGGCCAGATAGGCAAAGCCTTCCTGGGTTCTGATGTAGGTGATGTCGGTCACCCACGCCCTGTCTGGAGCCTCCACATCGAACTGGCGGGCCAAGGTATTGTCGACCACGATCGAGGGCCTGCCGCCATAGGAGCCGGGCCGTCGCTTGTAGCCGATCTGCGCCTTGATCCCGGCAAGCCTCGCAAGACGAGCAATGCGGTTGGCACAACTGGTCTCTCCCTGATCGAGAAGGTCGTCATGGAGCTTGCGGTAGCCATAGACCCTGCCGCTTTCCTTCCAGGCATTGCTGATGAGCTCCGTCTGACGTGCATCTTCCAACGCCCGCTTGCTCAGCGGATTCTTCAGCCACGCGTAGAAACCGCTGGGTCGGATGCGCAGGCAACGGCACATTGCCCGAACCGTGAACTGCTGGCGATGCTCGGCAATGAACGCGTATCTCACTTTGCATCCTTGGCGAAATACGCGGTGGCTTTTTTTAAGATGTCGCGCTCCTCGGTGACGCGCGCCAGTTCCTTCTTCAGTCGCCGGATCTCTGCTGTTTGATCCACATCGTCCGATCCCGAGGGCTTAGAGAACTTCTTTTTCCAAGCATAGAGCGAATGCGGGCTCACGCCGAGACGCTTCGAAACCTCCGCAACGGGGTATCCCCGCTCGGTAATCTGCGCGACCGCATCACGCTTGAACTCATCACTGAAATTGCCAGACCGCATCATGGCCTCCTTGCCTCAAATTTAGGGAAGAAGGCGTCCAGAAATCTAGGGGCTATTCAGACGGCGAATGGCGCGTGGTCGCCAACGGCATTGAAACCGTTCAAATTGAGGAAACCCCTGCCGGGGCGAAATTGGTTCTGGAAAAGAGCGATGGCGGGCGCGTTCAACAGAATCTGACCTTCGCTAAGCACTGAGGCCGCGCGATGAAACCTAAGAATGAGAAATTGGGAACGCACGCGACCCAGTGGCGCTGGGCTTATCTCGACAAGCGATTTTATATGAAACGCGACCCTGAAATTGCAGTATCGCGCCTAATGTTCAATCAATCCTATTTCCTCTGGGAATGCCCTGACGAAGCCGATCCGGCAAGCGTGATCGAAGGCCGCTTTGAATTGCAGATTGAGCGCCGTGGTTTTTATCCTGACAAACCGGCTGGCATGATCACGGTTGAGGGCCAGCGAGTCCTGAACGTGCCGATCACGCGGGCCGAACGGAATAAGAAGCTTTGGGAAGCGCGGCGGGAGAAGGTGGCGAAGGCGGCCTAATAGGGCTGTCCAGTAGCATTAAATTCTCAAAAATCACTTTCAGATTGACATTATCGGATTATTTTGCTATGTAGATGGCATATTTTGCTACATAATAGGCAAAAAGGAGTAAAAATTAGAAAAAGGAATTTTTAGGATGCGTATTTTGGATTTTTCCGCCCGCGTTCGGGCAGGGCTTCTTGACTGAAGCATCGAACGACAACCACAGCACAATCGCCATTTTGTTGGCGCAATACGGCCAGCGCGTCGTGATCCCGGTCGAACAGGTTTGTCGAGATTATTTTAGCCATCTGGACCCTGCCAAATTCGTCCGCAAGGTGAATGAGGGCGCAATTGCTATTCCTATGATGCGAGTGGAGGCCAGCCAAAAAAGCGCTAAAGGCATTCACGTAGCAGACCTTGCCGAATGGCTCGACGCACGGCGGGAAGCAGCGCGCAAAGAATGCAGACAGCTAGCCGCCTAGTCCAATTCGGTACGACGAGAAGTACGACACAACCCACAAAGCGCCTGCGATTCGGGCACGATCCGTCCAGTCCATCATGGGCGCGATGGAGAATTCTCTATTTTTTCGGTCACCTACAGATATTTCCTAAATCATACCGAGATCGGGCCGACCGACATTGCGGTCCTTCGTAATAAATATGCCTTTCACCACCCGATTTTTCAAAGTGTTACCATCTCAATGTAAGCTTGGGTGCGCCGATAAAGTTCAGATATGGGCGATCAGGCCTCCCCAACCAAATCCCGAAAAAATCCTGCTTAGCCAAATGGCTAGCGAAGTTCTGCCTGGTGCGATGCTCTGTTGGATCCCTGTGGGAAGCGCACTAGGCCGGAACGGCACGAGCCAGTGACTGACCCGCCGGGATGGTCGGCGATGCGGCGTTGAGCTGCTCGACGGCAAATCCCGCTGCTGACTTGTATTTGGCCATGAACGCGCTGCGTTCGTGGGATGGAATGACGTCTTCGATGTCCTCGAATACGCCGCCGCACCGCTCGTCGACAATGTTGAGCAGTCCGAACGGTCCGGCGCTGCGGTTGCGCAGGATGACCTGGGAAATCGGGCCGCAAAGCTTTTCATTGTAGGCGGCCAGCGCGGCCGGGGTGATGCCTTTTTCGAGCATGGCGGCACCGAGCACGCGAGCGTCGACGATCGCCTGGCTGGCGCCATTCGAGCCGGTTGGGTACATGGCATGCGCGGCGTCGCCCATCAGTATCACCGGCCCGTCCTGCCATGTATCGACCGGATCGCGGTCGATCATGGGGTTCTCATAGGCGATGTCGGCGCGGCTCAACAGGTCCGGCACGTCCAGCCAGTCATAGCGCCAGTCGGCGAAATGGTCGATGAACTCTTCGACAGCGGTGGGCCGGAACCAGCCGCTGTTCGTCCAGTCCCCGCCGGTCTCAACGGTTCGCTCGGCGATCCAGTTGATGGTGGCAAGCCCGGTTTCAGGATCGACCGGGGAGATGGGATAAAAAACCAGCCTGTGCCGGTGCGTGCCCAGCCCCACGAAGGATGAGCCGGTGCGGATCGGCTTGGCCTTTGTGGTGCCGCGCCACATGATGGCGCCGCCCCAGTTGATGGGAGGCTGATCGGGGTGCATCTGGGCGCGGATTTGAGAGTGGATGCCATCGGCGCCGACAAGCAGCGTGCCCGTCTCTTGCGCCGTATGGCCGTCCGCGAGACGGATTTGCGCGCTAACGGTGCCGTCGGAAGCGTGCTCGTAGCCGGTCACCCTGTGGCCGAGCTTGACGCAGCCGGGCCCGGCGCGCTCGACGAGCTTGTTGTAGAGCAGCATGTGCAGGCGGCCGCGATGGGCCGAATATTGCGGCCAGCTGTAACCGGCCAATAGTCCGCGCGGCTCGGAATAGATGTCGTTGCCGTTGAGCCCGACCAGCGCCCATTCCCTGGATGGCACGCCGATCGTATCGAGATCGTCAGGGCCGATGCCGAGGTCATAGAGCTCGCGGACCGCGTTGGGCTGGAGATTGATCCCCACCCCCAGCGGAGCGAGTTCGCGTGCGGACTCAAATACGGTGAATTTTACGCCGATCTGATGAAGCGTCAGCGCCATGGCCAGACCGCCAATGCCGCCGCCGGCGATGAGTACGCGAGGTTCGGTCACTGATTTCCCCTATCTCTTTTTCGCGGAAACTAGCCAATTGCGGCGGCAGTGTCCAACCCGCCGGCCCGCTCGAGCGGCGATCTTCCGTTGTCAGTCGATGGCGTAAAGATCGATCTGAACGGCATTGGCCAGCCGCGCACCGGTGCCCACGAACATGGTCTTGTTGATCCATGCGTAATCTGGATGGCCGGTCTCGAGCCGGGCACCGCTTCGCATGTAATAGGATTGCGGTGGGCAGGCTTCTCCCGCCGCCAGCCTTTGGATCACGTCCTCGGGGCCGTGCCGGATGCCGAAGTTGCGTATCTCGATTACCGCACCGTCATCGGTTTCGAAGGCGTAGCGCGCATCGAGTTCGGCAATGCCTCCCTCCAGGATCATCTGCCAATCGGCGCCCATGTCGAGAATGCGGCCGGAAATCTTCGGTCCATGCACGCGCCCACCCTTGATGGGTATGACCCGCTTTGTGCCGGCGGCGGACGGTCCCACGCTCACGGGCTTGGAGAGATGGACCTCGAGGGTACAGAAATAGCTAAGGCCGGGGGTAGGAAGAGAGGTCAATATTGGCTCGTCGATGTGGTTGGCGCCGGAAAGCCATAGCCTGACCAGCCGCGAATATCCACCGCCGTTCGTGCGATGGGACCTGCCGCTCAACGTTCCACGCCAGCGTTCTGATCCCGGCGGTCCTGGTGTCAAAGCGCTCGCTCTTTAGTCGTCGTCGAATTATTTCGCGATCCTCCGACCGGCAGGGCGATGGCGCCCGCGGTAAGGACGGTGGCCAGCATCGCCATGTTGTGAAGGTATTTGGGCAAGGGCTCCACATCGCCAAGAAGCGGGAAATAGGCAAAGGCATTGCGCCCATGAAGGGCGTCGTCCGCCATTTTGTATATGTGGTGCACAAGGGGCTTGCTTCAAGACCCTCGCCTCGTCGTAAACGACTTGCCCCTGACACTATGTGAGGCTGAGAAATGTTCAATTTCGATCATCAAGTGATCATCGCCGGAGGCGGCCCGACAGGACTGATGCTGGCGGGCGAGCTGGCGTTGGCGGGCGCAGATGTCGCCATTGTTGAGCAGCGGCCAAACCAGGAGGTTGAGGGCTCCCGAGCGGGCGGCCTGCACCCGCGCTCAATCGAAGTCCTCGACCAACGTGGCATTGCCGATCGATTCATCGCCCAAGGCGAGAAGCACCATGTGGTCCATTTTGCCGGAGCGCTTCTCGATGCCAGCGATCGCCCGTCCCGTCACAATTACACACTCGCACTGTGGCAGGAGAAAATCGAACTGGGCCTCGCCGAATGGGTTTCGGAACTACCGGCGAAATTCTATCGCAGCTGCAAGGTTACCGGCTTCACCGAGCGCGATGACGGCGTATCCGTCGCCCTGGATGATGGCCGGTCACTGGGCGCGCAATATCTTGTCGGTTGCGATGGCGGGCGCAGCATCGTGCGCAAGAAGGCCGGCATCGGTTTTCCGGGCTGGGATTCCGATATCAGCTATCTGATCTTCGAAGCGGAGATGTCGGGCCCGCAACTTGGCATCCGTCACGGCCCGAAAGGTCTTTATGCCATCGGTCCGCTGGACGGCGAAAATCGCTTCCGCGGCGTGATAACCGAGCAAGAACTCGAACGGGGAGACGGACCCGATATCCATGACCTGCGCCGGGCGCTGGCCGCGGCGTATGGCACCGATTTCAGCGTTCGCAACGTCACCTGGCTCTCACGCTTCACCGATGCCGCGCGTCAGGCCGAAACCTATCGCAAAGGCAGGATCCTTGTGGCGGGCGACACCGCCCATGTCCACTCCCCCGCAGGAGGACAGGGGCTGAACATCGGGCTACAGGATGCCGTCAATTTGGGCTGGAAACTCGGCCAGGTGGTCAGGGGAATTTCAGCGGACGATTTGCTGAACTCCTATCATACAGAGCGACACCCCATCGGAGTGGCCCTGCTCAAAAGCACCCTTGCGCTGACCGCGCTGAATCGTGGCGACGAACGGACCAATGCCCTGCGTGAGATGATGGCCAAAGTGATGCAAATGGACGGGCCGCGAAAATGGTATGCGGCACAGATGTCCGGATTGGACGTGCATTACGACCTTGGCGAGGGTCACCCACTGTTGGGGCGGCGGATGCCCGATCTCGACATCACGACCGCAAACGGCCCGACGACGGTCTTCAATCTTCTTTACGATGCCCGGCCGGTGCTGCTGACCTTAGGCGAAACCGAGAACTTCGATATCGCGGATCGGGAAAACCGCATCAAGCTGGTTGAAGCGACGTTGGAGGGAACCATCGAGCTTCCCGTCATCGGTGCGGTCGAAACGCCTGCGGCAGTCCTGATCCGGCCCGATGGACATGTTGCCTGGGTCAAGGATGGGAATCCTGGAAGCCTTGGCGGTGCAATCGCCAAGTGGTTTTGACCGCAACGTGGTACTGACGGGGAATGGAGCAAGGTGGGTGTCCTGTATGATCGTTCGGTTCACTGGATGGGCCATCGACCGGCGTACGGCGAGTTCTGGCATGGCACCTGGGAGAACGGCAGAAGCTATATTCGGCGCATCGATCCTTCTAGCGGTGAAGTGCTGCAGCGACTGGACATGCCGGGCGGGACGGCGGTTTCGGGCCTCGAATCCGATGGCGGCGACCGCTTTTTCTGCGGGGGCGGAGACGGCCCGGTGGTCCGCTCGATCCGAAGACCGAGCCGTATCGTCCCGTAGTGATCGGGAACACCCCCTCGCCTCGGTCCATGCCGGCTTGCGGAACGCCATCTTTTGTCTGAAGCTTCCGAACAGTTCCGAGATTGCACGAACGCATGGCCCACTCTAGCGAACCCGCCAGTCTCTGGCGCAAGGAAACAAAATGAGTTTCGTCAACAGAACCGAGGCTGGTCGCAGGCTGGCGAGGGCCCTCGCAGATTATCGGGACATGGAGCCGGTCGTTTTTGCCCTGCCCCGTGGCGGCGTTCCTGTGGCTGCCGAAATCGCCGAAGCGTTTTCAGTGCCCCTGCATCTTCTCATCGTCCGCAAGATAGGCGTGCCGGGCCAGCCAGAGCTTGCCGCTGGTGCGGTTGTCGATGCCGAACACCCGATCGTCGTGCGCAACGACGATGTGATCCGCGGCGCACGGGTTTCAGAAGCCGAATTCGAAAAGGCGATGCGGGACGAAGTTGAGGAGATCAAACGCCGCCGTTCCGTTTATGTGGGTGAACGAGCATATCCGGAGATCAAGGACAGGATCGTGATTGTCGTGGATGACGGCATCGCGACGGGAGCGACAATGCGAGCGGCTCTGCGGGGGTTGCGCAGCCGCGGCCCCCGACAGATCGTGGTGGCGACCCCTGTCGCGCCGAGCGAGACGCTGAATCTGTTCACACAGGCCGATCAGGTCGTCTGTCTTGAGCGTTTCAGCGATTTCGGCTCGATCGGGGAATATTACGGCGATTTCCGCCAGGTCGACGATGCCGAAGTCATAGCGGCTCTTGAGAAGTCCAGGCGCGCCGAGCGCTAGGCCGGGCGGTCAAGCGCAGCGATGTGACGCTCGATCTCGGACGTCGGATGATTGACGAGATCGCTGGCAAGCTCAGTGACAATCCTGTCGCGGTTCGCCTTTCCGGTGCTCCGAAGGACGCCCAAGGCCTTCGGCGGGGCCACAATCACTATCCGGGTCGACTTGCGCTCCTCGGCTATGCGGTCGAGTTCCCGCGCCGTTTCACTGAGAAACGCCACTTCGGCCTCGGCGTGCCGGTCGGTCTGATCTGAGCCGCTGCGCGAGCCGTCATGGCTGTCATAGACCCGCGTCGGACGGTCCCGGCCCATATCACGGGCGGGCGGGTGAGGCTCTACCTGTACGCTCAAAGGCTTGCGATTGGGTGCCTTCTCATCGCCGGCATTCTCAAAAAACAGCGCCTTGGCGCCATCGCAGACGAGAACCAGTGTGTCCTTGGGAAAAATTGGCCGGCGGGAAGCGCGCATGACCGAGACCTCGCAACTACTTTTCAATGGTGCGGAAGGCGTGGTCGCGATCCGCTGCGGCCAATGTTGTCCCGCTCGGCGCTACCAGCATTGATCGGGATCAATTGGGGCGACGCCCGAGGATTGAGATTCACGCCGGCGAGATCGGTTTCGAACTTGCGTGTTTGATCGTCCAAGGGCAGCAGTTTCGCGCGCTCATGCGTCCAGCGAAGCGCATCTGGTGAAATGATCTTCACTAGCCATCCCGATGCACCATTCTGGCTCACGAGAAAGTCCGGATCCGAGTTTGCTTCGGCGGAGCGTAACCGTCGTTGATCGGCGTCAAGGACCGTCGCCAACTCGAAGACGTGCAGCCTGCTATCGCCAATCAAGGTTTTCACCCAGATGGACTGGCGGGGAGTTTGTCTGCTGGTGGCGCTAAATTTGCACTGGCGCCCAACTATTGCTGCGTTCGCTGGCAAAGATGGCATCGAGCACGGCCATATTGATGATCGCATCGGCCACGTCGTGCTCAAGCGGCTGCTTTGCAGTTATGGCTCGGGCAAAGGCGTTGGCCTGCTCAGTATATTGATCACAGGCGGGCACAATCTCGCGGCGCGCCAATTCTCCACCCAGGCTTTCCCCTTTGTCGATCACGATCGCAGTATGCCGATCGGCCGGCGCATTGAACGGAATTGCTATCTCGAGCCGGCCCGATGGCCCCAGGATCTCCAGAGACTGGGCCGGTACGAGCTGGGTGGCGCTGGTAAAGTTCAGTTGGCGCCCCTCGCCGAAATCGAGCAACACGCTGGCCAACCGATCGGTGCCGAAACCGGGGTCGCGATCAATCAGCGCCAGGGCGCGCACGGGCGTAGCCTCAAAGAAATACCGACCGGCCACAACCGCGTAGCAGCCGATATCGAGTAGCCCCCCCGCCCCCGATCTCGGCCTTGTTGCGCACATTGTCCGGTTCGACGTTGTGATAGGCGAAAAGCGCTCGCATCGCTTTGACCTCCCCCAGCTCGCCGGACCGCACAATTTCCCTGGCCCGCTTCCACTGGGGGTGATGGCGCACCATGAAGGCTTCCCCTATCAGGATCCCCTCTGGCGCCGACCGGAGGCGTCGGGCGTCGTCTGCGGTGATGCCGATAGGCTTTTCACAGAGCACATGCTTGCCCTTGCTTGCCGCCGCCAGGGTAAAATCGACGTGCAGATGATTGGGCAGTGGATTATAGACGGCGTCGATCTGGGGGTCGTCGAGCAACTGCTCATAGCTGCCGTACGCCCTTGGTATGGCAAACCGGTCGGCAACCGCCTGGGCTCGCGCCCCATTGCGCGATGCAATCGCAACGATCTCGGCGTGGGGCGATTTGAGCAGTCCGGGAATGACGTGATTGATGCCGATGGCTGCGGTGGACAAGATTCCCCAGCGGATTTTTTTGTCCCTACTCATGCGCGGCTCCTGTTGATGGCTTGAAAGATTGAACAAGGCGGCCGGTGCGGTTGGCCTTCAGGGCCTGCCGTCTGCTTGCACGGCCCTGAGCGCATCGGCCACCAGGGCATGATCTGCAACGTCGGTCAGGCCGCTCACGGTGGCCGCCCCTATGACACCCGCAGAGCGCACGACGATGGGAATGCTGCCCCCGCTGGCGACGTAGTCGGCTTCGGGAATGCGCCAGCGCTTGGAAAAATCCCAGTTCTTGTGCTGGGCCTCAATACGCATATACAGCGAACTCTTGTGAAACCGCACCGCCACCGCCCGCTTGCGCCGGACCCAATCGATATTGTCGGGCGTCGCTCCGGGCATGAGCGCGAGAAAGACCGGTGCATTGCCATGGGAAACTTCAATGGCGATCGGCAAGCTCTGGCGTGTTGCGGCATCGCGGATATAGGCCCCGATGGCCCAGGCGACGGCATAATCGAAGCGCTCGAGAACGAGGCTCTGGTGTTGGGAGGTCAGCTCTTCAAGCGTTGGTTCGATGGGGCTCATTGGGATGTCCTTGACTGTGGTGCTACATGGCGGAATAGCCGCCATCGACGTTGATGATGGCGCCGGTGACGAAGGCGGCAGCCGGCGAGCACAAGAACAGGGCGGCGCTGGCGACATCGTGCGGCTGTCCCCATCTGCCCATTGGCGTGCGCTCGAGAATGCCGCGAGAGCGTTCGGGATCGTCACGCAGACCTTGGGTAAGAGGCGTTGCGATCCAGCCGGGTGCCACTGCGTTGACGCGGATGGCATCGGGCGCATAGGCGATGGCGAGAGACTTGGTCAGTTGCGCGATACCGCCCTTGCTGGCCGCATATCCGGGCACAAGGCCGCCTCCGAAAAAGGACAGCATGGACGCCATGTTGAGAATGGCCCCGGTTGGCGATCTGGCCAAAGCAGGCCGCGCCGCCGCACAGCAGCGCATGGCACCATTAAGGTTCACCTCGACAATCTGGGCGAAAACCGATGGGTCGAGCTCTTCACCGCGCCGGATGATCCCGGCGCAATTGACGAGGCAATCGAGTTCGCCCAGAGCAGCGACCTCGGCTTCAACAGCCGATGAGTCGCGCACATCGAGCGTGATGGCGGTCGCGCGGGACAATCGGGGGTCGGCGGCCAGGGCTTCGATTTCCTGGTCACTAACGCCGGTGACAGTGACATTGGCTCCGGCCGCGAGAAAGCCTTGCGCGATCGCCGCGCCGATGCCCGAGCTGCCACCCACCACCAGAACGTGCCTAT
The DNA here is from genome assembly GCF_025854335.1 of Pelagibacterium flavum. Lineage (NCBI taxonomy): Bacteria > Pseudomonadati > Pseudomonadota > Alphaproteobacteria > Hyphomicrobiales > Devosiaceae > Pelagibacterium > Pelagibacterium flavum. The sequence continues at coordinate 2,901,425 of NZ_CP107716.1, forward strand.
CACAGTACCACTCCTGCGCCCAGGAAAAGCTGACAGGATCGGCTTGTATCATCGGTCTCAACGAATGAACCGGTCGAGGTAGTCGGCGCCCAGCCCGACCGATTCATAGTGCTCGCGACACATGTCGATCTTGCTGAACACGTCCTCGTATCCGGTGTGCCTGTTATCGGAATCGAGATAGATCATCGAGCCGGTGATGTTGAAAAACGTGATCATTTCCGGGCAGTCTTCCGGAACCACAAGCGTATGGATTTCACCGGGTGGCTCGAAGACGTATGATCCGGTCTCGGCAACCCAGTCGTGCTCGAGATAGTGCCAGCGCCCCTTGATCACATAGCCATGCACAGGATTGGGGTGCAGGTGACGCGAGAGCACGCCCGAGCGTCTGACCCGCAAAAGATTGCACCACTGCCCCGCGAGCGTATTGAGCATGAGCGGGCGAAACCAGACGCCTTCGGCCTGGGGCACCCAGACGCGCTCGTCCTCGGGTATGGCGGGCACGGCGATCTCGGCAGCGGCCAGGACGTGCGTTGAACCGTTCATGTTCCGGTACATATATGGTCTCCGATCACTATGAGGTCAGCCCGTGGTGCCCTGCTCGGCTTTCCAGGCGCGATATTCGTCTTCCGCCGCTTCGCTGAGAGGGTAATATTTGCGCAGGTCTCCGCCCTGCGACAGACGAAGGCGCGAGAACTCTTCCCACTCCACGTGATGGCTGCAGCGCTCGATCAATTCCTCGGCCATGGCAACGGGAACCGAGACGACGCCGTCGTCATCGGCGACGATGATGTCTCCAGGCATGACCAGAACATTGCCGCACGCGACCGGCACGTTGACAGCAAAGGGAATGATTTCGGTCTGGGCGTGATAATTGGGCGTCACGCCCCGCACCCAGATGCCAAGATCGAGTTCCTTTGCCTTGGCGGAATCGCGGATGCAGCCATCGACAACGATGCCCGAACCGCCGCGACCGGCCAGGAACGTCAGCATCATCTCGCCGAAAATTCCGCTCGCCATATCGGCGCGCGCATCGACAACGACCATGTCGCCGGCCTGCGCGGGATAAAGCACGTGGCGATGGAGCTGCAGCTCGGGGTTCTCGTACTCGCCGGCGCCATAGATGTCTTCGCGCTTGGGCATGCACAGGAGCGTCAGTGCGGGACCGGCGACCGAATAGCCCTGCCGCAGCGCATTCGGCCCGCGCATATGCGGATTTCGAATGCCCATGAAGGAGAGTTCACTGCTTGCCGTCGCCGATCCGATTGCGGCCAGTGCGTCGCAGATGCGTTTGGCGGGACGCGTTATGTCCTTGATTTCCGATGGTGATTGCACAGCGTGCCTTTCCTGTAATGTGTATCTGCCGGACGCGTCAGATCCACCCGCCGTCAGCGATATGGTTCTGACCGGTGATTGCCGAGGCCTCCTCGGAGCATAAAAACAGCGTCAGCCGGGCGATATCGTCGGGGACGAGCCGGCGCTTGAGAGCCTGACGCTCCTCGCGCATGGCATCGGCCTCGGGCGTGAGCCATTTTGCGATCTGCCGTTCGGTCATGATCCAGCCTGGAGAAATTGCATTGACGCGGATACCGTCAGGGCCGAAATCGCGGGCCAGGGACTTGACGAGACCCAATATGCCTGCCTTTGCAGCGGTATAGAGCGGCATGCCGCCAAAACCGGCCAGCCAGGAAATCGAACTCATGCAGATGATCGATCCTCCGCCCAGTTCGCGCATGCCTTCGATCACGGCCTGGGAAGCAAAGAATTGATGCCGGAAATTGACTGCCATCAGGGCATCAAAGTCCTCCGGGGTCACATCAAGGGCCGGGTGGCGGTCATCGCGTGCAGCGTTGTTGATCAGGATCGCGACCGGTCCCAAAGCGCTCCGCAGATCGGCGATGCCTTTGCGCAGGGCGACAATGTCGGTGATGTCCACGGCAAAAAACCGCGCCGATTGACCTAACGCGGTCAATTGGCTCTCGAGAGCTTCGCCCTCGGTCCGGTCGATATCGAAAAATCCAACATGCGCACCCTGGGCGGCAAACGCGCGTACAATGGCGGCGCCGATGCCACCAGCACCGCCGGTCACAAGGACTGTCTTGCCTTTTAGGTCCGGATAGATCGCAGTCATTATCGTCTCACGCGCTCAATCTTGCGCCAGTTTCGGCATCAAAAAGGTGCAGCCTGTCGGGGTTGAACCGTACGGGCAAAGCGCTGCCCGGACGGCTCGAAATGCGCTCACGGAATACCCCGCTGATGTCCGTCCCAGCGACGGTGAGGGTGACGTGGGTTTCAGAGCCGGTCGGTTCGATCGTAACGATCGTGCCCGAGAGACCGGCTTCATCAAGGACCAGATCTTCCGGCCGAACGCCGAGTTTGACCGCCTGGCCCTCGACCACACCGCGCGTCTGACCGAGAGGGACGACCGTTCCATCGCTCGCGACGAATTGGCCATTGGCGATACGGCCTTCGACAATGTTCATGGCCGGTGAACCGATGAACTCGGCGACAAACAGATTGGCCGGTTCATCGTAGAGTTCGAGCGGTGTGCCGATCTGCTCGACAATGCCGTCGTGCATCACGACTATCCTGTCGGCCATTGTCATGGCTTCGATCTGGTCGTGGGTGACGTAGATTGTAGTCGTACCCAGCCGCTGATGAAGCGCCTTGATCTCGGTGCGCATGGCAACGCGCAATTTCGCATCGAGGTTCGAAAGCGGCTCATCAAAAAGAAACACTTCAGGATCGCGAACGATGGCGCGCCCCATGGCCACGCGCTGACGCTGGCCGCCCGAGAGTTGGCGCGGGTAGCGATCGAGCAGCTTTTCAAGCCCCAGGATACGCGCTGCATCATCAACGCGCCGCGTGACTTCGGGCTTGGGGGTACGCGCAAGATGAAGCGAGAACCCCATATTCTGGGCGACTGTCTTGTGGGGATAGAGCGCATAGCTCTGGAAAACCATGGCGATGTCGCGCTGTTTGGGCGGCAGATCGTTGACCACCCGCTCCGCGATGGAAATCGTGCCGCCCGATATCTCTTCGAGGCCAGCAATCATCCGCAACAGCGTGGATTTCCCGCAGCCCGACGGGCCGACGAGTATGACAAATTCCCCGTCGGCAATATCGAGTGAGACTCCATGAAGGACCTCTACCGCCCCATACGCCTTGCGCGCTTCCTTTATCGATACCGTACCCATTGTCAGTTCCCGTCTGTCGCATTCGCTTGGTGTAAAATGGTGCTCAATCGTCCCAGGCAGGCGCCTTGTCAGGATCGATCATGCGGTCGCCGCGATCGAGCTTGCGGATGGCCCCGATATCGTCCGCGTCCAAAGTGACCCCGGCTGCCGCCATGTTCTGGGCCAGCCGTTCTGAACTGGAAGAGGCCGGAATGACGATGTGCCCCTCGGCCATGAGGAAGGCCAGAGAGATTGCAGCGGCCGAAACGCCATGCTTTTCGCCAATCCCGCCAAGAACCGCGTCCTTGCTGACCTTGCCCTTGGCCAGCGGCATATAGGCCGTGAGCGGCAAGGCTTTTTCTTTGGCGTAGGCCGTGAGTTTTGGGGCTTGAAGGAAGGGGTGCAGTTCCACCTGGTTGGTGCTCAAGGCACCGGCACCCAGCAGCGTCTCGGCCTTCTCGAGCAGGGCTATCGGAAAGTTGGAAACGCCTATGCGTTTCGCCCAACCCTTCTCCTGTGTGTGCGCCAGGGCAAGCATGTAATCCTCGAAAGGCACCGCATCCTTGTCCGATGGCCAATGGATCAGCAACAGATCGACCCCGTCCACGCCAAGGGTCTCGAGGCTCTTTTCGACCGAAGGCAGGAAATCGGGCTTGGCCAGGTTGGTATCGGCGACCTTGGTGGTGATAAAGACCTCCGAGCGCGCCAGCCCGGATCGGCGAACTGCTTCGCCGACGCTGGATTCGGTATCGTAGCTTTGAGCCGTATCGATGTGGCGATACCCGATCTCAAGTGCATTGAGAAGGGCCGAAACGCCGTCCTCGCCCGTGCGCCCGAACGTGCCGAGCCCGAGTTTTGGGATACCTTGGGCGGTCGTTGCGATCATTGTTGCTAACTCCTCGAAACATCTCAAAAATTGGCGGGCTTCAGCCCTTGGTGGCTCCGGCCGTCATTCCGCCGACAAACATGCGCTGCATGGACAGAAACAGGACGGCAATGGGCACCGTCATGATCATGGACGCCGCCATGACCGCACCCCAGTCGGTGTTGAACTCGGTTGTGAATTCGGCAAGCCCGATCGGCAGGGTCTTGACCGAAGAGTCGGTGGCAAAGGTCAGTGCGAAGATGAACTCGTTCCAGGTGGTAACGAACGAATAGACCAGCACCGCGATGATTCCGGGGATGGAGAGCGGCAGGGTGATCCTGAACAGAACCCCGATGCGCGAAGAGCCATCGATAATGGCCGCCTCTTCAAGCTCGACCGGAATGGAGCGGAAATAGCTTGTGAGCATCCACACGGCCAAAGGAAGCGTGATGATCATGTAAACGAGGATCAACCCCAGATAGGTGTTGACCAGCCCCAGCGTGCGCAAGGTGACAAACAGCGGCACGATGATCGCGGCCGTGGGCAGAAGCTGACCGATCAGAACGAAGGACTGATAGAACGTCTTGCCCCTGAACTTGAACCTGGCAAACCCATAGGCGGCAAATATCGCGATGAACAATGCCAAACCGGTCGCGCCGAAAGAGATGATCAGGCTGTTGAGGAAATAGCGTGGCACATTGGATTCAAACAGGACGGCCCGGTAGTTCTCCAGGGTGGGCATGGCGGGGAACCACACCGGAGGGATTGTGTAAAGTTCCCGCAACTCCTTGATCGAAGAGACCCACATCCACAGGAAGGGGAACAGACACACCGCGGCCACGAGCGCCGCACAGACATAGATCAGGACAAAACTTGCTTTGGATCGTCTCACAGCGCCTTCTCCTCTCGGGCCGATGACACCTTGATGTAGATGGCCACGATGACCATCACCGCTGCAAAGAACAGCACGGACAAGGCGGCGGCCTGGTTGAACTGGACCGATTCAAAAGCGAGTCGGAAAATCTGGATGGGCGTGATCAGGGTCAGATTGGCCGGACCGCCTCTGGTGATGGCGTATATCGTCGTGATGTGATTGAGCGCCCAGATCACAAGTAGCAGCGTGACGGCGACTATGACCGGACGAACCTGAGGCAGGGTGACGTGCCAGGTTTCGTCAAGAAAGTTCGAGCCATCTACCCGCGCGGCTTCATAGAGATCCTTTGGGATCGATTGCAGGCCCGCCAGCACCATGATGGAAACGAACGGAAAGAGCTTCCAGACGTTTATCGCGATCATTGCGGGCATCACGGTATCGGGATTGGTGAGCCAGCCGATGGGCTCGTCGATCACGCCGGGCGCCGTCAGCATGTAGTTGATGATGCCGAACTCGGTGTGAAACATCCATGCCCAGGTCAGCGCTGCCACGATACCGGGGACCACCCAGGGAATGACGGCGATCGAGCGCAGGATACCGCGCCCAGGAAACTTCTCATTGAGAAGGATGGCCGTGGCCGTGCCGAGAATGACCTGAAGGACGACCGAGCCGCCAACCCACCACAAAGTGTTGGTGAAGGCGATCGGCGTGGTACGCGCACCCAGGACCCGTTGGAAATTATCGATGCCAACGAAGTTGCCTTGCTGATCGGTGACGCTGAGCAGACCCGTATACATGACAGGATAGGCAATCAGCATGGTCAGCACTATGAGAGCCGGCAGTGCAAACAAAAGCCCCGGGGATATCCGTCCCATGATGACACGCTCCAGAATTGATGAGGATGGAGTGCCAGCCGAATGTCTTCGGCCGGCACTCCTTTGGGAGGCTCAGTACTGGTCCAGGAGATCCTGGATATCGAGAGCCGCATCATCCATCGCGGCCTGAGCATCCTGCTGACCGATCAGAATCCGCTGAATGCCATCGAAATAGGCCTGAGTGATCTGCACCCATGCCGGGTGCGTGGGCACCGGCTGCGTAAAGGGCAGCACTTCGCGATAGGGGGCCAGCTGCGGGTCCTGGAAGCGTTCCATATCCATTGCCGACTCACGGGCTGGAAAGGTGTCGGTGTAAACACCCATATTCTCAGGCTGCGCCATCCACTCGATGAAGATCTTGGCTTCCTCGGGATTGTTGGCGTCGGTCGGGACAATAAAGCTCCAACCACCCAGAATTGCGGACGTATCAGCCCCCTCGGGATGAGGCATGGTCATCACACCGAGATCGATATCGGGATTTTCCTGCGCTATCGACGCCAGATCGAACTGACCGGCCTGATACATCGAGACAGCCTCGGCAATGAAGAGGCGACGGTTGGCCGTGCCGTCATTTTCGAGCGTCGAGGAGGGAGATACGCCATGCTCGACGAGCATGTCTGTATAGAACTCAACGGCCTCGACTGCCTCGGGCTGGTTGACGGTCGCCTCTGTGGCGTCATCGGAGATGATGGAGCCGCCATTCATCCAGATGAAGGGCAATGAACGAAAGATCGTGTTGCCGACCTCGCCGCCGCCGGTGATCGCAAACCCATACCGGCCATCACCGGTCAGCGCCAAAGCGGCGTCGACGAGTTCGGACCATGTCTGGGGAGGACTATCGGGGTCGAGCCCGGCTTCCTCGAAATGACCGCGGTTGTAAATGACCGCCAAGCCCTCGGCTCTGAAGGGAAGTCCGTAGGTCTCACCTTCCCAACGGACATAATCGAGCGCGGCGGGAATGAAATCATCCGGATCATTGATGATGTCGTCAAGCGGCATGACCAGGCCGTTCTGGGCATATCCGGCAATCCAGCCGTGCTGAACATCAATGATATCGGGCGCCGAACCAGATTGCAGCGCCGTGATGACGCGCTGCGGCAGACCATCTGACGTCGTTTCTTCGATCACGATGTCGATATCGGGATGCTGTGCTTCGAACTGCTCGACGAGCTCGGTAGCTCGCGGCGCGTGGAAATTTGGGGACCACCAGGTGACCGTCCCGGCCATTGCGGTTCCGGCCATCATGGCCAGGGTCGATGCACTTGCCGCCAAGACGGCGGTCTTTCTGAAAATCATCATGTTCTCCTCCCTGGGCGAAACATTCGCCAGTTGGGCTCGATATCCGAGCCGTCCAGATCACCGGTCAGCGATATTTGGCGTAGCGGGCTGTGCCGCTCCCGCCGCCTCCACGGCGTAACCACTCTCCCAAGTGGCAAACCAGTTTAAGTTCATATTTGAACTTTGCCAGTTCTACTGTTAACTATGGTTCAAAAAATCCCCGCTTGTCAACTGCGCAGACACACGGGGATTGGACTGTCAGTCGTCGCCTTTACCGAATGTTGCCGCCCCACCGGCGATGCCGGCTGTATTGATCGTTCCGTTGAACAGCGGAACATCGGTGGCGACGTAAGGGAATTGCGCGCAGGCCTCTTCGATCAGTTCGACACCGAGCCCGGGCGCCGTCGGCGCCAGCAGAGCGCCATCCTCAAATTGCAACGTTTCGCGCACAAGTGTCTTGCGCCACGGCACATCCACCGACACCGTCTCGAACACCATGAAATTGGGAATGGCGATTGCCGCGTGAAGCGTCATGGCGTTCATCACAGGCCCGACCGGATTGTGTGGCGCTACCGGAATCAAGCTGGCGTGCGCCATGTGAGCGATGCGCTTGGTTTCGGCCAATCCGCCGGCATGGGACACGTCGGGCTGCAGAATGTCGACCGCTTCCTTCTGCAGGGCTTCGGCAAACCGTGCCGGCTCATACCAGCGTTCTCCGGCTGCGATGGGCACCGGACTGGCGCGGCGCACCTGGGCCAATGCATCGATGTTTTCAGGGGGCGTGGGCTCTTCGATCCAGGTGAGATCATAAGGCGCCAGCGCCCGGCACATGGCTATAGCGGTGGGAACATTGAGACGCCCATGGACATCGAGCATGAGATCGACGTCCGGGCCGACGGCCTCGCGCACTGCTGCGACGATATCGATCGTTTTGGCGCGCTCGGCCCGTGTCATTTCAAGATCGGCGGCGTCAAAGGGGTCCCATTTCAGGGCACGATAGCCCATTGCGACCGCCTTGCGCGCCAGGTCGGCGTACTGATCCGGCGTTGTTGCCCCGAAATACCAATGATTGGCATAGCATTTGACGCGATCGCGATAGCGCCCGCCCAAAAGCTCGTAGGCCGGCACGTTGAGCGCCTTGCCCTTGATATCGAGGAGCGCGGCATCGATCGCCCCGAGCGCCGTTCGGAAAACGGCCCCCGTGCGCCAGTAACTGTCGCGATGCAACTCTTCGATCAATGCATCGCTGGCGAAAGGATCGCGCCCAACCAGAACGCGCTCGAGCTCTTCAAGCGCGGCGACTACAGTAAGCGTTTTCCATTCCAGCGTTGCCTCACCGACCCCATCAAAGCCTTCGTCGGTATAGAGTTTGACGAAAACGAAATTGGTTCGCTGCACATTGGCAACGAAGGTCTTCAGCCCCGTGATTTTCATTGCTCGGCCTCCCTGGTACGCGGATCAAACACCGCTTCGAGCATTTCCCTGTAGTCAGCGGCGCTCGGCTCACGAGGGTTCGTGGCGTGACTGTGGTCGGCAAGCGCGCGCTCGACGATCCAGTCAAACTGCTCGCGCCTCACACCAAGAGCAGCAAGGCCGGGTGGCATGTCGAGCCGCCCATTGAGAGCCTCAAGGGCCCGGGCGAGATCCTCGTTTGGCGCGAGCCCCATGGCCATCTTGAGCCGATCCATCTTGCCGCCCACCGCTTGCGCGTTGAACCGTACCACCACAGGCATGAGCAACGCGTTGAGCGTGCCATGATGGAGCTTGGGTTCGGACAAACCACCCAGCGCGTGACTGAGCGCGTGCACGGCGCCAAGCCCTTTTTGAAACGACAGCCCGCCATGAAGCGCGCCGATCATGAGCTCTGTACGGGCTTCGAGTTCGTTTCCGTTTTTGTATGCGATTTCGAGATTGCGCCATATGCGACCCGCGCCGTCGAGAGCTAAGGCCTCGGCGGTTGGATTGAAGCGCGGCGAAAACAGCGTTTCGATACAATGTGACAGGGCATCAAGCCCCGTGGCAGCGGTCAGGCCAGGCGGCAGACCGAGCGTGAGTTCGGGATCGCAAATGGCACGACGCGGGATCAGGTAAGGGCTAATAAATCCGAGCTTGCGTCCATCCTCCAGGGTCAGGAGCGCAGCGCGCCCGACTTCTGCACCCGTTCCTGCCGTCGTGGGAATGGCGATGACCGGCGCAACCGCCGAAGTGATCCGCTCGACCCCACCATAGATTGCGGCATAAGTTTCGAGTGCCCCTGCATGGGTTGCCGTAAGAGCCACGCCTTTTGCCAGATCGATCGGCGAGCCGCCTCCGAGAGCAACGACCCCGTCGCACCCTTCCTGTTCATACAGCGCACGCGCCGCAGAGACGGCGCGTTCAGTGGGATTAGACGGCGTGTCGAGGAAAGCGACGGCGTCGGGCAATTGAGCCATGACCTTGTCGAGCAGTCCGGTCCCGGCAAGCCCACGATCGGACACCACCAGAGGACGCATGATGGAAAGCTCCTTTGCGGCTGCCGTCAGTTCGGCGACAACGCCCACGCCAAAATCGATTGCTGTCAGGTATGTGATCCGGGCCATAACCGATTACTCCCCCTTCAGCCGCGCAATAGCTTCGGCCTGCATACTGTTGGGAGACATTTCCATGAGCTCGATCCTGTGGCCGTCGGGATCTTCAATCCAAGCCTGACGGTTTCCGTCGGCTCCTTCAACGACCGGCTTGGAAAGTTCGACGCCAGCAGCTTCGAGTTCTCTGGCAGCTACGCCGATATCGGGCACTTCGAGACACAAGTGGTTGTATCCTGTCCTTTCCGGCCCTGGCACGCCCACGCCCTCTCCTCCTGGGAAGATCTCGAGGTATTGCGTGTCGCTCACGCTCAGATAAACAATCCACAGTCTCCCTTCTCGATCGAGCCGGAACATTTCCTGGAACCCCAGCCGCCCGACGTAAAAGGCGAGTGTGGCTTCGATATCGGTCACCTTGATGGCGATGTGTGTAATGCGACTGACTGTCAGCATGAACGAGGGGCCTCCCTGGCACTGTGGCGGCCGATCGAAATACCATCCCGGATCGAACCTCCCTGCAAAGCCCTGCGTCTCCTCCAGGAAAAACAGGGCAAATAAATTCAGATTTGAACTTCAGTAGTTCATATTTCTATGCTAGATGGACAACACCGATTGTCAACTGGAGTTTCCCAGCGCATGGCCGAAATCGCCGAAGACAGCGCCAGCAAGCACACCATTCCCGTGATCGATCGGATGATGGAGGTCCTGACGGCGATCGAGCAGCGTCCGGCAGGACTGACCATTCGTGACCTGACGACTGAACTCGGGCTGCCACGCACAACCGTCTATCGCATCGTCAACACCCTTCAGCACCACGAAATGGTACGGCGGGACGATGCGGGCATCTACCATCTTGGCCGTCGCCTGCTCACATTTGCTTCTCATGTTGCCTCAAGGGCAAGCGAGCTCGACCTTGTGGCCATATGCCAGCCTCATCTTGACCGACTGGCAAGCGAGCTCGGCGAGGGCGTCAAGCTCAGCGTGATAGACAATGACGGCATCCTGGTTCTTGCAGCGGCACAAGGGCGGCGTGAATATGCACTTACGGTCGCTCCCGGACAGCGCATGCCCATTCATGCCGGCGCGGCCAGCAAACTGCTGCTCGCCTTTCTCGAACGCGAGGTTCTCGATTATTGGCTGATCAAGCCTCTCGCGGCCTATACCAGCAAGACAATCACCGATCCCAAGCGGTTGCGCAGTGAACTCACGCGAATTCGACGGCTGGGTTGGGCCCAGGACAAAGGCGAGAATGCGCCGTCGATCCACGCTTACGCCGTGCCGGTCAGAACGCGATCGGGGCGCATGGTCGCTGCCCTGAGCGTCCCTTTTCTGGCTGGCACCGAGCCCAGCCGTATGGAGGAAATCCGCTTGGCTGCACTGGACACAGCTCAAGCCATAACAAAGGACATGTCTGAATAGGGCAGGAGGAGAAGCTGTGAAGATCGTCGACCTGCGATGCGCCATCATTGGCAAAAGCCCGGTGGTGAGGATCGTCACCGATGAAGGCGTTTCGGGGTATTCGCAAGCCGAGACCTGGAAGCCCTACCTCAAACCCCACATTCTGGCCCTGCGCGATGCCTTGATCGGTGAAGATCCACGGCTGGTGGAACGCGTGATGCGCAAAATTCGTCAGCGTGGAGGTTTCAAACCGTGGGGCAGCGCCGTGAGCGTCATCGAGATGGCCCTGTGGGATATCGCCGGCAAGGCTGCCAATGTTCCGGTTCACCGCCTGTTGGGGGGCAAGGTTCGTGACAGCGTCAGGGTCTACAACGGTGCTGTTCGGTTTCCGCTCGCTGGCCATCGGCCGCAAGACTACGCGGCCGATCTCCAGAAAATGATGCAGTCGCCCGAAGGGTTCACCATCATAAAGCAGCCGATCGGGTTTCACTCGGACATGAAACGCGCCGTGCCCGATTTTTATTATGGCGACCCCAGTGCCAGCCCACTGCATGGTGCCCTTGATCGAGGTCCAATTACAGAAAAGGGTCTCAATCACTTTGTCGATTGCGTGGCGGCTATGAAGGAGGTGGCAGGCGACAGGGTCGGTCTGGCGCTGGATTGCGGTCCGGGCTGGATGCTCTCAGATGCGATAAAGCTCGCTCATCGCCTCGAACCCTTTTCGCTAATGTGGGTCGAAGATCTTTTGTCGGGCGATTACACGCCATGGGTGGACGCCGGCAGCTATAGGGAACTCACGCGACGCTCGACCACGCCCGTTCACACTGGCGAGCAGATTTATCTGCGGCACAATTTCAAAGAGCTGATCGAACGTAATGCCGTGCACGTCGTCGGTCCGGACCCGGCGGACGTGGGTGGGATTGCAGAACTCAAATGGATCGCCGAATTCGCCGATATCCACGGCATCATGATGGCGCCGCACGGTACGGCCAATGGTCTGCTCGGCCTGGGTGCCCTCGTTCAGGTTTGCGCCACCCTGCCCGACAATTTCATTGCATTCGAGTACACGATCGGCGATCCCGGATGGTGGTACGATATCATTGAAGGTCTGCCCGATCCCATAGTCGTCGATGGCAAAATCGCTGTATCCGAGCGCCCCGGCATGGGCGTGGACCTGATCCCGGAACGGGCGAGGCCATATCTGGAACCTGACGATCAAGACTTTTTCGACTAGGATTTTCCGGTTCGCCCGGCTGAACATTGCCGCCGTTCATAATCAATATTGGCGCCTGCGCATGATCGGCGGCCCATCCCGAGAATTAGTCTGCCAAAACGTCGCGATGTGGCTCACCAGGTCTCCAGGCTTGAGCGCTTTGGGGCACCATTGAGGGAGCTGCAGGCAAAGATCATTGCCGCAGAGTTGCCTCTGAACGCCATTAGAACGGCGCCGCATGTGTCATGCGGCGCCGTTTGCACAGGAACAGACCAACTAGTTGCTCGTGACCGCGACCTGCTGTGGCAGCGAAATCCGGAGCCAGGATAACATCTGGGCTATCTCCTGTTGTTGATTTCCGCTGAGAAGTGACCCGGTTCAGGGAGATTTTTCCACTGAGAAGTGACCCATGTTTGAACGCTATCCTGCTCGTTTTGGGCGGGAGATTTAGGAGTGTTGGACATGGCGTTTTTGAGCGTTATCCGGCGCTGGCATTTCCGGGACGGTTTATCGATCCGGGAGATTGCGCGGCGCACGGGCCTGTCCCGGAATACCATTCGCAAATACCTTCGGACCGATACGGTTGAGCCGAAGTTCCAGGTTCCAGATCGGCCAAGCAAGATCGATGCTTTTGCCGAGAAGCTGTCAGGCTGGCTGAAGGCCGAGAGCCGCAAGCCGCGCAAGCAGCGGCGCACCATCAAGCAGATCCATGCTGATCTGGTGAGCCTCGGTTTCGAAGGCTCTTATGGTCGTGTGGCGGCCTTTGCCCGTCGATGGAAAGAGGAACGCCAGCGCGAGCAGAATGTGAGCGGCAGGGGCGTTTTCGTTCCTCTTGTTTTTGAGCCTGGCGAAGCTTTCCAGTTTGACTGGAGCGAGGATTGGGCACTGATCGGGGGCGAGCGGATCAAGCTCCAGGTCGCCCATACCAAGCTCTGCTACAGCCGGGCCTTTATTGTGCGGGCCTATCTGCTCCAGACCCACGAGATGCTGTTTGATGCCCACAACCATGCCTTCCGAGTTCTGGGCGGCGTCCCGCGCCGGGGCATTTATGACAACATGAGGACGGCCGTGGACAAGGTTGGCCGTGGCAAGGCACGTCAGGTCAATGCCCGGTTCTCGGCCATGGCCAGCCACTTCCTGTTCGAGCCCGAGTTCTGCAATCCCGCTGCCGGTTGGGAAAAGGGTATGGTGGAAAAGAACGTGCTCGATATGCGGCACCGGCTTTTCCAGCCCTTGCCACGTGCAAACTCGCTCGATGAGTTGAACGTCTGGCTCGAGCAGCGCTGTGTGGCTCTATGGGAAGAGATTGCTCATGGCGCGGAACCGGGTTCGGTTGCCAATTCCTGGTGCATCGAGACGCCGTATCTGATGACCGTGCCGCGGGCCTTTGACGGGTTCATCGAACATACCAAACGGGTCTCGCCCACCTGCCTGGTTCACCTCGAGCGCGTTCGCTATAGCGTTCCGGCCTCGTTCGCCAACAGACCGGTCAGCGTCAGGGTCTATCCGGACCGCATTGTCGTTGTCGCTGAAGGCCAGGCGATCTGCGAGCACAAGAGGATTATCGAGCGGCATCATGGGCAGGGTCACACCGTTTATGACTGGCGCCATTATCTGGCGGTGATCCAGCGCAAGCCCGGTGCCCTGCGCAATGGTGCACCCTTTGCCGACATGCCCGATGGATTCCGGCAACTTCAGCGCCACCTTCTGGGCAAACCCGGTGGCGATCGTGAGATGGTCGAGATCCTGGCTCTGGTTCTCCATCACGACGAACAGGCGGTGCTGGCCGCGGTCGAGATGGCGCTGGAGGCCGGGGTGCCCACCAAGACCCATATCCTCAACCTGTTGCACAGGCTGATCGATGGCAAGCCGGGAACGGTGCCGCCAGTCAGGGCACCGCAGGCCCTTGTGCTGGGCAAGGAACCGCAGGCCAATGTCGAGCGCTACGATACCCTGCGCGCGGACAAGGAGGTGCGCCATGCGTCATGATCCGGCAAGCGCGGCCCTGATCATCATGCTCAAGAGCCTCAAGATGGCAGGCATGGCCCAGGCAATCAGCGAACTCACCGAACAGGGATCTCCGGCCTTTGAATCGGCCGTTCCGATCCTCTCACAATTGCTCAAGGCCGAGATGGCTGAAAGAGAGACGCGATCCATTGCCTATCAGCTCAAGGTGGCGCGCTTTCCAACCTACAAGGACTTGGCTGGCTTTGATTTTGCCAGTAGCGAGATCAATGAGGCCCTGGTGCGCCAGCTTCATGCCGGCGCCTTTATCGACAAGGCCGACAACGTGGTGTTGGTGGGCGGGCCGGGAACCGGCAAGACCCACATCGCCACGGCACTGGGCATTCAGGCCATCGAGCATCACCGCAAGCGGGTTCGCTTCTTTTCGACCGTCGAACTGGTCAATGCGCTGGAGCAGGAAAAGGCCCAGGGCAAGGCCGGGCAGATCGCCAACCGGCTCATCCATTCCGATCTGGTGATCCTTGATGAGCTCGGATATTTGCCCTTCAGCGCTTCAGGAGGAGCATTGCTCTTCCATCTGCTGAGCAAGCTCTATGAGCGCACCAGCGTCATCATCACCACCAATCTCAGCTTTGCCGAATGGGCCAGCGTATTCGGCGACGCCAAGATGACGACCGCGCTGCTCGACCGGCTGACCCATCACTGCCATATCCTCGAGACCGGAAACGACAGCTTCCGGTTCAAAAACAGCTCGGCCCAAACCGTCAAAACCAAAAAGGAGAAAACACCCGGCTTGACCACCTGACCAATCCCAAATCATATCCATGAGGCGGGTCAATTCTCGGTGAAAATACCGGGTCACTTCTCAGCAGAAATCAACACCGGGACTTCATCGCCGGCTCCGAGTCTGGGTGCTGCTTCGGCGAGTTGAGACAGATACGCTATAGAACGGAGGTCGAAATGCCCCAATTGCGCACCGGCCACTGGCTCAAGGGCGACTGGCACGTCCACTCCCGCCACAGCACCGACACGTCCCACAATCCGGTCGGGGCAATCATTGCCTTTGCCGAGGAGATCGGCTTCGACTATCTGGCGATCACCGATCATGACAACCACGTTCTGGGCGCCGTCGCCGATAATACCTGGGCCGATCCCGACCATCGGTCCGAGACGGTTCAACTCTTATACGGCGCGGAGCTGACGGCTCCTCGCGGGCACATCAACATCCTTTCAGCGACCCCGTACGATCACCAGCGGGTCTTTGATGCACGCGACGCGCGAGACTGGGATCTTCTGGCGGTCAAGCGCGAACCGGGAGTGCATTTTTCAGCCAATCACCCCACCACCAAGAACCATTACGGCTATTCCTTCGATCTCGCGGACTCGATCGAGATCTGGAACAAAAGCACCTGGGAGAAAAACATTCCCGCGCAACGCATCTGGGACGACATGCTGCTCTCGGGCCGCATGCTGGGCGCACGAGGCGGCAGCGACGCCCATCATGGCCTGCCTCCCGAACTCGACTTCACGCGCCCGCAAACGCTTGAAGCCACTGCCAATTATGTCGGCACTCCAACCACCTGGCTGTTTGCATCGGAGCGTTCGCCCGCGGCCATCCTTGAAGCATTGGAGCGGTGCCGTGCATCAGTGAGCGCCAACCCCAACAACCCGCGTGTCGAACTCTGGGCCGACACCGATGGCGACGGAATGATGGACATGATGATGGGGGACAACGTCCAGCCAACCGGCCAGCCGATCCAGTTCGAGGTTCGCCTTATCGGGGGGGCCGTTCCGCGCGCGCCCTACAAGGTCAATATCATCAAGAACCGTTCAGACTTCGCATGCCTGCCCATCGACCGCGACACCCAGGTTCTGCGGTTCATCGATACGCCCCTGGCGGGAGAGCGGACCTATTATCGGGTCGAGATCGAAGGCCCGCAATCACCGTTCCCGCAAGTGCCCAATTGCACGACACAGAGCGGAGCCATGGTGGCGATTTCCAACCCCCTCTATTTCAACTACAACCCTGATTTCTAGTGCATTGGCGGCAACGCACGCCATCAGACAGGCACCTCGCCATCCGCGAGCTGAGTGAGGATGGGGCAGTTGGGGCGGTCGTCGCCCGAACAGCAATGGGCGAGATGCTTGAGGGTATCGGCCATTTCCTGAAGCTCGACGATCTTGCGTTCGAGCTCGGCGATATGGTTGGTGGCGATGGCTTTGACGTCGGCGCTGGCACGGGACTTGTCCTGCCACAGGCCCAAAAGCACCGCGGTTTCGTCCATGGAAAAGCCCAGCGTGCGGGCGCGCTTGATGAAGCGCAGCGTATGGACGTCGTCGGTACCATAGACGCGGTAATTGCTGTCGGTTCGGTCGGCAGGAGTGATGAGGCCTATGGATTCATAGTAGCGGATCATCTTGGCCGTTACGCCCGACGCTCTTGCAGCTTGCCCGATATTCATGCGGTTGTGCTCCTGTCATCCCTGGTGAGCGGTGGACTATACCCCCGCAGACGCAGAGCGTTGGTGACGACGCAAACGCTCGACAGCGCCATGGCGCCCGCCGCCAGCATGGGCGAGAGCAGAATGTCGAAGGCCGGAAAAAGCACGCCGGCTGCGACCGGGATGAGCAGCGCGTTATAGCCAAACGCCCAGCCGAGGTTTTGGCGGATATTGGTCATGGTGGCGCGGGAAATGGCGATGGCTTGGACCGCGCCGCGCACATCGCCGCCAACCAGCACCACGCCGGAACTTTCGATGGCCACGTCGGTGCCCGTGCCTATAGCGATACCCACATCGGCAGCGGCCAGCGCGGGCGCATCGTTGATGCCATCGCCGACAAAGGCGAGCTTTCTGCCCTCCGCCTTGAGCTTTGCGATAGCGGCGACTTTGCCCTCGGGCAACACTTCTGCCACCACATGATCGATGCCGAGCTGGTCTGCGATGGCTCTGGCCGTATGCGTATTGTCGCCGGTTATCATTGCGACCTCGAGACCCAGTGCGTGCAGATGGGCAATCGTTTCGGCGCTTGTGGGCTTGATGGGATCGGCCACCGCGACAATGGCGGCCAGCGTTCCATCGATAGCGGCGAAAAGCGGACTTTTGCCTTCACGGCCCAGTCTTTCGATGTCGGGTGTAAACGCGGCGATATCGATACCGAGACGCTCCATGTAGCGGTCTGCACCAACCTCGACCGTGCGACCCGAAACCTTGGCGACAACGCCGAAGCCCGGCACCGAGTCGAAATCTGCAATCTCCGGCAGGACCAAGTCGCGGTTGCGGGCTGCTGTAACGATAGCCTGGCCGATCGGATGTTCGGAGTCGGCCTCTACCGCTGCAATGAGCGAAAGCACCTCGCCATCCTCGAACCCGTCAGCAACGATCATATCGGTCAGTTCGGGGGCACCCTTGGTGAGTGTTCCTGTCTTGTCGAAGGCGATGATCCCCACCGAATGGAGAAGCTGGAGCGCTTCGCCCTTGCGGAACAGTACGCCCAGTTCGGCCGCCCTGCCGGTCCCAACCATGATCGATGTCGGGGTTGCCAGACCCATTGCACAAGGGCATGCGATGATGAGCACAGCGACGGCATTGACCAAAGCGAAGGTATAGGCCGGGTCCGGTCCGAAAACGGCCCAGACGATAAAGGTCAACGCCGCGATGGCCATGACGGCTGGGACAAACCATGCGGTCACCTGATCGACCAGCGCCTGTATTGGCAGCTTGGAGCCCTGGGCCTGCTCGACCAGTCTTATGATCTGGGCGAGCATTGTGTCGCCCCCGATTTTGGTGACTTCGAACCGGAAGCTGCCGGTTGTGTTGATCGTGCCGCCGATGACGGTATCGCCCTCGGTCTTGGCCACGGGTACCGGCTCGCCTGAAATCATCGCCTCGTCGACAAAGGACGAGCCCTCGGTCACCGTCCCGTCCACCGGAATTTTTTCGCCAGGGCGGATGATGACGATATCGCCGACAATGACGCCCTCGAGTGCGATTTCAGCAGGTTCGCCATTGCGCAGCACGCGGGCCGATTTTGCCTGCAGCCCGACCAGCCGCTTTATGGCATCGCTGGTGCGTCCCTTGGCGCGGGCCTCGAGCAGGCGGCCAACCAGAATGAGCGTAACGATGACTGCCGCCGCTTCGAAATAGATGTTGCGCGCCGCGCCAGGCAGCAATTGCGGAGCGAAGGTGACGACGCTCGAGTAGAGATAAGCCGCCCCGGCACCGAGCGCCACGAGCGAATTCATGTCCGGGGCGCGCCGGAAAAGCGCGGGAACGCCCTTGATAAAGAACCGGCGGCCGGGCCCGAACAGCACAGCGCTGGCCAGAAGAAAATAGGCCGGATAGAGCCATCCCATTGGCACCGTCTGCATCAGCCATTGATGGAAGGGCGCATAGAAATGGCTGCCCATTTCCAGAACGAACAGCGGCAGGGTGAGAAGTGCCGAAATGATGACGTCACGCTGCAACGCGCCGATTTCATCGGCCTTTGCCTGTTCGCGGGTCTGGGTGTGCTGATCGGACAGGCGATGGGGCGTATATCCGGCGTTCTTGATCGCTGCTTCGACGGCGGCAAGACCAGACTCGCCGCCCACGACATCGAACGTTGCCCTCTCGGTTGCCAGGTTGACCGAGGCGGAGACGACGCCCGGCGTTGCAGCCAGGGCGTCTTCGACGCGCTTGACGCAGGAAGCGCATGTCATGCCCTCGATGCCGATTTCGAGTTTTTCAGCCGGCAGTTCGTATCCGGCGTCCTTGATGGCTGTGCGCAGGGCAGAGGCGTCGAAATCGGGACCTGGGCTGACGATCAGGGTTTCATTGGCAAAATTGGCATGCGCTTTGATGACGCCCGGCAGATTGGCGGCCGCCGCTTCCACGCGCGTGACGCAGGATGCGCAGCTCATTCCCTCGACGGGAAAGATCAGTGTGGCCGATTGGTGTGAGACAGGGGCGTTCATGGCTTAATTCTTGACTGTGTGAAGCCATGCTAAGGCTTCCCATCATGGTAAGGTCAAGCATTGATATAGGATGGCGTGGGCCACAACTACAGGGCGAAAATGGCGCTGGTGCTGCAATTGCGCACGCGGTCTACGCGGGTGCCGTCCCAGTGGAAATCGAAATGGTCGCCCTGAACCGGGATTTCGATGAGGTCAGGCCAGAAGATACCGATACATTCGCCGCCCGGTGCGCGCACGCTGCGGTAAAGAACGCCATTGCTGCCCGAAGCGCGCAACGTTTTGCCTAGCTTTTGCGGCGGCCCGTAATCGTCGGGCAAGTGACACTCTGCGCATTCGCGCACATCGTGCAGGTCGAGATCGAGCGCATTGACCAGAACGCGGAATTGCGACGTCCAGCCCGGTGCTTCGGCAGTCGCCGCCATAGCTATACCGTGATGATGAGCCACTTCGCGGATGGCTACTTCCTCGCTGCTGCCGGCGCTGTAAACACCGTAGGTTCCGTCGGCAAACCGGCCCGGCCGGTCCGTGCTGACATGAACGAAAGGCGCCATCAACCAGCTTGCCCCCTGCCCGGCCACGCGGCGGTGCGGCGGGATGAGATCGAGGCGTCCCAGATGTTCCCAGACACGGGGGTTGGTTTTTGATTCCGCGGAGGCCAGCGCCTCCCAATCGGCGGGGTCGGCGATGTCTTCGAACAGGTCGATGGGCGGATAGATGGTGCGGATGATCCGAAACGCCCTGGCCCATTCAACCCGGGAAACCGGAACGCTCACCAGCCACCCCGCTCGGCATCGAGATAACTGCGGATGCGGGCCAGAGCGAAAATGGAGCCTTCCGCCATGATATCGACGGGGGTGCGGCCCTCGAGCGCTGCGTTGGGCTTTTTGACCCAGGCATAGCCGCGCGCCGGATCAGCAAAGAGATAGCGCAAGCCCTTATGGATACCCATGAGCAACGAGAGGCGGGTTGCCAGATCGCGGTCGATGCGCCCGACCTCCCCTGCTTTCCAGCGCGCATAGGTCCGGGCGGCGAGACCGCCAAGGATTTCGCGCGCCTCGGCATCGGACAGGTCCCAGCGGGCAAACAGGTTCACAACCGTACGCGCCATCGCGGCGGCTTCGGTCGCCGTGATCTGGGGACGCTCTGGAGCGGCGTTGGCTCTGGGCAGTTCGTGCAACATGCTTTTACCTCTTGGCATAAAATAGGCACAATGATGCCATTTGGCAAGAGCGGGGATAAAAATGTCCTTTGTCACCCTCGGGGGCGGCTAGAGCAGCAGTTCGGAGGTGACTTCGAGGGCCATGTCGTCCCGCACGGCAATATCGCCTTTGGGACGGTGTGCGGCGAGGGTGCGATCGCGCTCGTGAATCAGCGTACGGATTTCGTCATCGTAAGCAGCCAGAACCGCCGTCAGCCAGCGATTGACCAGATAGGAGGGGCGCGGCATGTGGACGTCGAATTTTTCCAACAATGCAATGGTGGGCTCGGCGTCGAGCCAGTCGTCGCCCACTACCCATTGGTTGACCGTAAACAGCCGCTTGAGCTTGCCGAAGGGATCAACGCCAATGGCGATCAGGTGGTGGATCGGGCCGCTGGCGCCCTGGGGCCGGACGAAACAGTGAAAGTGGCCGTGCTCGATGGTTCCGTCGGGCTCGTCGGCAGGGTGCGAGTGATAGAACCACTGAGCGCCGGTTTGCGGATCGAAGACATCGTCCTTGGGGTAATGTGTCCAGACCGAAATGTCGGGCGCGTCGCGCAGGGTTTCGGTCAGAACGGTGAGCCCGCCTTTGGCAAGCACGCTCTCGCAGAAAGCAATTTCGTGCAGAGCCTGGTGGCGGGCATCACTCATCAGTTCACCACGAGATCGGGCGCTTCGACCGCCCCTTCGGGCATGGCCGCCGGAGCCGGTGGCGGCGGGGCCAGTTCGGGCTCGGCCTCCTCGGGCTCCGGCATGGGCGCGGGCGGAGGCGGCGGAGCGGCAAGCTGGCTCGCGGGCTCTTCTGGCATTGGTGCGGGAGGCGGTGGGGCCGAGGCCATCGGCGCTCCAGCCGCGCACGGGGCGGCGGCCACAGGAGCCCCCGCAGCGCAAGGGGCCGCAGCGACCGGCGCACCTGCCGCGCAGGGGGCGCCTGCCGCGCAAGGCGCAACGGCGGGGCTTGCGGTGCCCGCTTCGCTCTGCGCGACGGGATTTGAGGCACGGACAACCGGGTTGGAGATGTGGTCGGCGGCAATCGCCACGGTGCCGAGGGCCAGCGCGGCACCAAACAGAATTGTGTTACGTCCGGTGGTCATTTCTTGGCAAATCCATCAAGTCCGAACAGTGGGCGGGCCCAGATGCCGATAAACGAACCGACAAAGGCGCAGACGAACCACAGCCAACCATGCAGGCTGCCCGAGGCGATTCCCGAAAACAGCGCGCCGATATTGCAGCCGAACGAAAGCCGGGCGCCATAACCCATCAGGATACCGCCCACGGCGGCGGCGATCAGCGAGCCGAGCGGCAATTTCGCCTTGGGCGCGAATTTTCCGGCCAGAGCGGCGGCAAGGCCGGCGCCCAGGATGATACCGAAATCCATGACCGAAGTGTTGTCGGTCAAAACCGAGGAATTGAGCGCCTGCGCCTGAGCGGGCCATGTCCAGAATTCCCAGGTGGCCACGGGAATGCCCACGGCGTCGGCAATTTTGGCGCCCCAGAGCCCGAAGCCATAGGTGATGGACCACGGGTGGCCGGCAACGAGCAGCGTCGCGATATTGAGGATGGCCAGCACCAACCCCGCCCCGACCAACGGCCAGGGACCATAGAGCAGCCAGGACCAGCCAGGGCGCTTGGGAGCGGGCTCGGGTTCAAGATTGCCATGCGCGCGCTTTTCGATGACTGCCGTGACGATGGCAACGAGCGAGAGGGCGATAATGGTCAGCCCGATCGCGGCGGGCAGCCCGAACTGGACCCGCGCATCGATAACGCCAAGCGAGGGCGCTTCGAGCCAGAATGGCAGATGTGCAGTGCCCAGCACTGCGCCGACAATGAAGAAGGCCAGCGTAACCAGCATGCGCGCTGACCCGCCGCCCACGGTAAACAGTGTACCCGAACCACAGCCGCCGCCCAGTTGCATGCCCAGGCCGAACATCGTCGCGCCGACGATGACCGACACGCCGACCGGTGCCAGCGCGCCAACCAGCGGCTGTCCACCAAGAT
The DNA here is from genome assembly GCF_025854335.1 of Pelagibacterium flavum. Taxonomy (NCBI): domain Bacteria; kingdom Pseudomonadati; phylum Pseudomonadota; class Alphaproteobacteria; order Hyphomicrobiales; family Devosiaceae; genus Pelagibacterium; species Pelagibacterium flavum. Next base: position 2,923,780 of record NZ_CP107716.1, read on the forward strand.
TGCCGGCCGCAATCAGCGGCATCATGGCAATGGCGGTAACCCCGATCATCAGCATCTGGGCGCGCATGCCGCGGCCGCGCTTTTCCACCACCATGCGGCGCCAGCCGCCTGTAAAGCCGAAGGCGCCGTGATAGAGGGCCGCACCAAGTCCACCGCCGATGGCGAACAGAGAGGCCTGACGCAGATCGACGAGGTACCAGATGGCGATGAAACCGAGGATCAGTCCCAACCCGGTCACCAGCGTGGGACCGCGATCAGAGATCGCAGCGGGCAGATAGGACGGGCGATCGAGAGCGACGTCAGACATGTCGGTCTTTCAAAATTTAGGCGTTTTCAAGCGAAACAGATGCCCCGAGCGCCGGGACATCTGCAAGGGCCGGACTGGAGGTCGACCGATTATTCTACCGGGCGCGAGGGATCGGCGGTCCATTCGGCCATCGAGCCGTCATACATTGATGCGTTTTCGTTGCCGAGGATCTCATGCAACCCGAACCAGGCGACCGAAGCCCAATGGCCAGTGTTGCAGAAGACGATGCTGTCTTCATCCGAAGTCACATTCACCGCTTCGAGGAGCGCAGCCACGGTATCGGGCTGGGCAAAGCGGGCATATTCCGAACTGTAGAATTCAGAATGCGGAATGTTCACGGAGCCAGGGATCGTGCCGGCCGTCGCAACGACGGGGCTCTTGGACTGGCCCAAATGCTGTTCCACAGGACGGCCATCGACCAGAACCGTGCCGTTTTCGAGCGCTTCAAGAACGTCATCGGTGGTGGCAATCAGTTCGGGACGCACTTCAGCGGTGAATTCAGCCGCTTGGGGCGCTGCGAGTTCGGCCACGCGTTCGCCGCCGGCCGCATCGAACTGGCGCCAGCCGCCATCAAGGATCGAAACCTCGTCATGGCCGAGATATTTGAACGTCCAATAGACCCGGGTGGCACCACCGATTTCCGAAGAATCGGTGCCCCAGGGCAGGATCACCACGTGATCGTCATTGTCGATCCCGAGCGAACCGATCAGTTCGGCCACCTGTTCGACGGGCGGAATCTGGCCCGGCACGCCCTGCACCTCGGTGCGCCAACCGGCCGATCCGTAAGGAGCGACGACGGAATTGGCGACGTAGGGCAATTCGCCCAGATCGGTGCTTTCGATATTGTCGCGAATGTCGAGGATGACCACATTGTCAGCCCCTGCATTCTCGATCAGCCAGTTGGCGTCGACCAATGGCGTGATTTCGGATTGAGCGAGGGCCGGCACGGTCAGTGCAGCAGAAATGGCCAGTGCCGTTGCGGTCAGGCGCATTGTTTATCTCCCGGTTTCTGAATTGTCCTATTATCGCTCAATGACGATGGAGGTGCGAGGGCTGGGCTGTCAAAATTTGTGTGAGGTGCAAAAAAGCCTGCCAGTAAACAGTTGACCATGAGCATAGGATTGCCCGGCGCGGCAAATCCTGATCGAACAGCCAGAGCTTGGCCAATCGGTTTGAGAGGGCTAGTAGAGGGGTATCCATCAGCGTCCGGCCCTCCATGCTTGCCCTTATCTTTTCCGCCCTGCTGCCCATTGCGCTGATCATCACGCTGGGCCATCTGCTCAAGCGTTTCGGCTTTCTGGGCGAGGGGTTCTGGCCGCAAGCCGAGCGGTTAGCCTATTTCGTCCTCCTTCCGCTCCTTTTCGCCCATGGTCTCTACAAAGCCGACCTTTCCAACGCCCCCATCGGGCTGATCGCTGCGGGGCTTATCGGCCCGGCGGTGATCGGAACATTGGTGCTTCTGGCGGCCAACAGGGTAACGCGGTTCGACGGCCCGGCCCTCACTTCGGTCGTTCAGGGCGGCATCCGCTTCAACAATTATGTCGGGGTCACCGCCGCCGTCGGGTTGCTTGGCGTGCCCGGCGCGGCGCTGGCCGCCGTGGTCAATGCCATCCTGGTTCCTACGGTCAACATCGTGTGTTCACTGGTCTTTGCCCGTTACGGCGATCGCCAGCCCTCCGCGTTGAGCGTGGTCAAATCCATAGCCCTCAACCCGCTGATCCTGGGGTGTGTGGCGGGGGTCCTTCTGCGGTTAACCGGCATCGCTTTGCCGGCTGGCCTCGAAGGCTTCATGCAGGCCATGGGGCAAGCGGCCCTGCCGATCGGCCTGTTGTGCGTCGGGGCGGCGCTCAATTGGGAGGCGCTGGGGCGCGGCATCCGGCCAGCGCTTGTCGCCACCGCCGCGCGTTTCCTGCTCATTCCGGCAATCACTGTGGCGATCTGCCTGGCGGTCGGGCTCACGGGTCCGGCAGCATTGGTGGTGCTGCTGATCCAGTGCCTTCCCACCGCGTCGTCGGCCTATGTCATGGCGCGGCAATTGGGCGGCGATGCGCCGCTTATGGCAGGCATCATCGCCTTCCAGACGGTATTGGGGGTGGTGACCGTCCCGATCACGCTGGTGTTTCTCGCGCCCCTTATTGGTGCCGGGGTTTAGATCAAATCCGCTTTTCTTCGAATCGCAGACTTGATCTGAGTCCTTGTTTTGTCGCGCGTCCGAACCGCAAAACCGTTTCCACTTTTGCTGGATGCGCTCTAGCGCACCGACAAATACCCACCCTGCAGTCCGTCCTTTGAATAGACCACCTGCCACAGATGCACCCAGCGGGCCCGGAAGATGGCGGCGCAGCTCAAAAGGTAATAGCGCCACATGCGATGGAAGCGTTCGCCATAGGCCTCGGAAAGCTCGGGCCATGCGGCTTCGAAATTCTTATACCACGCCATGAGCGTCGGATCGTAATCGGCACCGAAATTGTGCCAGTCCTCCATGACCAGCCTGCCTTCCACGGCAGTCGTTACCTGTTTGGGCGATGGGAGCATGCCGTGGGGGAATATATATTTTTCCAGCCATGGCTCGCCGGCGCGGCGAGTCAAACTCCCGCCGATAGTGTGGAGCAGGAAGAGCCCATCGTCAGGCAGCAACTCGCTGACCTTGGAGAAATATGGCCGGTAGTTCTTGTACCCCACATGTTCGAACATGCCGACCGACACAATCCTGTCGAACTGGCCCTCGAGGTCCATGTAGTCCATGAGCTTTGTTTCGATCGGCAGATCGCCACGGGTGTCGTTGGCATAGGTCATCTGCTCCCTGGAAACCGTGATGCCCAACCCCGAGACACCATAACGCTCAGCGGCGAATTTGAGCAGACCACCCCAGCCCGAACCGATATCGAGGATGCGCATACCCTCTTTCAGACCGATCTTGCGGCAGATCAGATCGAGCTTGGCTTCCTGGGCGGCGTCGAGCGTTTCGGCTTCACGCCAATAGCCGCAGGAATAGATCATGCGCGGGTCGAGCATGCGCCTGTAGAGGTCATTACCGATGTCGTAGTGCTTTTCGCCGACCTCGCGCACGTGCAGCCGCTGTGGATTGAGGACCATGCCCTTGATGGTCAAAAGCGCCAGAGCCGGATCGAATTTGACCCGATTCTGCAATTGCCCGGTCAGGCACCGGTACAAGAACTGGTCGACTGCCTCGCTGTCCCACCAGCCATCCATATAGGCCTCACCCAGCCCCAGTGTCCCCTGGGTCATCACGCGACTGAACAGCCGGTCGTCATGAACCTGGATGTCCCAAGGTCGTGAGCCGCCTACTTCGATGTCGATTTGCGCAAGAAGATCGGTGATAAACGACTTGAACTTTGCCGACATGGCCCCGCTCAAACAAATAATAGTGACGCGCCGAGGCGCGGGGAAAGGATTCTACCTCACTAAAATTTATGGGTGTTGTCCAGTCCCTTGGTCCTCTTACTGCGCCCAGTCTTCCGACTGTCGGGACGGAAGGGAATACCCATCTTCGTCATCTGCCGTTTCCAGAATGCCGATCAGTTCGGCCACCTTGCCCGTCGGCAAATGATCGCCCTCATTGACCCGCGCTTCATCGGCGTCCAGCCACGCCAACGCCTTGGTCAAATCAACCTCGGTGGCTTCGGTCGCCGCGATCTCGGCGGCCAGATGTTCATCGATGGGGCCGAGCACCCGCTCGATCTCGCTGCGCGTCAGCGTCATGGCAATATCTCCAAAAGACCTGCTTACACTCTAATGCAGCACTACCTCTTTGAGTTGCACACCCGCTCTGGCTTTCGGCAGCAACCCGATGCACTCTGCCCTTCCCTTTAACATACAGAAAATTTCACCCGCGCTGTCGGGAACGGCAAACCGGGTGCGTCCTCGCCATACAAGGAGTTTGGCCATGCTCTACGCAATCCTTTGCTACAACGACGAAGCCGCCGTGGGCGGCTGGTCGAAAGAACACGACGACAAGATCATGGCCGATCTTCTCGCCGTCCAGAAGCCGCTGGTCGAAGCGGGCAAGATGGGACCGGTGGCCCGGCTGATGCCAACCACCGCGGCCACGACCCTGCGCAAGACAGCCGGAGAACCCATGGTGCTGGACGGACCTTTCGCCGAAACCAAGGAACAGTTCCTCGGTTTTTATGTCATCGATGCGGAGAGCCTCGAGGAGGTCGTGCAAGTCGTGCGCGATCTGGCCGAGGCCAATCCCGGCATGGGGTCCTATGAGATCCGCCCGGTCCGCGATTATTTTCCCGGAGCGCAAGCAAAGTGAACGACAAAGATGCCGACTGGATTGGCCTGACGCTGGCCGGCGCCCGCCCTCGGGCGGTTGCCGCGCTGTACAGGTATTTTCGCGACCTCGATATGGCCGAGGAAGCCTTCCAGGAGGCCTGTCTGCGCGCACTGAAATCCTGGCCGAAGAACGGGCCACCGCGCGATCCGGCCGCCTGGCTGATCCTTGTGGGCCGCAATTCCGGCATCGACAGTGTGCGCCGCCGCGCGCGCTTCACCGCCCTGCCCGAAGAAGACAAGATTTCCGATACCTCCGATGCCGAAAGCGATATCGCCGAACGGATCGACGATTCGCACTATCGCGACGATATCCTGCGGCTGTTGTTCGTATGTTGCCATCCCGACGTGCCGGCCACCCAGCAGATCGCTCTGGCCCTGCGCATCGTTTCGGGGCTGACGGTCAAGCAGATCGCCCGCGCCTTTCTGGTTTCGGACGCCGCCATGGAGCAGCGCATAACCCGCGCCAAGGCCCGTATCGCGAAATCGGGTGCGAGCTTTGAAACGCCCGATGCCGCCGACCGCGCCGAGCGGGTGGGAGCGGTCGCAGCCATGGTCTATCTTGTATTCAACGAGGGCTACACCTCAGCCGGCGAGCGGTCGGAAACCCGCAACACGTTCGCACAGGAGGCGATCCGGCTGGCCCGGCTGTTGCTCGGGCTGTTTCCGACCGAACCGGAACTGATGGGCCTTCTGGCCTTGTTGCTGATCCAGCAATCGCGCGACGCGGCACGGTTCGACAAGGATGGAAACATCATCCTGCTCGACGATCAGGACCGCACGCTCTGGGATCGGCGCATGATCGACGAAGGCCTTGCCCTGATCGACAAAGCGATGCGGCACCGCCGGCCGGGCGTGTTCCAGGTCCAGGCCGCCATCGCGGCGCTGCACGCCCATGCGGAAACACCGGCCGACACCGACTGGACCGAGATCGAATTGCTCTACCGGGTGCTCGAGAGGCTGCAACCTTCGCCCGTCGTGACGCTCAATCGTGCCGTCGCAGTATCCAAGATCGAAGGGCCGCAAGCGGCGCTCGATCTCATCGAGCCGCTGGCCGATGCGCTGGGCGGCTATTTCTATTTCCACGGATTGCGCGGCGGTCTGCTGAAAGACCTCGGCCGCATCGAGGAAGCGCGCATCGCCTTCGATATTGCCATTGCCCACGCCAACACCACTGCGGAGGCCGTCCATATCCGGGCCCACCTCGACAAACTGGGCGGCTCTCCCTCCGGCGCATAATTTTTTTGCTCTTTTTGTCGGGAAGCAAAATGACCGTCCGTCCTATGGGCATCATACCCCAGGAGGACACCATGTTGATCAAGACCACATTTGCAGCGATCGCTCTTGCGACGCTCGTTTCTTTCCCTGCCAACGCCCAGGAGGCCACCATGGCAGAGACGTTCGACCCCATCCAGCTCAGCACCGAGGTGCCCGTCCCTTCCGAAGACGGAACGGTCAATATCGACGGGCTGAACATGTACTATCAGGTCCATGGCGAGGGCGAACCGCTTCTGCTCATCCATGGCGGACTGATGACCATCGAGGCCTGGGGACCCATCCTTTCCGCGCTTGCTGAAGATCGCAAGGTCTATGCGATCGAACTCGAAGGCCACGGCCGCACTGTCGATCTCGACCGTCCCTTGTCCATGCAGCAGTTCGCGGAGGACGTTTCCGGTTTCATCGAGCAGATGGATCTGGGGCCGATCGATATTGTGGGCTTTTCCATGGGCGGCGGTACCGCAATGGGCGTAGGGGCCCTGCATCCTGAACTGGTCAAGAGCCTTGTTATCATTTCGGCCTCCCACCAGGCGGACGCGATCTGGGATTCGGTACGCGCCGGCTGGCCCCACATGACAGCGGAGATGATGGAAGGCACCCCGATGCTTGCGGCCTATGAAGCTGTTGCGCCCCAGCCCGAGCGGTTCGCCGGATTTGTCGAAAAGATCCGTGACGCGATGGTTTCGGGAGAGCTCGGCTGGACCGACGATCAGGTCGCCTCTATCCCGGTGCCGGTTCTTATGATCATCGGGGACACCGATCTGGTCCAGTTCGACAAGGCTCTTGAAACCTACCAACTGCTCGGCGGCCAGTCCTCGACCGGACCGATGGGGCCAGAGCTCGATACGGCACGTCAATTCGCGGTGATCCCGGCCGCGACCCATTACGACATCGTGTTCAAGACCGACCTGCTGCTGCCGTTGATTGATCGCTTCCTTGCCGCCCAAGCCGATTGATAAACAGATTCAATTGGCTGAAGACCGGATTCAGATGTATCATAATCTGAATCCGGTCTTTTGCGTTAGATGTTGAAAATGAACGTCTTTTTCTGATCCGGCCCGAGGAGGCTCCACATGAAGATCACACCGTATCTCAACTTCGCCGGCGATTGCCGGGACGCGATGACCTTCTACCAGTCCGTGCTTGGCGGTGAGCTGGAAATGACCGCGCACAAGGACACCCCTTCGGCCGAGCATGTCCCCGCCGAGATGCAGAACCAGATCATGCATGCGGCTCTCACCTGGAGCGACGGCAGGCTCTTTGCTTCCGATGCCCCCATGGCGCAGGCCAATTCCTTTTCAGGCGTTTATCTCTCGGTCCACCCCGAAACCGTCGAGGATGCCGACCGCATGTTCGCCGCACTCAAGGATGGCGGCACCGTGGAAATGGAGCTCGAGGAAACCTTCTGGGCCAAGCGCTTCGGCATGCTCTATGACCGCTGGGGCGTCAAATGGATGTTCAACGTGGATTAGGATTGGCGCTACGGCGATCCGGGATACCCTCTCGGCTCCTTCACCACCACTCATCCCACTCCCCATTGTCATTCCGGGAGTGAGAAGCGGTTCGGCCTTGGCCGAAGCCAAAGCTCCGGTGGAGCTTTGGCAGCGCCTGAACGCCTTGAGGCCTATGGCCGAAGGCCCCTCGGAATCCATCATGATGCGTCGCTACACTCCCAACCGCAAAAGACTTATCCCCGCTTCCGTGACCTCCCCCATACTCCCTCTCACGAACCCGCGCATATGGACGCAAGCGCAACGAACGTTTGGGCGGGTTTGGTCCGGGTTCCTTGCGGGTCGCCGCAGGGAAGGCCCAAACGTCACAAGCGCCGGACGGCGTGAACCGGCCGCCTGATCTCGGTTTCGAGACTGGCGCGATTTTGCTAACGCCGTCGTACCGGGGAAACCCGGAGGGGATTGACCCTAGCCTTCTGAAGGGCGACTAAGCCAAAAACCCTGGGCGCGTGGGGCGATGATCGCTTCATATACTAACTAAACATGCGGAGCGTTCATCGCCCCATGCCGTTCTTCGATCCATCCTTCGGCCAATCGTGCCGGTGGCGCGATTGGAGGTGAGAAGGCCATGAGAGCTAAGCTCGAATGGCGATCATGGCCCGAGGCGACATCGCCGTCGGAGGTTTTGGCATGCGTGAAAAGAAAGGCCCCCTCACCCCATCCCAGGTAAGCCAAAGGATGGGCTCAACCTAAATAAGCCTTGCCTTATCCACCATCCTTCCAGCGGATGCGGTAGAGATCGAAGCGGCGGTCGCGGAGGTTTCTGACGGCACCTTGCGAGCGGGCCCATTGCAGGGTCGAAACATTGAGGTCAGCCACAACCACCATCTCGACATTCTCGCTCGCTTCGGCGGCGATCCCGTCGCGGGCGAAGGGCATGTCCGAGGGGGTAAAGATGGAGGAGTGGGCATAGTTGATGTCGAGATTGTCGACATTGGCCAGGTTGCCGGTGATCCCCGAGGTCACGACATAGCACTGGTTCTCGATGGTGCGGGCCTGGCAGCAATATTTGACGCGCAAATGACCCTGCCGCGTGTCGGTGCAATAGGGCACGAACATGATGCGGGCGCCCTGATCGGCCAGACGCCGGGCCACTTCGGGAAACTCGCTGTCGTAACAGATCATCACCCCGACCGGCCCGCAATCGGTGTCGATCACGTCCACGGAGTCGCCACCAACGATCCCCCAGTAATCGCGTTCGTCGGGTGTGGGGTGCATCTTTTCCTGGGCGTGGACCGTGCCGTCGCGCAAAAAGACATAGCAGACGTTCTGGATATCCTCATCCTCGGTGATCGTGGGGTGAGAGCCACCGATGATGTTGATGTTGTATTTGAGCGCCATTTGCTGCATGCGCTCGATGAATTGGGGGGTGTATTCGGTCAGCCGCAGGATCGCTTCATGGGGTGGCTGTTCTGGTTCGCTCGACAGAAGCATCAGCGTGAACAGTTCGGGAAACACCACGAAGTCCGACCCATAGTCGGCCGCCACGTCGGCGAAATACTCCATGTGCGTGAAAAACGCGTCCGCGTCGGCAAACCGCCGCGCCTCGAGCTGCACGGTGGTCACGCGCACCGTTTCGCGGCTGCGCTTGTGCGCCGGACGGGCTTCGTCCTCCTCGTCGTAACGCGGGTTGCGCCACACCATGAGTGCCGCATGGCCACCCGACGCCTTGTCGTCGGGATGATAATTGCGCAACAGCAATTCGGGCTCAAAGCCGAGCTTCATCTGAAAGCTGGCCACAGGATCGCGCACTTCGCGATCCACCACGGCCTGGAAATACTGGCTGGCGCGCGGATAATCCTTCTTGTTGCGGCGATAGCCCGGCAGGCGCCCACCGAAAGCAATACCCTTGAGCCAAAGCTCTTCGCACAGGCGCTGGCGGGCTTCGTACAGCCTGCGTCCGATGCGGTTGCGCTGGCGGCCCGGATCGACGCAGACTTCCACACCATAGAGCCATTCGCCCTTGGCGTTGTGAAGCGAGCCATAACCGGCACCGGTGATGTTTTCCCAGGTGTGCTGCTTGAATATCTGCTTTTCGGCCAATTGCAGCGTGGCGGCATAACCCACGATCTGCCCGTCATAGACCGCAACGAACTGGCCCTCGGGAAAGGCATTGATCTGCCCACGGATCGTGCCGGGAAGATATGGGCCTTCTTCGGGGTAAACCCTCTGGGTCAGCTTGATGATGGCTGGAATATCGCGAATCTTGGCAGTCCGCACCTCAAGGAGCGGCTTGTCGGAAAGTTTGGGCACGGGGTGGAAACCTCGTTATCGATCAAATCAAAATGGATTGTGCCGGCGGCGCGCCGTCAGCCTATAGCACGACAACGCGCCACCGCCACATTGGCTCCAAAGCAAAAGCCCCGAATTGTCGCGTTTCCAAACGAACAGGTGGTTCCCACCTATTGTGGAAAGGCTCTATCGCGTCTCTTCGGCCACCAACTCAAGCGCCCGCCCATACAGCGCTTCGCCGTCGATACCGTTTGCGGCGGTCTCGGCAAACCAGTTGTCTATGGTCACCTGCGCTGCAGCCCGCCAGCGCGCGGTCTCCTCGGCGTCAAGCGTAACGATGGCATTGCCACGCCCCAGCGCCTCATTGCGAGCCACGATATCGTCGGCATCATTGGCCGCACCGAACCGCCCGGCCCACTCCACGCCGGTATTGGCATCAATCACGGCCTTGAGGTCGTCTGGAAGGCTCTCGTAGCTGTCGCGGTTCATGACGAAGGCAAAAGTCTGCGTATAAAGCCCTTGATTGCCTGAGAACTCGGTGTGATGGGAAACGATCTCGCTGGTGCGCAACGCCATCGTTACCTGCCAGGGAATGGTCGCGGCATCGATCACGCCGCGCGACAGACTTTCAGGCACCTGCGGGACGGGCATGCCGATGGCCTCGGCGCCCAGATCGGTCAGCATGGCGGAAATGACCCGAGATCCCCCACGCACCTTCAGCCCGGCGAGATCGTCGAGCGTTTCGATTGGACTGGACGAATGGAAAACGCCGGGTCCGTGGGTATGCACGGCGATCAGCTTGACGTCGGCGAACTCGTCCATGGCGTTTTCTTCGACATAACGCTGGAAAGCACGCGAGGTATCCTCGGCGTTTGTCACGAGGAACGGCATCTCGAACACTTCTGACTTGGGAAAGCGCCCCGGCGTGTAGCCGAGCACCGTCCAGATCAGATCGACCACACCATCCTGGGCCTGATCGAACAGGTTGGGAGGTGCGCCGCCAAGGATCATCGAGGGATAATATTCGATTTTTATCCTCCCCTCCGATTGATCTTCTATGGTCTCGGCCCAGGGGATCAGTCCTTCGCGCGGCACGCTGTCGGTCATGGGCAGGAATTGGTGCAGCCGGAAGGTGAACTCCTGAGCCGGCGCGGACGAAATGGAGGCAGCGCCATAAAGCGCTGCCGCGAGCAGGGTTCTGGTGAACATGATTGGTCCCCAAAATGCACGGGACCAGCAAGGGTGCCTCTCACCCTGTGCGAGTTCGATCCCGCTCCGGGCGCCTGGCAGGGCCCGGGCATCGGTTCCCCCGATGCCTGGCCTGATTATCGCATCACTGCGCCGGGCTCAACCGCAGAATCTGCCCCGGATCTGCGTCGGTGATGAGATAGAGTGCACCGTCGTCACCCTGGGTCACATCGCGGATGCGATGGGGAAAATCGTCGCCGAACAGGAATTCATCACCCACGACATCCTCGCCTTCGAGGTCGATGCGGATCAGATCCGTGCCGGCCAGAGCGCCCATGAAGGCATCACCCTGCCATTGGGGAAACAATTCGCCGGTATAGAACGCAAGCCCCGACGGTGCCGGCGATGGCACCCAGGTCCGCTCGGCTTCCACCAGGTCATCGGGCAGATCTTCGGGCGGATTGATGGGGTCGCCGGAATATTCGGTGCCTTCGGTCAGCAGGGGCCAGCCGTAGTTTCCACCGGGCACGATCTTGTTGAGTTCGTCGCCACCGCGCGGTCCATGCTCTGCCACCCAAAGCTGGTCGGTCTCGGGGTGCATGTCGGCACCCTGCATGTTGCGATGGCCATAGCTCCAGATTTCAGGCAACGCGCCTTCGGTATCGACAAAGGGGTTGTCCTCGGGCACCGATCCGTCGGGCAGGATGCGGATGACCTTGCCGAGATGGGAATCGAGATCCTGCGCCTGGACGCGGAACTCGGCGTCGGACCGTTCACCGGTGGTGATGAACAGATAGCCATCCTCGTCAAACGCCAGGCGCGAGCCGAAATGCAGCGTCGAGGGCAGCTTGGGCCGCTGGGAGAAGATGACTTCAACATCGGACAACTGGGTCATGTCGTCGTTCAGAACGCCACGGGCCACGGCTGTTGAATTCGTCCCCGCCTCATCACCGGGTTCGGCATAACTCACATAGACATAGCGATTGGTTTCAAATTCGGGATCGAGCGCTACATCGAGCAGACCACCCTGCCCCTCAAAGACCACCTCGGGTGTGCCGCCAATCGGGTCGGAAATCGATCCGTCCGCCGTGACGTGCCGCAAATTGCCAGACCGTTCGGTCACCAGCATGCTGTCATCGGGCAGGAACACCATGCCCCAAGGCGATTGCAGCCCCTCGACAACCGGAGCAAGCGTTACCGAACCTGCTTCGGTTTCAAAGGTCTGGGCAATGGCGGGTGCGGTAAGCGCTGTCGCGCAGGCAAGGCCGGCAAGAACTTGGCGGAACATTGTTGACTCCTCGTTGATTGGCACACTTTGCCAATCGTACGAGACATTTCTTGTTCCGCCGCTCCACTATCACGATGGCGTCAGTAGCCCGAGTTGCCCCCGACCCCAAACCATTTTTCATAGTCCGACACCAACAGGTGGATGGGGTCGACGTCTTCCTCGATCTCGGAGAACCGCCCGATGGGATCGAGGAACGTGTTGTCGGTGCGATCGTCGTTGACTGTGGAAACCTCACCGATCAGCACGTCGCCGCCTTCGCCCCAGAACTTGTGCCAGTTGCCCGGCAACAGGGTGACGCTTTCGCCGGGCGACAATTCGAGAATCCCGCCGGCGGGCAGAACACGGCGAATCCCGTCAGTAAACACTTCGACTTCCCCCGAGGTGTCGATGCCCTCGCCGGTTCCGTCGTCATTGTAGAGCTGAAGCGCCAGGGTGGCGCCGCCGCGATTGATGATGTCTTCGGCCTTGATGGTGTGACGGTGCATGGGCGAGATTTGGTCGTGACGCGAGATCATGATCTTTTCCGCATACAGCATGCCCCGCCCCTTGCCGAGATCGGCCGCATCGCCATTGCGCACGGTGAACAGGAACAGGCCCAACCCGTCGAAATCGCCCTGCCCGTAATCGGTCACGTCCCAGCCCAGGCCCGACCGCAGGATGTTGTCGATCTGGTCCTGCTTGTCCTTCATTTCGGACGGCGTCCAATAGGCGAAGGGGGGCAGGATATAGCCGAAAGAGCGGATGAATTCGTCCGCTTCAGAAATGATTTCATTGACGCGGGAACGCTTCATCCCGTGATCTCCGTCTGCTCAATATGTTTCCGCCAAATGGCTGATCCGCAATGAATTTTGGAGATCGTCCAGGCCCGGCGCCGCACCCCTGCGAGGCGAGAAGCTAAGGGTTACCGGACGACCGGGCAAGAGGGTGAAACAGTTGTCCGAGAAATATCCCATAGGTTCGACCTGAGCCGTGACAAAGAAGGCACACGCATCCGATTGCAGGGTGAGTTCGGGACCGTTCACGCCTTGCGCCCAGCGCGCGCTGACCGTTGCTGCGGGCAGATCGTAGTATTTATGGGCGCGCGGAAAGAAGTCGTTTCTGCCGATCAGCGCGCCGTTGCGATCGCGCCATTCGAGCATCAGAAACTGTCCGTCCGCCAATGCCTCGCGTGATACGCGAGCCAGTTCAGATGCAGATTCAAGTCCGAGCGAAACATCGAGTCCGTGCAAGGGTTTGACGACACCTTCCATATCCACTGCGATCATATCGAGCGTAATCTCCGCAGGTGTCGGCCCGTCGTTCATGCCCTTGATGACAATGCCATTGTCATCGGGGATAGCGACGATGCTGATGGGCGCAAAAAAGCGCCTGGCGAGGTAGTGCAGCAGCTTCCACTGGCCGCCGTAATCAAGGCTGGACCAACTCGCCACCGGCCAGATGTCGTTGATCTGCCAGTACAGCATGCCCATGCAGCGCGGCTTGGTGGAGCGCCAGAATTCGATGGCCGTCTTGATGGCCAGCCCCTGCTGAACCTGCGAGAGGAACACCATCTCCTCGAACCCCTTGGGGAAGCGGAAATAGCGGCACATGGTTTCAAGAATGCGGGCATTGCCGCCATCGTTACGCTGGTGGGTTTCCATCACCGGCGAGGAGGGATTGCGATCGGAGGCTTGGGTGAAGCTCTCGATGACATTCATCGAGGTGAATGACTGGAATCCGAATTCGGAGGCAAAGCGCGGCTGCACCGTGCGGTAGTGTTCGAAGGGTTTTGCCGAGTGCCATACATCCCAGAAATGCATGTCGCCGCGCGTATCGATATGCCAGCCGTCGGCGAAATCCAGGTAGCCCAGTGAGGGCGAGGACGGCCAGAAGCGGCGCTGGGGGTCCTCGTCCTCGACGATCTCGGCGAGCAGTTTGGAAAGCCTGTCGTAATTGGCAAGGTGCCGGTCGCGATTGGCTTTTGTTTCGGGATACCAGTTAAGCGAGCCGATCACCTCGTTATCGCCGCACCAAAGGGCAATCGAGGCGTGATGAGAAAGGCGGCGGACCTGCTGGGTGATTTCGGCTTGCACGTCCGCAAGAAATGCGCGGTCGGACGGATAGGGCATGCACGAAAACATGAAGTCATGCCAGATGAGCAGTCCCATCTGGTCGCACAGATCGTAGAACCAGTCCGGCTCGTACTGCCCCCCACCCCAAACACGCAGCATGTTATAGTTGGCGGCTCTGGCGCTTTTCAGCAGGTCTTCGACCACTTCGGGCGTGATGCGCGAGGGGATTGCGTCGGCCGGTATCCAGTTGGCGCCCATCATGGTGATGTCGCGGCCATTGATGCGGCATTTGAAGCTGTGATCGATCTCGTCGGCCTCCACGATCCATTCGAGCTTGCGAAGGCCGATCTTTCGGGTGGCTGTTTCACCGTCGAGGTCGGTGACCAGATCATAGAGCGGCTGGTCGCCCTGCCCTGCGGGCCACCAGAGCTTGGGGCTGTCGATGGTTACCCTGTGTTCGATGAGGTTCTCACCCTTGTCCACGGCGGTGTTGCCGCCGAGGGTCTGGCCGTCAATCGTGTGGGTCAGGGAAACTGTACCAGAATCAAAGGTGTGGACTCTGGTCCTGAGAACCAGATTCACCCTGCCCTTATGGTGATGCTGTTCGACCTGGACGCTTTCGGCGCGCGCCAATGCGGATCGGCGCAATTCAATACGGCCATAGACGCCAACAGGCATCAGGCAGATGCCCCAGTCCCATCCCGCGTGACAGGCGGTCTTGCGTACGAAATTGAGGTGCGCGACCTTCTGGTTCATAGCGGCGTAGGGGATGGGAAAGGGGTGGGCATCGGCACGGGCTTTCGCGACGTCGGGCACCACGGCGAAGGCGATGGTGAGGGTATTTTCCCCTGCCCTTATCTTGCCCGTTACGTCGAGATCGTAGCGGATGAACTGGTTCTGGGTTTGCGCGATCGCCTCTCCGTTGAGAAACACCGTTGCAATGCAATCGACCTCGGAGAGGGTGAGCGTCAGATAGCCTTGTGCCATGTCTGCGGGCACATCAAAGCGCCGCTCGATGGTCCAGGGGGTCTTATAGACCCAAGCAACCGCGTCTTCATTCTGGCCAAAATAGGGGTCGGGAATTTCGCCGGCTTCGAGCAGGGCCGTATGAACGTCGCCGGGAAGCGTTATCTCCCCCGACCAGCCTCGCTCCGGTGCAGAAAGGGAAAAGCGGCCGCCGAGATCGAGCGCCTTGTAATCGATTACCTCTTGGAGTGCGGCGCGTCGTTCGGCCATGGCGTCTCTCCTCCTAACGCTCTGGGATGCTTTGCAGGTGTGGTCTCGCCTTCTACTTTAGTTCAATGTCGAGATGAAATGGAAATCTCCAATTGCGCCCAGGAGGCCATTATGAACGATATCGATCGGGACAATCCCGGCCTGCCGCATCTGCCTCCGACCTATCCGGTCGGATTTCTGGTGCTGGCGACGGTTTTGGAATTTGTGGTGCCGATCCGGTTTCTGGCCCCTCCGGCGCTGTTTTCGCTGCAAACGCTGGTGGGCGGGATGCTGCTTGTCGCAGGGCTCACGCTCGATATCTGGGCGTTCAGGCTGTTCAAAGCCGCAGGGACCAATCCGGAACCTTTCAAACCCACAACGACCATCGTTGCGCATGGCCCCTACAGGTTCACGCGCAATCCGATGTATGTCGGCTTCCTGCTGAGTTTTACCGGCATCGGTCTTCTCTTTGCGCTGGAATGGACCCTTATCGCGCTGCCGGTCTTGTGGTTCGTCCTCGATCGCGTGGTGGTTCGGCGCGAAGAGGCCTATCTCACGGGTAAGTTCGGGACGGATTACGAAACGTTTCTGACAAAGACTCGCCGCTGGCTTTAGAGCCTGTCATGTTGAAATGGAAGCACCTGTGTTGTCGTCCACCGGATGCATCCGGGGTTCGAGCGGGCGCATGCGATGCCGGCCATCTCATAAGCCCGTTCGGGCGTCGGGGCACAGGTGTTTCCATTTCAACATGACAGGCTCTAATCACTCAGCCGCCTCGTCCCTGAGATCGAGGAAGCCGCCGGACTGACGCTCCCAGAGCCGGGCATAGTGACCACCCCGCGCCAGAAGCGCATCATGGGTGCCCTCCTCGACGATGCGGCCATGATCGAGGATGACCAGCCGGTCCATGGCGGCAATGGTCGAGAGGCGATGGGCTATGGCGATCACCGTCTTGCCGTCCATAAGCTTGTCGAGCTGGCTCTGAATGGCCGCCTCCACCTCGCTATCGAGCGCGGATGTTGCTTCGTCGAGCACAAGGATGGGGGCGTTCTTGAGCAGCACACGGGCGATGGCAACGCGCTGGCGCTGACCGCCGGAAAGCTTGACCCCGCGCTCGCCTACCTGCGCGTTATAGTCCGCGCGGCCACGGCTGTCCTTTAAGTCCATGATGAACTCATGGGCCTCGGCGCTTTTTGCAGCGGCAACCATTTCCTCTTCGCTCGCGCCGGTCTTGCCGAACAGGATATTGGCCTTGACTGAACGGTGCAGCAGGGCCGTGTCCTGGGTCACAACCCCGATATTGGCGCGCAGCGATTCCTGGGTAACGGTGGAAATATCCTGCCCATCGATCAGGATGCGGCCGCTCTCGAGGTCGTAAAAGCGCAGCAGCAGATTGACGAGCGTGGATTTGCCGGCGCCCGAATGGCCGACCAGCCCAATCTTTTCGCCGGGGCGAACATCGAGATCGACGCCCTCGATGATGCCCTTGTCGCGGCCGTAGTGAAATCTGACATTTTCGAATTTGATCCCAGCCCCGGTGACCTTGAGCGGCTTAGCATCGGGCGCGTCGGTCAATTCGAGGGGCTGGGCGATGGTTTCCATCGCATTCTGGGCTACGCCGAAATGGCGCATCATGCCGTTGAGCTGCCCCATGAGGCGCCCCTGCATCATGTTGAGGCGTAGCACAAGGCTGAGCGTGAAGGCGATAGCGCCCACGGTGATGGCGTTCGTCGTCCAGAGCTGGATGGCCAGCCAGCCGAAAGCCATGATCATCACGGTGCTGAGAAGGCCCATCGAGGCCCGCATGCCCGTGACGAGACGGGCCAGCCGCGTCGCGGAATCGAGGAAGCGCTCAAAACCCCTTTTGACGTAGGTATCGTTGTCCTCGGCATTTCCGAACAGGCGCAAGGTCTGAACGTTGGCAAAGCTGTCGGTGATGCGGCCGTTGAGCACCGAGGCGTTTTCGGCATTTTCGGCGGCGCGGGCGCGCATGCGAGGCACATAATAACGGGCCATCAAGAGAATCGCCGCGATCCAGATCACGACCAGTGCCGCCATGCGCCAGTCGAGCTGGGCGAACAGAAAAATAGTCGTGCCGGCAAAAATGGTCAGCGCCCAGCCGATCTGAATGACGCTGGAGACGAAATCGTTGAGCGATTGGGCGGCCTGAGACACCTTGGTGACCAGCCGTCCGGCAAAATCATCGTTGAAGAAGCGGATCGACTGGCGCGACACGTAGGCATATGTCTGCCAGCGCACCATGGTGTTGAATCCCCGGCCTATGGTCTGTTCCTCGACCAGCGCCTGGAGCGAGGGGGCAGCAAAGCGCCCGATCACGACAACGGCCAGCATGATGGCAAGTTCGGTGCCGTGGGCGGAAATCAGTCCGGCCCAACCGCCGGTTGCATCGGTGCTTTCGAGCAGGTCGATAAGCCGGCCCATATAGAAAAAGAACAGCGCCTCGAACAACGAGGTGAGGCCGGTAAACAGCAGGACCGCAAGATAGGGTGCCTTGGCCTGGCGGACATAGTACCACAGGAACGCCCAGATGGTGTCGGGCGGCTGGATGTCGCCCTTTTGCTCGAAGGGCTTGATCCAGGTTTCGAAAATTTTGGAGATTCGGGCCGGAAGGCTGAGGGTTTCTTGCGTCATGTATCGATAAATGGTGCCGGCGGGAGATTATGTCAAGATATATCTTAGACATCACCTTCTGCCGCCGCCAGCCTTCCCGTCTTTCGTTATTGCGCGGCGACCTCCTCGGCATCCGCGTCGATGAACCCGCCGGACTGGCGTGCCCATAGGCGGGCATAGGTGCCGCCCATTTCCACAAGCTCGGCATGGGTGCCTTGTTCCACCACCCTGCCCTCTTCGAGGATGATAAGCCTGTCCATGGCCGCGATGGTCGAGAGCCGGTGGGCGATGGCGATGACCGTCTTGCCTTCCATGAGCATGTCGAGCTGGCCCTGAATTGCCGCCTCCACCTCTGAGTCGAGCGCAGACGTGGCTTCATCGAGCACAAGGATCGGGGCATCCTTGAGCAGTACCCGGGCAATGGCGATGCGCTGACGCTGGCCGCCCGAGAGCTTGACGCCGCGCTCGCCCACATGGGCGTCGTAACCTTTGCGACCCTTTGCGTCGACCAACGACAGGATGAAATCGTGCGCTTCGGCCTGACGCGCCGCGGCTATCATGTCCTCATCGGTGGCGTCAGGACGGCCATATTTGATGTTGTCGGCTACCGAACGGTGCAGGAGCGAGGTGTCCTGGGTCACGACCCCGATATTTGCGCGCAGTGAATCCTGGGCCACCGTGGCGACATCGGTGCCATCGATGAAAACGTGCCCGCTCTGGCGATCGTAAAACCGCAGCAAAAGATTGACGATGGTCGACTTGCCCGCACCCGAGCGGCCGACCAGGCCGATCTTTTCGCCAGCGCGGATGTGCAGGTTCAGGCCCTCGATGACCTTGGAGGATGCATCTTCACCCTTCTTGCCGTAGTTGAACGCCACGTCCTTGAATACGATGTCACCCTTCACCCGCTCCAGTCTCGGCGCATCGGGCTCGTCGGCAACGATTGAGGGCAGCGAGAGCGAATTGATGCCATCGCGCACAGTGCCGATGTTCTCAAAAAGCGCCGACATTTCCCACATGATCCACTGGCTCATGCCCTGGAACCGCAAAACGATGGCGGCGGCCGCCGCAACGGCGCCGGCGCTTACCAGATCATCGAGCCAGAGCCAGATGCCGACAAAGCCGACGGCAAACAGCAGCAAGCCGTTGAGGATGGTAATGCCCTGGTTGAGGATCGTCACATAGCGCATCTGACCATGGACGGTGTCGAGGAACTCATCCATGGCTTGCTTGGCATAGGTTTCCTCCCGGCTCGAATGAGAGAACAGCTTGACCGTTGCGATGTTTGTGTAGCTGTCGACGATCCGTCCGGTCATCATCGAGCGCGCGTCGGCCTGAAGCTCGGAAATCTTGCCCAGTTTGGGCACGTAATGGCGGAGCAGCAGGACATAGGCGACCACCCAGACGACAAAGGGCAATGCCAGCCAGACATTGTTCATGGCCGCCAGCACGACGGCGCCGATGAAATAGACGATGACATAGTTCAAGACATCGAGCAGCTTCATCACCGTTTCGCGAACGGCCAGCGCCGTCTGCATCACTTTGGTGGCAATGCGGCCGGCAAACTCGTCCTGGAAATAGCTCATCGATTGGCGGATGAGATAGCGGTGCGCCATCCAGCGGATTCTCTGGGGGAAATTGCCCAGAAGCGTCTGGTGGATAATCAGGTTGGAGATCAGCACCAGCGTCGGCACGACCAGCAGCACGAACAGGCTCATCCAGAACAGCATCGGGCCCTCGTCGGCCAGAAATGTTTCCTTGTCCGCGGCTGAAAGCCAGTCAATGACATTGCCCAGAAACCCGAACAGGGCGATCTCGGCCAGCGCAACGAGCGTCGAGAGCACCGCCATGGCAATCAGCGGCAGCTTTACGCCATCCATGTAGTGCAGGCAGAAGGCCAATAGCGATTTTGGCGGCTGCGAGGGCGCATCGGGCGGATAGGGGTTGAGCAGATTTTCAAACCAACGGAACATCGGACAACCAGAAGGGAAGAGGACAGGCATCACCGCCCGCGCCTTCCCACATGCGCGAACGGAAATAGCGATATTAATTTAGCAAGCTAATACTTGATAAATTTAATTCCGAGCTTCGTCAAGCATTGGCCGGCATAAGGACGATTTCGCGCCGGCGAATCCGACACCCGATAAAACCGGCCAGGCAAGCCGGACAGAATAGCAGCCTTGAGGACGAGTCGCATGTCTCTTCGATGACATATGCTCGGCGCGGCGCAATCCTTAACAAAGCGGAAATATTTTTCTCGGCCCTAAGTGACTCTGCCGACTCAACAATTTTGGCCGGATCAAACACCGGCAAAAAATGCCTATGGACAAGAGTCATTCAACCGATTCAAAGTCTTAGCATCATGGAATTGGTTGGGGCAGCCGCTGGAATGCGGTTGATCGGGCATGGGTTCGGCGGAGTCATCCGGCGTCAGCGATAAGGGATTCGGGGGCACCGCAGGCGGCGTCTTTCAGCGCGCTTCGGCCAGCAGCTTCCCCGCTCCAGTGCTCCTCGTCCTGGTCGCCACTCTGGCTTCGGCCGGCTTTTTCGTTGGCAACGACATCGCCCGCTCCCACGCAGAACTTGAAGAACGCGCCCAACTGGTCGCCGCCCTGGCGGCGGCCCAAATAGAACCCGGACAGTTCTCCACGGCCAGCCCAACCATCCCGCCAGCCCTTTCGGACGGCACACATTTTGCCGTGCTGGCCAGGACCGGGGAGGTATTGTTCAGCTCCGCACCTCAACTGGATGCGGCGTTCCCGCTTTCGCCGGACCACTACGTGCAGGCGACGACAACCTTGTCCGACAACGGCGGAAACCTGGCCGTGTTCGTGCCGAAGCTCTCAATTCTGGAGGATCTCGCCTGGCGCCATGGATGGATCCTTATGGCCTTGTTGTTCGGTATCATCGCGATCAGGCATTCAGCGCGCAAGGCATCGCGACGGCGCACCGCCATGCTTCCGGCCATCGAGGCCGTTCCCTACGGGCTTGCGCATTGGTCCGAGGACGGACGGCTTGTTTGCACCAATCCCGCCTTTACACGTCTCTTGCGGCTTGATCCGGCCGCGACGGCGCCCGGAATATGCTATTCCGATATCAGCAAGACGATCTCGGGCGAGATTTCCGCAAGGCCGGTCCTCGATACAGCACGTCAGCGCGTTGTCGAGGTGGTGCGGGAAGACGGCTCGGTGGTGATGCTGGACGAACGGCCCTGCCCGTCCGGCGGCTTCGTTACGATCGTGACCGACATTACCGAACGCAAGGCAGCCGATCGCCTTCTGGGATCGATCCGCGAAGAACAGCGCCTGTTGGCACGGCGCTATCACGAGGAAAAGATCAAGGCGGAAGCATCGAGCCGCGCCAAGACCAGCTTTCTGGCCCATCTCTCCCACGAAATTCGCACGCCCCTCAACCACATCATCGGCTTTGCCGACATGATCGCGCTGGAGACATTCGGGCCGTTGGGCGACGCCAAATATCAATCCTACGTCGCCGACATCAAATGCGCCGGCGAAAAACTGCTGACCTCTTTTGGGGAAATCCTAGAATTTGCCGAACTCGAAGGCGGTCGCAAGACGCTGAAAAAAGACTCCATCGCAATCGATGATCTGCTTTCGGGCTGTTCGGTCCGTTTTGCCGGTCGCGCCGCCAAGGCAGGCATCCGGCTGGAGGTGGCGCGGCGGACCCGGGGATGGCTTTCCGCCGACCGCCATTACCTCGATCTCATGCTGGCCAACCTCGTCGAGAACGCACTGCGGTTCACACCGGCTGGCGGCATGATCCGGGTCGCCGCCTGGCCGGCGGATAATGGCGTCGTGCTTGAGGTGACCGATACAGGCATCGGGATGAGCGCGGAGCAAATGAGCAGACTTTCCCAACCCTTCGCGCTACCGGATGCAGCCTTCGCGCGCGATCATGACGGCGTGGGACTCGGCATCGCGATGGCGCGCGCCGTCGCCGAACAGAGCGGCGGGCGATTGGCCATCGACTCGCTTGAAGGGGTTGGGACCACAGTGGCAATTTCACTGCCTATGGCACCGCCCACCCAGGACCGGCTTCCGACCCCCATCGCCGCAGCGCGGGCGGCTTAGCCCCGCATTGTTTGGTAGAACTGCGCTGCCGCCTCGCCCACCTCGGCACGCATCGCCCCGATATCGGCTTCCAGCCTGGAAAAGTCCGGATAATTGGCCCGCCGCGCCACCAACTCGCGAAAAGCGGGCGTCCACCCCTCGTCCTTGAGCGGATCAACGAGGCACGCGCTCATCAATTGCAGGATCGTCGCATAGGTCGCATGGATTTCCGCAAGACGTTCGCCTTGCGGCAGGATGCCCGTTTCGGCCAGCCGCAACAGCACTTTGGCCGGCGGCGCCTGTGGCACTTCGAGCTTGGCCCCTTCGAGCAATTGCGCTGTCTGGGCGATGAACTCGAGATCGACCAGTCCGCCATCGTGCAATTTGAGGTCGAACGGGTGTCGGGGCGGGCGCTCCCTGGCCATCAAGGCCCGCATATCTAGCACGTCGCCGACGATCTTTGACCGGTCGCGCGGCAGCGCCATGATGCGGGCGATCTCGGCATCGACGGTTTCGGCCAGCCCCACGTCACCGATGGCCACGCGGGCACGAGTCAGCGCCAGGTGCTCCCAGGTCCAGGCCTCATCGCTCTGGTAGGTTCGGAAGCGCTTGAGACTCGTGGCGAGCGGTCCGGCATTGCCCGACGGGCGCAGACGCATATCGGCCTCGTAAAGCACGCCCTCGGCCGTCGGCGCGGAAATGGCGGCAACCAGCCTCTGGGTAAGGCGCGTGAAATAGGTGGCGACGTCCAGTTCGCGCCCGCCATCCGAACCCGTTGTCCCTTCAGGCACATCGTAGAGCAGGATGAAGTCGAGATCGGAGGTCAGCGTCATCTCCCGGCTGGCCATCTTGCCGAAACCGAGCAGTCCGACCCGCGCGCCAGGGACCGTGCCGTGACGCTGCGCAAAATTTTCACGCACAGCGGCAAACAGGCGCGCCAGCAGCGTTTCGGCGAGCGCTGTGAACTGGCGTCCGGCCTGCTGCGCGGACAGCGCTCCTCCTACCAGCCCGGCGGCGATAAGGAATTTCTGTTCCTGGCCGATGATGCGCGCCCGGTCGATGAGATCTTCAAAGCTGCGGGCCTCGGCCAGAAACGCATCGACACTCGCCACAAGCGAATCCGAGGTTGCGATATCTCCGGCAAAGTGCGGATCGATCAGTCCGTCCACCACATGGGCCCGGTGGATCACGGCTTCGGCCAAACGGGGAGCAGACGACATGAAATCGAGCAGCAATTGGCGCAGATGAGCGTGGTTGCGCAGCAGCGCAAACATCTGCACGCCGGCCGGCAGGCGGGTGAGAAAGTCATTGAACCGGGCAAAGGCGATGTCGGCGTTGCCGCTGTCGGCGAAGGTCTTGAGCAGCCCCGGAATCAGCTCGGTCAAATGCTCGCGCGCCTTTGAGGCGCGGGTCGCGGCATAGCCGCCATAGTGCCATTTGCGGATGGTGGCTGAAACTGCTGCTGGATCGGAAAACCCCAGATTTGCGAGTGTTTCGAGCGTATCGGGATCATCGTCAGAGCCGGTAAAGACCAGATTGCCCAACTCGCCCGAAAGACTTTCACCCTCGGAAAACAGTTCGGCGTAATAGTCCGATACGCGCGCCAGCGCGGCGCGATAATCGGCCTCGAACGCCTCGCGGGTTTCGCACCCCATGAGCAGTGCGATTTCGCCGACACCCTCTTCGGTCTCCGGCATTACATGGGTCTGCTCGTCGCGCAGCATCTGGAGCCGGTTTTCGACCGCCCGCAGGAACCAATAGGTTTCTTCGAGGTCGTCTGCCGCCGCGGCGCTGATCCATTGGCCCGCGACCAGTGCCGCCAGGGCCTTGACGGTGGGTCGCACGCGCAAGTCGGGATCGCGGCCGCCGGCGATCAATTGCTGGGTCTGGACAAAAAATTCGATCTCGCGAATGCCGCCGCGCCCCAGTTTGACGTTATGGCCGAGCACGCGCTGTTCACCGACCTTGCGGTGAATGTTGATCTGGCGCTTCATGGCCTGAATGTCGGCGATCATGGCGAAATCGAGGTGCTTGCGCCAGATGAATGGCGCCAGTTCCTTTAGGAACTGATTGCCCACCCCGATATCGCCCGCGCAGGGCCGCGCCTTGATCCAGGCCGCCCGCTCCCAGTTCTGGCCACGCGATTCATAGTAGCCCAACGCCGCATCAAACGAGATGGCCACCGGGGTCGAGCCGGGGTCGGGGCGCAGGCGCACATCGGTGCGGAAGACATACCCATCGGCGGTGCGGTCCTGCATGATCGAGACCAGGCGGCGGATGATCCGGACGTAGAATTTGTTGTGATCGGCATCGTCGGGCAGCACCGCCACCATGGGATCGTAGAATGCCACGATGTCGATGTCAGAGGAGTAGTTCAGCTCCTGCCCGCCATGCTTGCCCAGCGCAAAGATCGCCAGACCCGAATTGGCGGCACGGGCCTGTTCGACCGGCTGGACCAGCTTCCCCTCACGCGCAGCCTCTGCCATCAGAAAATCGAGCGCCGCTTCGAGCGCGGCATCGGCAAGATCGGACATGCAGCGCGTGGTTTCCCGCGCGGTCCAGACACCACCGATTTCGGCAACCGCAGAGAGCAGCGCCCCGCGCGCCTTGCCGATCCGCAAGCGCTGGGCCAATTCGCTCTCGGCTTCACACGATCCCGCCGATGTCATGTCGGCAATCAATTCGGAAAAGGCGGTTTCCGGCTCGAGCTCTAAAACTCCGGCAAACCATTGAGCATGGCGGATCGCGAGGTCGCGCAGATATGGCGCGGTTGAAAAAACCGGTCCCAGGGTGCCTGCAACGCTTTGGAAAGCAGCACGCTCGCTCTGAGTCAGCGCTTCAACCAAATCGTCCGGCAACGCCGAGCTTCCGGGCGCGCCATCGAGCGCGCGCAATTGCAGCCCCAGTGCGGTCATGACAAAATCGCCTTACGGCGCGGGGAAGGTAATGACGGCTCTTGCGCCAGGACCGTTGTCCTCGAACCGAATGTCGCCCCTGTGCAGACGAACGACGGCCGAAACCAACGCCAGGCCCAGCCCCGCTCCCGGCTCGGTGCGACTGGCTTCCAGTCGCGCGAAACGCTCGAAGACCCGTGTGCGGTCCGCCTCGGGAATGCCGGGGCCCTTGTCAGCGACTTCAATGACGATCCTCCCCGCTTCCCGTCGTGCAGAAATGGCTATCCTGCCGCCTTCGGAACTCTGACCGTACTTTATGGCGTTTTCGACAAGGTTCACAAGGGCTTGACCGATAAGTTCGCGGTTCGCATCGAGTCTGATTCCCGAGGCGATGGAGGTTTCCAGCGTCATGCCGGCGTCTTCGGCCACCGGCGTATAGAGCTCAGCCACATCGGCGACCACTTCACTGAGATCTATGTCGGAGAAGGCTCCGGTCGAGGTGCCCGCTTCAGCCCGCGCAATAAGCAGCAGCGCGTTGAAGGTGCGGATAAGCTGATCGGATTCGGCGATGGTGGTTTCGAGCGCCACCCGCCGCGCCTCCGGATCGGGATTGCGCAGCGCCGCCTCGGCCTTGTTGCGCAGGCGGGTCAGCGGGGTCTTGAGGTCGTGGGCAACGTTGTCGGTCACTTCCTTGAGGCCCACCATAAGCCGCTCGATGCGCTCGAGCATTGCGTTAAGGCTCGTGGCCACGGCATCGAACTCGTCATTGCGGCCGGTTACCGGAACGCGCTCGGACAGATTGCCCGACATGATCTTGTTGGACGTCCCGGTAATGGCGTCAATGCGGCGCAGCACATAGCGGGCCGTCAGTCCGCCGGCGAGAACCGAAAGCAAAATGATTCCGATGACGCCCCCGAAAAACGTCCGCAGGATAATGGCATTGAACCCGCGCCGCTCTCCCACATCCCGACCGATGATCAGCCGCAGGCCGTTGGGCAGTTCGAGCGATTCCACGATGGCCGTACCGCTCGTCTGCACCTCGTCTTCGGGCCCGCCATAGATTTCCCGGCCACGCTCGTAATTGAGCTCGTAACGCCCAGGCTCGGCAAGGACGACCGCTGGAAAGTCCGTGACATTGCCGGCGATCATGACGCCGGTAGGATCGCCAAGATAATAGATGCCCGGCCCTGGCCTGTCGGCCAGCCTCTGGACGGCAAAGGCCACGGCGCGCACGCCCGACTGGTTGGCCAGAAGACGTATCTGGACGATCTCACGCTCGACATCGCGCAGTTGCTCGCGCTGGATCTGGATGGCGCTCTGATAGGCAATCAGCCCCAAAAGCACGATGGCAAAGCCCACAAAGATCGCGATGAACATCGCCGTGAGCCGGACCGTGGTGGTCCGCCACAGCGAGCGCAATCGAAAAGTCCGGGGGGCCGTGTCAGTCACGGATCATGTATCCGGCGCCGCGCACGGTCTGCAGCAGCTGGCGTTGATGACCCTTATCCACCTTGCCGCGCAGCCGCGACATATGCACGTCGATCACATTGGTCTGGGGATCGAAGTGGTAGTCCCAGACATTTTCGAGCAGCATGGTCCGGGTCACGACCCGGCCGGCGTTCTTCATGAGATATTCGAGCAGGCGGAATTCGCGCGGCTGGAGGAGAATGGTTTCGTTTGCCCGCTCGACCTTGCGCGACAAACGATCCAGCGTCAGATCTCCCACCTGATATGAAGTGGCTGCCTCGCTCGGAGCAGACCGGCGCGCCATGACCTCGATGCGGGCGAGAAGTTCGGAAAAAGCGTAGGGTTTGACGAGATAATCGTCACCACCGGCGCGCAAGCCGGTGACGCGATCGTCGACCTCTCCAAGCGCCGACAGGATAAGGACCGGTGTGTTGTCGTCCTCGGCCCGAAGGGATTCTATGATCGAAAGGCCGTCGCGGCGGGGCAGCATGCGGTCGATGATCAAGACATCATATTCCATGCCCGACGCCATGGCGAAACCGGTCTCGCCGTCGCTGGCATGGTGGGTGACGTGGCCGCATTCATCGAGGGCCTGAATAAGGTAGGACGCCGCTTCGCGGTCATCTTCGATAAGCAATATCTTCACTGAACGCCCCCGAAAAAGGGACCGGCCCACAGAGGGCCGATCCCATCGGTTCTTACTCTTCGATCTCAAGCGGGACGCCCACGAAGCGAACCACGCCGTCGCGAGACACTCGCAGGGAGACCGCGGACTTGCCCTCGCTCCGGGCAGCGTCGATGGCAGCTTCGAAGTCCTCAGGCGAGGACACCGCACCGCCATTGGCCTGCTCGATCACGTCACCGGGCATCAGACCGCGAGAGGCCGCCACACTGTCGGCTTCGATGGAATCGACCACCAACCCGTCTCCGTCTTCATTGGGGATCACCGTCACTCCGATCGACGAGCTTGTTGTTTCGGGTTCGGCTTCTTCCGCCGGAGCCTGGGGCGTCGGAGCGGCTTCTTCGTCTTCCTCGAGACGATCGAGGGTCACTGTGATGTCGAGTTCCTCGCCATCGCGAATGATACCGAGCTTGACGTCGGAGCCCGGCGACTGCTGGGAAATCAACCGCGAAAGCTCACGTGCCGTGTTTACACCCTCGCCGTTGACCGAGACGATGACGTCGCCGGATTCGACACCGGCAGCAGCAGCCGGTGCGCCTTCGATGGGCTGGGTAACCAGCGCACCGTTGGAGTTGGCGAGGCCGAGCGCATCCGCCAGATCGTCATTGAGGTCCTGAAGCGACACACCCAGGAAGCCGCGGGTCACAAAGCCCGTCTCCTGGAGCTGGGAAATCACGCTCTGTGCAAGCGAGGCCGGAATGGCGAACGCAATACCGACATTGCCGCCCGAGGGCGAGAAGATGGCGGTGTTGACGCCAACCACCCGACCTTCGGTATTGAACGAGGGGCCGCCCGAATTGCCGCGGTTCACCGCAGCATCGATCTGAAGGAAATCGTCGTAATAGGAGGCGTTGATGTCACGGCCACGGGCCGAAACGATACCAGCCGTTACCGTGCCGCCAAGACCGAACGGGTTACCAACGGCGACCACCCAGTCCCCGACACGGGCCTCATCGGTGGCAAATTCGACGAAGGGCAGATCATTGCGCTCTTCGCGAACCTTGAGCAGCGCCAGATCGGTGCGCGGATCGGTGCCGATGATGTCGACAGCCAACTCGCTGTCGTCCTCAAGCAGCACGGTCACTTCGGTGGCGTCCTGTACGACGTGATTGTTGGTCACGATGTAGCCGTCCGCCGAGATGATGAAGCCAGATCCCACGGCCTGCATGAATTCGCGCGGGCGGTTGGGGCGCTCAGGGTTCGGAGCATTGAAGGGTTCTTCGAACTGCTCGAAGAAGCGGCGCAGCGGATGATCTTCAGGCAGGTCGGGGAATTCGAACTGGAAGTTGGGGCCACGCTGGACCTGCTGGACAGGAACCTCGGAGCTGACCTGCACAGACACGACGGCCGGCGAAACCGACTCTACCAGATCGGCAAAGCCGGTCATGGGGGGCGAGCCGACATTGGTTCCCACCTGCTGGGCAATTGCGGGCTGGGTGTTGACGAAGCCGGCGCCAAGCGTACCTGCCGCGACAATCATTGCCATTGCAGACGCGGCGACCCACTTGCGCTTCGGCGTAGAAAGCATGTTGGACATATTGGAAAAATCCTCTCTGTTACACGCAGTTCATTTCTGCTGTTGGCGTCTATGTAATACGCGCGAGGTTTCCGCACAGTTGCATGCAGATTAAATCTTGGTAATGGAGTGGGCCAAATCGTGACTGAAAGCCGTTCCGATCAAGCGCACTAGCCCCATATCGCCTGCCTGAGCATTTCGAGCGCCATCAGCGTCAAAATCAACTTGAACCCCCTGCGGAAAGTAACCTCGGATACCTTGTCCAGGATGCGACTGCCGATGATCGTCCCCAGAAAACCGGTCAGGATCATGGCAAGGACCAAGGGGAGGTATTGCGCGAACGCAAAGCCGAAAAGAGTAAAGGTGATCGCCTTGGCAGTGTTGTTGAGCGTCATCAGGCTCGCCTGGGTCGCGATCAATTGTCGGCGGTCATCGAGCTTGCGCAGGAAATTGGCGACCAGCGGCCCCACGGCGCCGACGAACATGCCGATCCCGCCAATGATCGTGCCCGCTGCAAAGTCGGCAACAGGTCCGCGTCCCGTCACGCGCGGTTGGGGCACCCACACGCAATAGAGGATGAACAGCCCGATCACCGCCTGGAACAGCGCTTCGGGGATCGACACCGCAAGACTCCCACCCAGAACGATGCCCAGCACGCTTCCCGCGCCGAACCAGACCATCAGACGCCACTGGATATGGGCGCGCTGGACGACGGCGCGGCCGCCATTGGAGCCAAGCTGAACCAGACCATGGACGGGAACGACTACGGCTGGCGGAAAAAACAACCCGAGCGTCGCCAGCATTGCAATACCGCCGCCCAGTGAGAACAAGGCGGTTATCATCGACGCGACGAAACTGACGGCAACCAGCGTCAGCGCGACCCACAAGGAAAGGCCGTCCGGCAAGACTTGAGCAATGTCGAAATTCATATGGCAGGCTCCCTGCCTTTTGATGGCAGAGGCCGTCACCAAGCACAAGCGCGCGTAAGGTTTGGGTTTCCGCAGTGCGGTAAATCCAGGTCCTACCCCTAACTCTTGCGCAGTCTTTCGAGCGCCTTTTCTTCCTCGGAGGATAGACCGGGCTTGCCTGTTACGGTCTTGCGGCGGCGAACGGCCCAGATGGCCAGAACGATCAGTCCACTGCCCAGCAGAATGGGTGTGGCCACCCAGAGAAAGACCGTGTGCCCCCCAAAGACCGGATTGAGCAGTACGAATTCCCCGTAGCGCGCGACGACGAAATCATAGACCTCGGTATCGGTATCACCCGCCACCAGCCTCTCGCGCACCAACAACCGCAGGTCGCGCGCCAGTTCGGCGTCGGAATCGTCGATGGACTGGTTCTGGCACACAAGGCAGCGCAGATTGCCCGATATCGACCGCGCCCGCTGTTCGAGAACGGGATTGTCGAGCAC